>DAITPL010000034.1:0-24742 GCA_036833615.1 Rhodanobacter sp.
TCGCGGGTGATCTGCTCGTACGGAAAATCGCGCATGAAACCGTTGCCGGCGGCAATCTGCAACGCCTCGTAGGACGCGCGCTGCACGGCCTCGCTGGCAAACACCTTGCTCATCGCCGCCTCCACCGAGTAATCGGCGGCGCCGCTGTCGATCAAGTGCGCGACGACCCACACTGCGCTTTCGGCGGCGAAGCAATCCACGGTCATCTGCGCGATCTTCTCGCGCACGAGGCCGTATTCCGCAATCGGCGCGCCGAACTGCTTGCGCTCTTTTGCCTGTGCGCTGGCCAGGCGGATCAGCGAGCGCATGCCACCCACCGCACCGCCGCCCAGGCCGGTGCGGCCGCTGTTCAAGATGCTCATCGCCACCTTGAAGCCCTTGCCGACCGGGCCGAGTACATTCGCTGGCGGTACCCGCACATCGGCGAACGCGACGGTGGTGGTGGACGAGGCGCGGATACCCATCTTGTCCTCGTGCGGACCGTGGCTGACGCCGGGCCACGCTGCCTCGACCAGAAACGCGGTGATCTTGCCCTCGGCCGTATCGGTGCGCGCAAACACCGTATAGAAGTCCGCGATGCCGCCGTTGGTGATCCAGATTTTCTCGCCGCTCAGCGTCCAGCTGCCGTCGTCGTTGCGCGTGGCCTTGGTGCGGATCGACGCGGCATCCGAACCGGCGCCCGCTTCGGTGAGGCAGAACGCGGCGATCATTTCACCCGTGGCCAGCCTTGGCAGATAACGCTGCTTCTGCTCGTCGCTGCCAAACAACAGCAAGCCCTTCATGCCGATCGAGCTGTGCGCGCCGATCGTCAGCGACACCGAACTGTCGTGGCTGCTGGTCTGGCCGAGCACCCGGGCGTACGCGCCGTTGGACAATTCCAGCCCGCCGAATGCCTCGGGGATGATCAAGCCGAACAAGCCCATGTCGCGCAGTGCCTGGATGAATTCCGCCGGCTGCTCCGCGTCGCGATCGTACTGCTTCAGTGCGGCGGTCTTGTCATTGAGAAACTGATCGATCGCGTCGGTCATCGCGCCCAGCATTTCCTTGTCGCGCGCGCGGATTTGCGGATAGGGGAACAGGTTTTCTTCCACTATGTTGCCAAGGAACAATTGCTTGGCAACGCTGCGCTCGCTGGGCAGGGTGGCGGGGTCCGGATGGATGGGCTGGGACGTGTTCACGGACGGCGCTACTCCTGGACAAGGGTGGATGTCCCATTCTGCCTGTTTTGCGGTGCCAGGCGCCGGGTTGGCTGGCGCGACGGATAACGAGCGTGCGATGGCACGGTTGCCGGTCGGCGTTTCGGGCATGTCAACGTGTGCTTGAATAAGCCCGACGGCGTTTCGTGCCGCTCTTCGCGCGGGAGGATCATTGCCATGCCTTTCTTGCCGGGCCAGATTGTGCAGGCCACCCCGGGCGTGCAGGGATTTGACACGACCACGCACCTGTCCGTCGCCGCTGCGACTGCGTTCCGGCAAAGTGGGTTCGGTTTTTGCGTGCGTTACCTGTCGCGCACGAGCCCGCAGGCTGCCGGCGACTTGTCCCATGCGGAAGCGCAAGCCATCCTCGCCGGCGGCCTGGGCTTGATGGTAGTGCAACACGCCATGCGTGCGGGCTGGTTGCCGGGTGCGGCCCGCGGCGCCCAATACGGCACCACCGCTGCCACCAACGCACAGACGGTGGGGCTGCCGCCCGGGTTGCTGGTCTGGCTCGATCTGGAAGGGGTGCGCGGTGGCGTCGACAGTGCGGACGTGATTGCCTATTGCAATGCGTGGTTTGCCCCGGTCGCCGCTGCCGGTTATGTCCCCGGCCTCTACGTTGGCGCCAACTGCGGCCTCGATGGCGATGCGTTGTACTGGCGCCTGCAGACCAGGCACTACTGGCGTTCCGGCAGCGACGTGCCGGACCTCCCGCATCGTGGCTACCAACTTGTGCAGCGCGTCAACACAGCGCCCGATGTGGTCAACGGCATCGCCATCGATCGCGATGTCACCTACGGCGACGCCTTTGGCGATGCCGTCAGCTGGCTCGCGCGCCCCGTCGAGTCGACGTAGGGTTGCGGCGGCAACCGGTACACGTCGCGCAGGACCCGTCGCGCAGGACCCGATGTGTCCATCAGAATACCAACTGCGGCCACGGTGATGCCACGGCGGTTGTCGGTTGCTGGCCAAAAGCAATCGACGCGCCGCCGCATGTCGCGGGGATGTTGCGCCGTGCTGCGGTGGCGGTTTGACCGGTGCATGCTTTGGGCCATGCGACGGCTTGTGCGACCCGTGTGACGCACACGACGGTCAGTGTGGGTGACTGGGGTGGTTCCGAGTGTACGTAGCGAGTTTGCCACGCAAATAGGTGGCGGCGTCGACTTCGAGGCCGTTGCTGAAGCGGATGGTGTAGTTGATCCCGGATACCGATGAGCTGGTGGCGCAGTAAATGATGAAGTCGTTGGCCGTCTTCACGCGGCTGCCGGCGAAGCGCAGTTTCACGCGCATGTGCGCCGCCGCGCGCGATGCGTCGTAAGCGGTGCCGTTGCGGATGAAAACAGCGTCGTGCAGCGTCGCCACGGTCGTGATCAGGTAATCGATCTTTTGCTGTTCGGTAGGCTGCAGCGTTGCGCTGCGTTGGCCAAGAGCCGCCGGCGACAACATGAAAGCGCACAGCACCCAAGTGCCCACCAGGCGGCGCAGATAAATCCGGACGGAAGTGACAAGCGCGGGGTTCGCAGTGGAAAACATGGCGTGGTCCATTCAATGACAGCAGTTGGCCGTGTCCGGATTTGGCCGCGACGACAGCTTCGCAGGGCGGGCACTGCCCCCGGCGTTTTCCCCATGCCGCCGTGTGCTGCGCAAGAACAACGGGCCGTGTCCACCCTGCGTTCCGGCGAAAATTGCAACATCTTTCGGCCCTCGGGGTTGGTCAGAGCAGGCTTTCGAGGGGCAGCAGTTTGAGTAGCTGTGCTTCCACCCGCCGGCTGGTGGTGGCGCCAGGGTCATGGTCGTAGCTCAGCGGTTTGCCGTTGTCGCTGGCCTGCCATTGCATGGCCCCGCCGTGGGCCGAGCCGTTGGCTTTCAGTACCACGTGGTAAGCGTTGTCCGGCAGGGTGGCGGTGTCGAAAAACCTGGTCACCGCTGCGGCCAGCGGTGGACTGTCGACGATGATGCCCATCTCGGTATTGAGCAGTTTGGAGCGGGCGTCCATGTTCATCGAGCCGATAAACACTTGTTGCCGATCCACCACGACCGCCTTGGCATGCAGGCTGACGCCGGACGAAGTGCCGCCCGCGGTGGCTGGTTGTGGTGCGCCGGCGGCAGGGCGCAGTTCGTACAGTTGCACGCCGCCTTTCAGCAGCGGGCGGCGGTAGCGCGAGTAGCCCGCGTATACCGCCGGTTCGTCGTTGGAGGCGAGCGAGTTGGTCAATACCTTGACGATCACGCCGCGCTTGGCGAGTGCGTCGAGGTAGCTGGCGCCGCTGTCGCCGGGGACGAAGTACGGCGAAATTATCAACAGTTCCCGCTGCGCGCTGTCGGTCATGGCCTTGATGTCCGGCCCAATGCGCAGTTGCGACTGTTCGGGCCCGGCATCGATCTTTGCCGGCTGGTCGGCCACCAGCCGGGCCGGGCCCCAGAACCACTTGCCGGGGCGATCGGCGGAGGCACCGTTCGGCAGTTCGTCCAGCGTCGCCTGCGCATAGTCCGATTGCGCGAACGTGCGCGCATCGTGGCCAAGCTGTGCGCGCAGCGTGGCCAGGTCGTAGTGGTCGGCGTGTTTGCCGGAAAACGCCTTGACCGGGTAGGCGGCCTCGCAGTTCCAATACTCGTCAAAGGCATGCGACGCCTGCTGCACCACCGGCCCGATCGCAATCAGGTCGAGGTCGCGGAAGCTGGTGCCGTCGCCCGCATCGAAGTAGGCATCGCCGATATTGCGCCCGCCGACGATCGCCACGTTGCCGTCGGCGATGAACGACTTGTTGTGCATGCGGCGGTTGAGCCGGTGCGCGTCGAGCAAAAACTGGGTGGCCTTGGACAACAGGGACGGCTTTTTCGTGGCGAACGGGTTGAACAGGCGCACTTCGATGTCCGGGTGCGTGTCCAGCGCATCAAACAGGTCGATGGCGCTGCCGGCGTTGATGTCGTCGACCAGCAGACGCACGCGCACGCCGCGATCGGCCGCCACCAGCAGCCGCTGCGCCATCAGCCGTCCGGTCGCATCGTTGTTGAAGATGTAGTACTGCAGGTCGAGCGAGTGTTGCGCGTGGTCGGCCAGCGCCACCCGGCTCATCAGCGCATTGGTGCTGCGCGTGAGCAGGCGGAAGCCAGACTCGGCCTGGTGCTGGTCCGCCTCGGCGTGCACGTACCGCGCGGCCGAGGTGGACGTGGTGGGTGGCAACGCCCGCGACGCTTGTTTGCGCACGGCCGGTGGCGGCGAGCAGGCGCCCAGTGCCAGCATCAGCAAGGTCAATCCTGCTGCGGTGATGAAACGCTGCATGTTCACCTGTCTGTCGGATGCCGATTGGGGCACAGCGCCGGGTGATCAGTCGCTGTGCAGTCAGCACACGTTGCGCAACCGTTTGTGAACATGGCGCGACAGCCAACGCTGCATGAGTGGCGATCAAGCCCGCTGCTCTTTGCCGGTCGAAAACTTGCGGTGACGCACTACACTTGGCAATCGAATCGCCGAGCATTTTGTGCCATGACCCACGAACCGGATTCCACCGCCGCGCCCGTCGAAGCCGACTTTCGTTGTGGTCTGGTAGCGCTTGCCGGACGGCCGAATGTGGGCAAATCGACGCTGTTGAATGCACTGATCGGCTTTCGTCTGTCCATCGTCAGCCCGCGGCCGCAGACCACACGTCACCGCATCCTGGGCATCGCCAACAGTACGGCCGGCCAGATCCTGTATGTCGACACGCCCGGCCTGCATCGCGGGGCCAAACGTGCGATGAATCGCAGCTTGAATCGCGCCGCGCGCGCCGCGATCGATGATGTCGACGTGGCGGTGCAGGTGATCGAGGCTGGCCGCTGGACCGACGAAGACGAGGCGCTGTACACGGCACTGCTGGAACAGTCTTCACCGCGTCTGTTGGTGATCAACAAGGTTGATTTGAACAAGGACAAGACGGTGATGTTGCCGTTCGTGGCGGGGCTCACCGACAAACATCAATACGATGAAATTCATTACGTCAGCGCGTTGAAGAAACAGGGGCTGGGAGCGCTTGAGCGCGCCATCCTGCATCGCCTGCCGGTGCGGCCCGCGGTGTACGGCCCCGACGAGGTGACGGATCGCAGCGAACGTTTCCTTGCCGCCGAGATGGTGCGCGAGCAGCTCATGTTGCGCCTCGACCAGGAGCTGCCCTATGCCACGACGGTGGAGATCGACCAGTTCCACGATCGCCCCGACGGCTTGGCGGAAATCCACGCCACCATCTGGGTCGAGCGCCAGGGGCAGAAAGCCATCGTGATCGGCGCGGCCGGAGCCCAGCTCAAGGCGATCGGTTCGGCAGCGCGGCACAACATGGAACGCATGTTCGAACGCAAAGTCTTCCTCAAGCTGTGGGTAAAAGTGCGCGAGGGCTGGGTGGACGACGAGACCATGCTGAAGAACTTTGGTTATACGGATTGAGGCGGGGAACGGAACCACCCGCAGCGCAAGGCATTGGCACGCAGAGCTGGTTGCCGCCGAGGATGGGCTGGGCAAGCTGGGTCGTTACCCGGTGCGACCGACCTGCGCGAGCCAGGGCAGTCGGCCGCCGTGCGTCCGAGCCGATCGATTACCTGTTCAGCGCTTCCCTGACACAATAGCGCTTGCCGAGCGGGCGGATGGAGCCAGTCGTGTCCCGTTCCGCTTGTTGCTCGCCACTTCGAACCCATGCGTACTGAACAACAACCTGCTTATGTCCTGCATGCGCGCGCGTATCGCGAGACTTCGTTGTTGCTGGAATGTCTGACGCGTGACCACGGGCGAGTCGGGGTGGTGGCGCGTGGCGTGCGCGGTGAGCGTGCACGCTTGAGTCGCGCGCAACTCGAGCCGTTTCAGGGCCTGAGCATGGACCTGCTGATGCGCGGCGAGCTGGCTACGTTGACGGCGCTGGAAGTCGCTGGCGCGTCACTGTCGATCACTGGCGACGCCGCACTTGCCGGTTTGTATCTCAACGAACTGGTGGTGCGCATGACAGGGCGCAATGATCCATCGCCACTGCTGTTTGCGGCGTATGCGCGGACGCTGGCCCGGTTGGCTGGCGCCGAGCCGCTGGCATGGACGCTGCGCCGGTTTGAACGTGACTTGCTGGATGCCATCGGCTATGCGTTGCCATTGCAGTTCGATGCGCAAACCGGCGAACCGCTGGAGCCGGAAGCGAGCTACCGCTATCACGTGGGCGAGGGCGCGGTACGTTGCGTGGCGGGTAGCAGTCAGGCCTTGCTTGGCAGCGACCTGTTGGCGCTGTCCAGCGATCGTCCGCCCGACAGTCGCGGTCTGCTGGCGTTGCGCGACATGATGCGCGCGGTCATCCGTTTCCACCTGGGTGGTGGCGAGCTTCGCTCGTGGCGTGTGCTGGCCATGGCCGGCTCGCGGCGCTGAGTTGTCCGTTCAGTCGCTCAGCGCGTGCAGCGTGGCCTGCAATGCAGCGCGAAAACTTCCCAATTCGGCGCTGTCCGGGCCGGTGTGCCGGGATATGCCTTGCAGGACCTGCGCGGCGGCGGCCAGTTCGTCCGCACCACAAAAACCGCATGCCGCGCGCAAACGATGCAGGCGTTCGCCCAGCGCAACGCGATCACCTGCAAGCGTATCCAGCCGCTGATCCAGCATGATCAATTCCTCACGCAGCAATTGGCGCAGCGCACGCAGCGTCGCGTAGTCGCCGCTGGCGCACAGGCCAGTGTCGTCGTCCAGCACGCAGTTCGCGTGGGCGGCGGTTGGAACCAGGGCCAGTGTCTGGCGCAGTTGCGCGAGCGTGCAGGGTTTGCGCAGGATGCCGCTGAAGCCGACCGCCAGCAAGGCCAGCCGGTGTTCCTCCGACTCATCCTCGGCGCTGCTGGCCACCGCAATGCTGGCGTACGATGCCGCGTCGGGATTGGCCCGCAGTGCGGCCAGGATCTCCGGGGCGCCGGCCCCGGGCATGCGGCAATCGAGCAACAGCAGGTCGAAGTGTTCGGCGCACGCCACTTGCAGTGCCTGCAGGCCATGACTGCAGGTATGCACTTGAACGCCCATCTGCCGCAGGCCGTCGCCTAGAAAGCGTCGGCTGGCAAGATCGTCGTCCGCCAGCAGTACGCGTGTGGCGGCATGTGTGGTGCCATGATGGAACCGCGCAGTCTTCTCACTGCACATGCGTTGAATCCTTGTCGTTCAGCTGAGTTTGGCAGAATGGTCGCGCATGGGCACCGGATCACATCACGCTTTTTTGCTTTGTGTCGCTTTGCTGGGTCTCGGCGGGTGGCCATGCGCGCAGGCGAAAGTGCTGCTGCAGGCCCAGGAAGTGAGCGCCCCCGGTATCACCTTGCGCGGGCTGACAGCCAGCGTTGACGAAAATGCGGATGGCGGCGTGCGCGTGCACGCGATTGCAGCGCAGGTCAGCGTGCCGGCAATGGGTTGGCGCCGTTTGGCACTGACCGTCGATGGCACCATGCGGCGCGATGACCGCCTGCGTTGGATATTTGCCGGCAATATGCGTCTCGGCGCTGCGCCCGGCGGGGCCCTGAGCAAGGCCAGCGTCGGGATTACCGTCAATGCGCTGGCCAATACCCTGGTGGTCGATTTGCGCCAGGGCGCCGCGCAGATCGGTGCGTGGCTGCCACTGGACCAGACCACCCACGCCCAGATCACCCTGAAAGACCTGCCTGCCGAGTGGTTGCAGGGCCTGCTCAGTACCATCTGGTCAGGACGCATGACGGCGGGCCAGATGACTGCTGATCTGGCACTGGACCTGCGCAATCAAGGCTTGCAGTCTTCCGGCACGTTTGCAGTGGCTCAAGTCGCGTTCGACACGCCCACCGGCACGCTGGCTGCCCTGAACCTGGGCGCGGCTGGGCGCTACAGCCTGGACACGACCCACGGGCCCGCGCGGGTGGACCTGGATGCCAGCCTCAGCGGTGGGGAGGTGTTGCTTGGCCCGCTCTACGCGCGGCTGCCAGATCACGCGGTGCAGTTGGGGCTGCGCGCCACGGCACAGCGGGGAGCGATCGCCTTCAACCACTTGCACGTGAATGACCCCGATGCACTGCAACTGGATGGCGCGCTTGGCTTCGATGCCAAAGGGGCGTTGACGACGTTGCTGCTGGCCGATTTTCATGCCAGCTTTCCGGCGGCCAATTTACGCTACGGCGAAGCATGGCTGGACACGCTGGGATTGCATCAGCCGGGCATCACCGGCGAACTGGATGGTGGGCTCGACTTGCAGGCCGACGGTCTGCACAGTTTCACCTTCAGCACCCCGGGTCTGGATCTGCGCGATGCCGACGGCCGCGTGGCCATCACCGGCTTGCGCGGCACGCTGGATTGGGCGCGTGATACGGATCGCCCCGCGACGACGCTGGCCTGGCGCACGCTGCAGTTTTATCGGCTGCCGTTCGGCGGCGCGCGGTCTACATGGCAGAGCCGGAACGGCACACTTGCCTTGCGCCAGCCGCTGACGGTACCGGTGATGAAAGGCACGCTGCGGGTGGGTACCCTGGACTGGCGCCCGGCCGCCGCACGTGGTCAGCGCCTGAGCACATCGCTGACGCTGACCAAGGTGGACATGGCCGCGTTCAGCCAGGCGATGGGCTGGCCGGCATTCCCCGGTACGCTGGGTGGCGCGATTCCTTCGCTGCGCTGGGTCGATGACCGCATTGAGCTGGATGGCGGGTTGTCGGCCAACTTGTTCGACGGTTACCTCGACTTGACGAAGCTTTCCCTGCAGGAGCCACTGGGTGCCACGCCGGTGCTGACTGCCGACATTGCCATGCAGCAACTCGATCTGGGCGCGATCACCAGTGTCTTTGACTTTGGTGGCATTACCGGCCGGCTGGATGGCACCATCGATGGCTTGCGTCTGGTCGGCTGGAACCCGGTGGCGTTCAAGGCGCGGTTGCTGGCCGATGATGGCGGGCGCATCAGCCAGCGTGCGGTAAACAATCTCGCCGCGGTGGGTGGGGGAGGCGTTGCTGCCGGGTTGCAGGGCGCGGTGTTGAAGCTGTTCAAGACGTTCGGTTACAAACGCATCGGCCTCAACTGCACCTTGCAAGGTACGGTGTGCCAGATGAGCGGTTTGGAGACAACTGACGGCGGCTACACTATTGTTGAAGGCAGTGGACTGCCCCATCTGCACGTTGTCGGCCATCAGACCCAGGTCGATTGGCCGACGCTGGTGCGGCGTTTGCGCGAGGCCATCGGCGGCGCAGCCCCGGAAGTGCGTTGAGCGTACGTCGCGGCAACGATTTGATTCCCGTCACCTGGAGTTCCGCATGCACAAGCTCGTCTACATCCTTCTGACCAGCCTTGCGGTGACGCTGGTGGGTTGCGTCACCATCAACGTCTATTTCCCCGAAGCTGCTGCGCAGAAAGCCGCGGATCAGTTCATCGGCAATGTGCTTGGCGAGCCGACGGCCCCGGCCAAACCGGCGCCCAAAACCCCGCCTGCGACCGAAAAACAGCCGTCGGCGATGTTGCTGGACCTGTTGTTGCCGGCTGCGTATGCCGCCGAAACACCGGATATCCGGATTGAAACGGCGGTCACCGCGGCGTTGCGTGCAAGCATGCAAACACGTTTCAAGTCCGTGCTGAGTGGATTGCTGGACAGCGGCGCGGTGGGTTTCACTCGTGATGGCATGGTAGCTGTGCACGACGCGGCCAAGGTGCCGCTGAGTCAGCGCGCGCAGGCCAACGCTGCCGTGGCGGCCGAGAACCGTGATCGCGCCACGCTGTATCGCGAAATCGCCAAGGCGAATGGTCACCCGGAATGGGAAGCGCAAATCCGTGCCACGTTTGCCAAGACGTGGATCGAGAAGGCACGCGCCGGCTGGTATTACCAGGATGCCAGCGGCGCATGGAAGCAACGCTGAAGAGATGGCGCGCGATGTGCACGAGTGCCTGCCGTTCGGGCCACGCTGTTGGCACCCCGCTGCTGGCGCAGCGGTAGTGCCAGGGATGCGGCGGCGCGCGGATCGGTAATAATGGCCGGTCTACCCGTACGCTTTGGTCCAGTTGCCCACCATGTCCCGAGCCAATCACGCCTCGTCCGCCCCGTTTGAAGCGGTTATCAGCGATCTGGGCCACGATGGCCGCGGGGTCGCGCGCGTTGATGGCAAGACGGTGTTCGTCACCGGTGCGCTGCTCGGCGAGACGGTGCGGTTGCAGGTGCGCAAGCGTCACCGCAATTTTGATGAGGCTGATCTCGTTGCAGTGCTCGTCCCCTCGCCGCACCGCGTGGAACCGCGTTGCGCCCATTACGCCGTGTGCAGCGGCTGTTCGCTGCAGCACCTTGACGCGGACACGCAGATTGTCGGCAAGCAGCGCGCGCTGGCGGACAATTTCACGCGGATTGGCAAGGTGGAACCGCGGACCTGGTTGCCGCCGCTCACCGACCAACCCTGGGCGTACCGCCGCAAGGGCCGGCTGTCTGTGCGCAAAGTGGAGAAGAAGGGCCGCGTACTGGTGGGCTTTCGCGAGCGCGAAAACCCTCGGTATGTCGCTGAAATCCGCCAGTGCGAGATCATGCATCCGGTAATCGGCCCCAAGGTGGGTTTGCTGGCCGACATGCTGGGTACGCTGGATGCCGTCGATTCCATCGCACAAATCGAATTTGCCGCCGGTGATGACACGGTGGCGTTGGTGTTTCGCCACCTGCAGCCGCTGAGCGAACACGATCTGGGGGTGCTCACCACGTTTGGCCAGAGGCATGGTCTGGCGATCTACCTGCAGCCTGGCGGCAACAGCAGCGTGCATCCGCTGTGGCCGGACAACCCGCGCCTGGCCTTCAGCATTCATAGCGACGATGCACGCTTTGCCGATGTCGAGCTGGAGTTTCAGCCGCTGGATTTTGTGCAGGTGAATGCAGGCATGAACCAGCGCATGGTGGCGCTGGCGCTGCAGTTGCTGGATTTGCAGCCAACCGACCGCGTGCTGGATCTGTTCTGCGGGCTGGGCAACTTCACGCTGCCGCTGGCCCGGCGCGTAGCCGTGGTGGCTGGTGTGGAAGGCGAGGCAGACCTGGTGGCGCGCGCCGCGCAAAACGCCGCGCATAACGGCATTGCCAACGTGCGCTTCCATGTCGCGAACCTGTTTGAGGACCAGCATGCCGCCGCGTGGGCGAGTCGACCATGGGACAAACTCCTGCTCGATCCGCCGCGCGCCGGTGCCGACCACGTGCTGGCGTACTTGCCGCAAGCGACCACCAGGCGCGTGGTGTACGTTTCCTGCCATCCCGCCTCACTGGCGCGCGATGCGGGCATACTGGTGCACCAGCATGGCTTCACCCTGCAGGCGGCGGGTGTCATGGACATGTTTCCACACACCGCGCATGTGGAATCCATCGCGCTGTTTACCCGTGACTAGCGTGCACAGGACCAGCGGGAGGTGGTGCTGATGGCCATGGAGATCGAGCGCAAATTCCTGTTGCGCGATGACTCGTGGCGGTCGGCCATCGAGCGCAGTGAGCCCATGCGCCAGGGTTACCTGCTGGGCGCACAGGAACTGCCCGGCACGGAACGCACGCGAGCCTCGGTGCGAGTGCGCATCGCCGGGGGACGCGCATGGCTCAACATCAAGCAGGCTGTCGCCGGCATCGCCCGCGCCGAGTTCGAATATGCCATTCCGCTGGCCGATGCCGAAACGCTGCTGACCACGCTGTGCAGCGGAGTGGTGCAGAAGACGCGTCATCATGTGCGCGTCGACGGCACGCTGTTCGAGATTGACGAGTTTGCTGCAGAAAACGCGGGTTTGCTGGTCGCCGAGGTCGAGCTGCCCGCCATCGATGCGCCATTCCCCCGGCCGCACTGGCTGGGGCCGGAGGTCAGCGCTTTGCGTCGTTATTACAACGTCAGCCTGGTCGCACATCCGTATCAACAATGGTCCGCGGCTGAGCAAAGCGCGGGTGATGCGCCATGTTGATGGTCGGCGTGGCCGGGCTGGAACTGGCCGCACAGGAAAGATCGTGGTTGGCTGCGCCGTGCGTCGCCGGGGTATTGCTGTTCTCGCGCAACTTTCAGTCGCGGGCGCAATTGCTGGCGTTGTGCGATGCGATCCGCGCGGCCGGCAACGGGCGACTGTTGATCGCGGTGGATCAGGAAGGCGGTCCGGTGCAGCGCTTCCGCGATGGCTTCACGCGCCTGCCGCCGTTGGCGGCGATCGGCGCGGTGTACGATCGTGACCCGGCTGAAGCGGTGCGACTGGCCGAGGAACACGCCTGGGTGATGGCCAGCGAGTTGCGCGCCAGTGGCGTGGATTTCAGTTTTGCCCCGGTAGTGGATCTGGCGCGCGGCAATGCCGCGATCGGCCTGCGCGCGTTTCACGCGGCTCCAGCCGCCACCGGCGAGTTGGCGCAAGCCTACATACGTGGCATGCATCTGGCAGGCATGGGGTGCGTACTCAAGCACTTCCCGGGTCATGGGTCGGTTGCGGTTGACACGCACAAGGCGCAGGCAGTCGACGACCGTAGCCTGGATGTCATCCGCCGCGACGATTTGTTGCCGTTCATGGATGGCATCGCCGCCCATGCCGAGGCCGTGATGCTGGCCCATGTGATCTATCCCGCCGTGGATGCGCAGCCGGCGGGTTACTCGGCGGTGTGGGTCAAACGCATTCTGCGCGGCGAATTGGGTTTTACCGGCGCGATCATCAGCGACGACATCAGCATGGCTGCTGCCGGCGCGGCGGGGTCCATCGGCGCGCGCGTGCTTGCCCACCTGCATGCTGGTTGCGACCTGGTACTGGCGTGTTTTCCCGATGTAGTGGCAGAGGCCATCGCGGTCATGCCGCCGGCCGCAAAACCGCAGCAGAATGTGCTGCCGCCGGCACTGGAGGCCCTGCGCGGTGAACTGGGCGCCAGTTGGACCGAGCTGGCCAACAACCCGCAACGCGACCGCTTTGTCGCCCGCATCACCGCATTGAACCCCGCACAAGGAGTCGCATGAACACTGTTTCACCATCACTCGCGGACGCGTTGGCGCACGCTGAGCTGCTGCACACGCGCAGTGAACTGCAGGCCGTGATCGGCACCATGGGGGCGCGCATCGATGCTGCCCTCAATGGCGAGCGTGCAGTATTCCTCACCGTCATGAACGGGGCGCTGATCTTTGCCGGGGAGTTGGCGTTGGCCATCCGTACCGACCTGGAGTTTGACTACGTGCATGCCACCCGTTACCAGGGCAACACCACGGGCAGCGAGTTGAAATGGTTGCGCGAACCGCTGGTGCCGTTGCGGGATCGCGTTGTGTTGCTGGTCGATGACATCCTGGATGAAGGGCATACGCTGAAGGCAGTACGCGAGGATTGCTATCGACGTGGCGCGCGGCAGGTGCTGATCGCCACCATGTGCACCAAGGCGCATCACCGGGTCGCCGCAGGCATCGCGCCGGATTTCAACGGTGTGGTGTTACCGGATCGCTACGTGTTCGGCTTTGGCATGGACTATCACGAACAGGGCCGCAACCTGCCAGGCATCTACGCGTTGCCGGCCGAAGGCGGGGAGTAACGGGCCCTGGTGCGGTTATCCAGGATGTCACCGGCGCCAAGGTGAGTGCGGAGAGAAGGTCCCGATGTTGTCGACAGGGCGGCGGTCTGGCAGCACGACGCCGCGGTATTCGCCTGGCGTTGAGGGCAGGGACCGTTACTGGTCTTCTGGTCCGTATCGTTGGCGTCGGATGTGTTGCGCACTCAGCGTGCCGCCATGCCCGCATTTCTCGGTGCGGCTGGCTTGAACGGCACGACCGGGCCTGGCGTGATGCCCTTGCGCCACAACGCAAGCTGCGCCGTGATGCCCGGGCCGACGGATAGCTGCGGTTCGGAGGCGGTAAGGTTGCCTTGTCGTTCCCAGCTGGCGATTTCCTGGTTCGCCTGCTGGAACGCCTCAATGAAACGCGGCGTTCGGTTCAGTCCGTCCACCAGCCACGCCTTGCCGAAATAGGTAATGTCCGAGGCGCTGCCGCAACCAAATGAACTGCGGTCGGTGCGGGCGGAGGTGAGGACGAGGGTGCCGGCACCACGCAGGGGCGGTATGAAGCCGCCGGAGTAGCACGCATTGATCACCACGACTTTCCACTTGAACGGATGCTGGCCGAGGATGCCGGCAAGATCAGTCGCGCCGATCTGGTCCAGCGGGAGCGGGTCCATGTCGATCAACAAATTGTGGTCTTCGCCGCCGTGCGTGGTGATGTACAGCAGCAGGATGTCTTGCTCGGGACGCATGATCTGCGCCAGGCCTTCGAGCGTGGCGTCCAGGTTGCTCCAGCTGGCGAGCGGGCGGGTGAACACACTGGCCGGATTGTTCTCCAGTATCAGCGTGTGTGTCGTGGCACCAAAGCGCCGCGCGAACAGCACGCCCGCGTACTCCACTTCGTTGCGGAACACGTCTTCGCTGCCATCACCGGCAAATGCCAGCACGTACAGATTGGGTGTGCCGGGGACGCGTGGCGTGAGCCTGGCCAGCGCGTCACGCACCATGCGCGGTTGCGCGTAGAGCACTTGCTCGGGTGATGGCCCGGTGCCTGGCCAGTCGCTGTCCGTATCAGCAACGGTGCTGTCGTCCACGGACGATGTTTGGGCTGGTTCACCACCCAGCGCGAGCGTGCCGCCCGGTGGTGCCGGGGCGTGGCTGGGCGCAAACGGCAGTGATTTGCCGCCTATCGCCAGTGTCAGCAATACGCCGATGACGAATGCGAGCAGGACCAGCAGAACGCTGCGCATCTTCCACGAACCTCACAGGGTGACGGCGTCCAAATCACGCGACACCGGGTGCCGCGGTGCGGTCGGTAGCGGCAGCGGCTCGCGCACCAGCCAGGCCGTCTGCCAGCCGGCACTCTGTGCAGCGTCAAGTTCCTCGACGATATCGGACAGGAACAGGAGGTGCTCCGGTTGCTCGCCCACAGCTTCGGCTATGCGCTGGTATGACGCTGACTCGCGCTTGGAGCCGGTGGTGGTATCGAAATAGCCGGCGAATAGCGGGGTGAGGTCACCGGCCTCGCTGTAGCGGAAAAACAATTGCTGCGCGACGACGGACCCGGACGAGTAAACGTACAGGCGCAAGCCATCCGCACGCCACTCGCGCAACCGCGCGGCAACTTCGGGGTAGACGTGCGCGCAATATTCACCGGCCGCGTAACCATCCTTCCAGATCATGCCTTGCAGGGCCTTGAGTGCCGTGGACTTGCGATCCTCGTCGATCCAGCGCAGCAGCATCTCGATGATGTCCTGGCGGCCGGCCTCGATCAGACCGGCTTCACGCGCTGCCTCGTGCAGCCAGTGCTGCACTTCGGGCTGGTCGCCATGCGTTTCGACAAAGGCCGGCAAGCGTTTGCGCGCATAAGGGAACAGCACGTCGTGCACAAAGCTGATGGAACTGGTCGTGCCCTCGATGTCGGTGACGATGGCGCGGATCCGGGTCATGGCGGTGGCCTTGGGTGAAGCTTCGAGCAAGGGCGAAGCGTTGTCGCGGGCGTTGGCGGCGGCATGGCGCCCTCCATGGCGTTGCGATGGGCAGGTAACACTATGCCGGGTGCGCGGCTTCCTGCGGTGTCATGCGCGGGAAGCGGCTGGCGATGTCGTCACCACTGGGCTGCGCGACCCAGCCTTCCTTGTTGGTGAACAGGCGGATGGCCACGAAGTATGGCGCTTCGCTCATATCGAACCAATGGCGGGTGCCGTCGGGCACACCGATCAGATCGCCTTGCTCGCACAGCACGTCGTAGACCTTGTCGCCGATATGCAGGGTGAACTGTCCGGAACCGGCGACGAAGAAACGTACCTCGTCCTCGCTATGGCTGTGCTCGTGGAGAAACTTCTGGCGCAGCACGGCGCGGTCCGGGTGATCGGGGGTGAGGCTGATGACATCGACCGCCTGATAGCCTTCGCTGCGCATCAGCCGGTCAATGTCCGTGCGGTAGGCGGCGATTACTTCGTCCTGCGCCGCGCCCGGCTTGATCGGTTGCTTTGCCGCCCATTGCTCGAAGCGCACGCCGACCTCGTCCAGGGCGCGGCTGATGGCAGAACGTTCGGTCACAACCTGCAACGGGACGTCGGGACGCGCCTCGTCGAAAATTCGCAGTCGGCTCATGATCCTTGCAACCTCCTCAAGTCCAGCTCGCAGCCGAGCAGAAATTCCAGTGCCTCCAGATGGCGGCGCGCCTCGGGCATGTCGCGACCCCAGGTATACATGCCGTGGCCATCTATCAGATAGGCGTGCAGTGGCTTGCCGGCGTCAAGCCAGGCGTCCACCCGGGCTACCAGCTCGGGCATGTGCTGGGTGTTGGGAAATACGGGAATCTCCAGCACGTCGGTGTGGGTGGCGCAGCCGCTGATGGCCTTTTGCAATTCCCAGCCTTGCAAGCGTACGGCGCCAGCGGCCGCAAACAGCCGTGACGCGACGCTTTGCGTTGGCGAATGCGTGTGCAGCACCGCAGCCAGGTCGGCAAAACGCCGGTACAGCTGGGTGTGCAGGGCGGTCTCGGCACTTGGCCGCGCGCTGGTGTTCACCGGTTGGCCATCAAGGTCGATCAGCATGATGTCGTCAGGGCCGACGTTGCGCTTGTCGCGTCCGGAGATCGTGATGGCCGCCCGCACCGCGCTCACGCGCATGGAGAAGTTGCCGCTGGTGGCAGGGGCCCAGCCCAGCTCCGCCAGTTCACGTGCGGTGTGCGCCACCGCATCTGCGCAGGATGCGAATGCGTTGTCGGCAAGCTCGACGGGCCTTGTTTGGTTCATTGACTTTGGACGTCCAAACGGGCTTGAACTATATCATGCACGGGTCTGGTCCGCGGTAGTAATGAGAGCCATTCTCGCAAGTCAGGATTTGTTCTCTGTCGCGGGTTACGATAACCCCAGTCCAGCGCACGGCGCGTGGACCAATTGTCCACGACGGAGGTTGCACCATGTCCAATAAAACAGATATCGAATCGCGTCGCCGGTTTCTCAAGGTCGCCGCTGGTACGACAGCAGCTGCGGTGGTGCTGGGCGGGCTGCCACGGTTTGCACAAGCAGCCGACCTGCCGGCGCTGGCTGAAAGCGACCCTTCGGCCAAGGCCTTGAGCTACGTCGAGGACGCTGCCAAGTCGACGAATCCCAAGCGCAAGCCCGGTGACAATTGCGCGAACTGCCAGTTTTACGGTGGTGGTCCGACGGGTCGCGGTTCCTGCCAGTTGTTTCCGGGCAAGTCAGTCAATGCAAAAGGCTGGTGCGCCGGGCATGTGGTGAAGGCAGCCTGAGCAGTTGTTTTTTGATTCGAGAAGGCCGGCATCAGCCGGCCTTCTGCGTATGTGCAGCATGACTTGCAGTGGCGAGCCAGGAAGTGTTTTCGGGGGAGCGGCAAGCCGAGAGCGGAGGACTCTGGCGTGAGCGACAGCACCCGCAGAAAAAGTGCTGCCCGGAACACGACAGGCTGAGGAGCTGATCACCTGACGCGCCGGGCAGCGATCCGAGGGCCCACTGCCAAGTGAAAATCCCGCGGTTCGATGATGATACTCCCGCCCTTGGCGAAAGGGCGCACCCGCGACAAATCTCTCTTGAAAAAATCTCGTTAAGTTATTTAAAAACAGTCACATATACGTGGTAGCGAACGTAGAAATCGCAATCCGAGCGCTATTTCGTGTGTCTCTGACATCCGGAGCTGTTTGCAGAAGTTTTCAACTTTTGATGCACATTGCGCGCACTTTTGGCGCTTATTCCGTTGTTTGCGGAAGTTTGCGCAAGTGACTGTGCCGGTACCCATACAGGAAATAGATCGCCAAGCCGACAACCGTCCATATCACCATGAGCGTCCAGTTGTACCAGGCCATGGTCGACAGCAGCGCGAGGCAGCTCAGGATACCGAGCGAGCAGATCACTGGTGCCCAGGGCACCCGGAAGGTACGTGGCAGTTCGGGATGCGTGTGCCGCAAAACCCACACCCCGGCGCAAACCGCGATGAACGCGATCAGCGTCCCCATCGACACCAGGTCGGCGAGCACGTCCAGCGGGAAGATGGCCGCGAGCAGCGCAATGGCACCGCCGGTGATCAGCGTATTGAGATGTGGGGTGCGGTGCCGCGGGTGGATGCGCGTGAAGATTTTCGGCAGCATGCCGTCGCGGCCCATGATCATGAAGATGCGCGGCTGCGCAATGATCATCACCAGCACGACCGAGGCCAGACCAAGCAACGCACCGGCTTCGACAATCCAGCGCAACCAGCTCAGTTGTGGATGCCCTTGCAGCGCGGTGACCACGGGCTGGTCGGTGCCCAGCAAGGTGTATGAGGTAAGCCCGGTCATGACCGCCGCCATGCCGATGTACAACACGGTGCAGATGGCCAGTGAGGCGAGGATGCCGATCGGCAGATCACGCTGTGGATTGCGCGCCTCCTGCGCCGCGACCGAAGTGGCTTCGAAGCCGATATAGGCAAAGAACACCATCGCGGCACCGCGCATGACGCCGCTCCAGCCGTACTTGTAGTTGCCCTGCGATTCCGGCACGAACGGCGTCCAGTTGGAGGGATCGACATAGCGCCAGCCAACCACGATCACCAGCACGACCAGCCCCACCTTGATCGCGACCATGGCGGCGTTGGCCAGGCTCGATTCACGAATGCCCACGTAGCAAATCCAGGTCAGCAGCAGGATCAGCGCCACCGCCGGCAGATTGAACAGTGCACCGGTAGCGATCAATTGATGGTCGGGAGTGAATTGCAGTGGTGCGTTCGTCAGGGCTGCAGGCAGGCTCAGATCCATGTTGAAGGTGGTACCGATGTGCTCAAGCAGGCTGAGCAGATAGCCAGTCCAGCTGACCGCCACGGCGGAGGCGGAAACCCCGTATTCGAGCACCAGGTTCCAGCCGATGAACCAGGCCATCAGCTCGCCGAGAGTGGCGTAGGCGTAGGAATAGGCGCTGCCGGAGAGCGGAATCAGCGTTGCGAATTCGGCGTAGCACAGCGCGGTGAACGTGCTGCAGATGGCGGCCAGCAAAAACGACATGATGACCGCCGGCCCGGCAAAATCGGCTGCAGCCTGCCCGGAAATCACGAAGATACCGCCGCCAATGACGGCGCCGATACCGATCGCGGTCAGTCCCCATGGTCCCAGCGTACGGCGCAGGGTTGGACCCTGCGCGTCATCCTCGCTGGTGAAGTCGGTTTTGCGGGCGAGCAACTGCTTGAGCATGAGTTTGAGTCTTCGTGAAGCGGTTCGACCTGGGGCCGGGGAGGCCATGTCTCGGGCGTGCACAAGCAACGGCCGGCGTTGTTGACGCCGGCCGTCGACTGTCAGGCTGGGTTCCGACGCAACCTGCTGTGTCGATAGCCGTAGAAGCCGTAGATCGCGAAGCCGATCACGGTCCATCCAATCAGCAGCGGCCAGAGCGTCTTGAAGGCCTGCCAGAACAGGAACAGACAGGTCAGTGCGCCCAGCGGGCAAACCAGCCAGTACAGCGGCACGCGAAACGCACGCGGAATCTCGGGGCGCGTATGCCGCAACACGAAAACGCCAACACATACGGTGGTGAACGCCAGCAGTGTGCCCATGGAAACCAGATCGCCGAGCACGCCCACCGGGAACAGTCCGGCCAGGATGGCAGCGATCAGGCCAACGATGATTGTGCCGATGTATGGCGTGCGGTGCTTCGGGTGCACTTTGCCGAACACTTTCGGCATCAGGCCGTCGTGCGACATCGCGTAGAAAATACGCGGTTGGCCCATCAGCATCACCAGCACCACCGAACTCAAGCCAGCCAGTGCGGCAAACACCACCAGGATTTTCATCGAGCTCAACACGTAGCTCGCGGTGCTGCCAGCCGCTACGGTACCGAGCACGTAGTTGAGCGCGGTGGCCACCGGTTCGGGCGTGTCGAGTTCGCGGAATGGCGCCAACCCGGTCAAGGCCGCGGCCATCGCGATGTACAACACCGTGCAGATCAGCAGCGAGCCGAGGATGCCGATCGGCATGTCGCGCTGCGGATTTTTCGCTTCGCCGGCGGCGGTGGATACCGCGTCGAATCCGATGTACGCGAAGAACACCAGGGTAGCGCCGCGGATCACCCCGCTCCAGCCGTACTTCGGGCCGCCTTCGTTGGCCGGTATGAACGGGTGCCAGAGCTCCGGGTTGATGAAGTGGTAGGTGACGATCAGGAACAGCAGGATCACGATCACCTTGATCGCCACGATGATCGCGTTGACCGACGCCGATTGCGTGATGCCGAGGTAGCACAACCAGCTGATGGCGGCGACGATCGCAATGGCGGGCACGTTGATGAACGTGCCGGTGGTCACCATGTGGTGAGTCGCATCAAACGCGAACGGTGCGGAGGACAGTGCTGCCGGCAAGTTGAAGTTCATGCCGGTGGCGGCGGTCAGCATGCTCAACATTTCATTGAAGTAGCCGGACCAGCCGACTGCCACGGTCGACGCCGCGAACAAATATTCGAGCACCAGGTTCCAGCCGACGAACCACGCCACCACTTCGCCCAGCGTCGCATATGAATACGAATAGGCGCTGCCGGATACCGGCAGCATGGCGGCGAACTCGGCGTAGCACAGCCCCGCCAGGCCGCAGGCGATGCCGGCCATGACGAAACTGAGCACCAGGGCCGGGCCGGCAAACTGCGCGGCAGCAGTTCCGGTAAGCACGAAAATGCCGGCACCGATCACTGCGCCGATCCCAAGCATGACCAGATGTTTGGCCGTCAATGCCCGTTTCAGGGTAGCTTCGCCCTCGGGTCCGCCCTCGACGGGCTCGCCAGCATCGACCCGCGGCATGGCTTCAATGGAGTGGGTGGCAAACAGGTCTCGGATCATCAAGCTCCCCTTCAAGTGGTCGTGCCTGTTTCCGCGCGGCAGCGATGACTGCAATACAGATCCAGCAGCAGCGTGCCAACATAGCCTAGCGGTAAAATGAGTACAAGCTTCATCAAGGCTTTGTCGCGAACCGGTTGCGATGTTCCATCACCCGCTCTCTGGCACCCTGGTGCAACAGACTTTTGCCACCCTGATCGACGCACTTCGGCGCTACCGCAGCTTGTGGCCGGGCGAGGCGGCGACGGTGGCCCAATTCGAACGTTTCCTGCGTAGCCATGCGGACGTGTTCGAGCGCAGGCACGCGGATGGCCACTGTACGGGCTCGGCCTGGCTGGTGAGCGCCGATGGTCAGCGCGTGTTGCTGATGCACCATCACAAGCTCGGCCGTTGGCTGCAACCGGGCGGGCATGCCGATGGCGATGCGGATCTGGCGCGGGTGGCATTGCGCGAAGCGGAAGAAGAGACGGGGGTGGCCGGGTTGCGCGTCGAAGGCGGCATTTTCGATATCGATCGGCATCGCATCCCCGCACGCGGCACGGAGGTGGAACACTGGCACTACGACGTGCGCTACGTGGTGCGGGCCGGTGCGGATGAACGTTTCGCGCGCAACGCGGAATCGCGCGCGCTGGCGTGGCGATCCGTGGGTGAAGTGGCGGATGACATCAGCCTCGACGGTTCGTTGCGGCGCATGGCCCGCAAGTGGTTGGCACGCGATCCGTAACCGCCACCGCCGCGTGGCCGGGTGGATCGCGGTGGCGGCATTGTTGCGGTAGCCGGTCAACTTGTGCCGTGTGCCTGCTCGAACCCACTCGGCGATCCGACAACCCGTCGCGCACCGGGCGCGCTCCTACCGGTAGTTGTCGGGTGCGGGGTGCACCTGCCCGCAGGCACTGCAGGTGCGGGCTTCACGTGATCGGTAGAAGCGCGCGAATACCGGCGGAAAGTCGTGCTCGATGCTGTCGAGCACGAAGTACTCCTCGTACAGTTTCTGGTTGCAGTGCTGACAAAACCACAGCAAGCCATCCCGCTCGCCAGCGACGCGGCGGCGTTCGATCACCAGTCCAATCGATCCCGCCCGGCGGTTTGGCGAGTGCGGCACGCGCGGCGGCAGATAGAAGATTTCGCCGGCACGCAACGGGATGTCGCGCGCTGCGCCATCGTCTTGCACCTTCAGTGTGATGTCGCCTTCGATCTGGTAGAAAAATTCGGGGCCTTCGTCGTAGTGGTAGTCGGTGCGCGCGTTGGGGCCGCCGACAATCATGATGATGAAGTCGCCGTCGACGATGCACTTGTTGCCCACGGGCGGCTTCAGCAAGTGCCGATGCTCGTCGATCCAGCGTTGCAGGTTGAGCGGCGGCGGCAAGGCCATGACGAATGCCTGTGGGGTGTTGGTCGCACCATAGCGCCGCCGTGGCGACAAAAGAAGCCGCGTTGACGTATCGTATCGGGATGGCTGACCGCTGGCGCGTGCGGAGTTGTTGCGGCATGCACGAGCAGTGTGTGACGGATGGATACCTGCAGGAACGCACCCGCGCACGATTGTTCCTGCTCCGTAGGGCGGGCACTGCCCGCCGGCTCTTCAACGCATTGCGGCCAAGAGCGGCGGGCAGTGCCCGCCCTACGGAGCCGAAGCAACCCGTGGCGCAGTGCGTAGAACTGCTGCATCGCTGGAGCGGCGCAGTCGCCGTTCACACTTCCAGCGTCGCCAGATCGCCTTTTTCCTCCAGCCACACCTTGCGATCACCAGCGCGTTTCTTGGACAGCAGCATGTCCATCAGTGCAGCCGTGCTGGTATCGGTGAGGTCGTCGGTGGTGGTCAGTTGCACCAGGCGCCGGGTGTCGGGATGGATCGTCGACTCACGCAATTGCGGCGGATTCATTTCGCCCAGGCCCTTGAAGCGGGTGGTGCTGACCGCGCCCTTCATTTTCTCGCGCTCGATCCGTTGCAGCATGGCCTGTTTCTCACTTTCATCCAGGCAGTAGAAAACCTGCTTGCCGACGTCGACGCGGAACAGCGGTGGCATGGCGATGAAGACGTGACCTTCGCTGACCAGCTTCGGGAAGTGCCTGAGGAACAGGGCGGCCAGCAACGTGGCGATGTGCAGACCGTCGGAGTCGGCGTCGGCGAGCACGATGATCTTGCCGTAGCGCAGGCCGGACAGATCATTGGTGCCCGGATCGCAGCCGATCGCCACGGCCAGGTTGTGTACTTCCTCGGAGGCGAGCACCTGGTTCGATTCCACTTCCCAAGTGTTGAGGATCTTGCCGCGCAACGGCAGGATCGCCTGGAATTCGCGGTCGCGTGCCTGCTTGGCGCTGCCGCCGGCGGAGTCGCCCTCCACCAGAAACAGTTCCGTGCGGCTGAGGTCGGTGGCGGTGCAGTCGGCCAGCTTGCCGGGCAGCGCCGGGCCCTGGGTGATCTTCTTGCGCACGACTTGCCGGGAGGCTTTCAGCCGCACCGTGGCGCGTTCGATGGCAAGTTGGGCGATGCGCTCGCCGATCTCGACATGCTGGTTGAGCCAGATACTGAAGGCGTCGTGGATGATGTTTTCCACCATCCCTGCGGCGTTGCGCGAGGACAGCCGCTCCTTGATCTGGCCGGCAAACTGCGGGTCCCGCAAGCGTGCAGACAACACAAACGACAGGCGCTCCCACACGTCTTCGGGCGCCAGCTTCACGCCGCGCGGCAGCAGGTTGTGGATATCGCAAAACTCGCGCACGGTGGTAGTCAGGCCGGTACGCAGGCCATTGACGTGGGTGCCACCCTGCAAAGTCGGAATCAGGTTGACGTAACTTTCCTGCACCAGTTCGCCTTCCGGCAGCCACGCCAGTGCCACTTCCAGGCCCTCGCTGTCACGTGCGGTCTGGTGCACGAACAAATCGTTCGGCAGCGCCTCGAAGCCATCCAGTTCACCGCGCAGATAGTCGCGCAAGCCGTCTTCGTAGTACCACTGGCAAGTTTCGCCGTCGGCGTGGTTGGTGAGCGTCACCGTCAGCCCGGCACACAACACGGCCTTGGCGCGCAGCAGGTGCTTGAGTTTGGGTACGGAAATTTTCGGCGAGTCGAAGTATTTCGCTTCCGGCCAGAAGTGCAGCGTGGTGCCGCTGCGTTTTTTCGGCACGTTGCCCAGTGTTTCCAGCTCGCCTTGCCGGTCGCCGTGCGCAAACACCATGCGGTATTCAGTGCCGTGCCGACGGACGGTGACTTCGGCACGTTCGGACAGTGCGTTGACCACGGACACGCCGACACCATGCAGGCCGCCGGAGAAGTTGTAATTCTTGCCGTTGAATTTCCCGCCAGCGTGCAGCCGGGTCATGATCAGCTCGACACCGGAGACGTGTTCCTCAGGATGAATATCCACCGGCATGCCGCGACCGTCGTCGCTGACTTCGATCGAACCGTCGGTGTGCAGCACCACGTCGATGGTCTTGGCGTAGCCCGACAGCGCCTCGTCCACCGCGTTGTCGACTACCTCCTGCACCAAGTGGTTGGGCCGCGTGGTGTCGGTGTACATGCCGGGCCGGCGCTTGACCGGGTCCAGGCCAGAGAGAACTTCAATATCGGCGGCGTCGTAACGACTGCTCATGCGTGGGTTTCGATCAAGACAAGACAGCGAAGGATGCGGCGCGCAGGCGTACAGGGTCAAGCTGGGTGGCGCGGATTCAACGGTAACCTTGCGCCTGCAGCGAGAACAGGTGCGCGTAGTGCCCATCCAGCGTCATCAATTCACCATGGCTGCCGCGCTCGATGATGCGCCCGTCCTGGATCACGATGATCTGGTCGGCCATGCGCACGGTGGAGAA
>DAITPL010000035.1:0-24520 GCA_036833615.1 Rhodanobacter sp.
GCAGAGCCGCGAATTTTACGGTGCGGGGCGGCGGGGCGCAAGCCATGGATGCCGTGAGTCGTACCCGCGGCCGCGCATCCCCAGGCCCCATAACGCGAGCACTGTCCGGCAGATCAATGAGCCGTTGCACTTGTAGGGCGGGCACTGCCCGCCGCACTTTCGGGATTCGCAGCCGCACGTCGGAGCAAAAAGCCGGCGGGCAGTGCCCGCCCTACGACTGCAGGACTTTTGCGGTGGGCCGCTTTTGCAGGGCGGGCAGTGCCCGCCGCTTTTTCCACCGAACCGGCAAGCTCGCTCAGCCGCGCGTCAAAGCAAGGACCGGCGGGCAGTGCCCGTCCCAGGAAGCGGGACTCGCAGGATCCGCGCAGTCGACCTACGGGTTGCTGCCGACGAAGCGCAATTCCCTGGGCAACGCAAAGGTGACGTCTTCGGGCTCTCCGTCCAGCTCACGAACTTCGCCAGCGCCCCACTCGCGCAAGCGCGCAATGACTTCCCGCACCTGGCGTTCCGGGGCAGAGGCGCCGGCGGTCAATCCAATGTGTTGCACGCCAGCCAGCCATTCACGCTGGAGATTTTCAGCGCCATCGATCAGGAACGTGCGCACTCCGCGCCGAGCCGCGAGATCGCGCAGGCGGTTGGAGTTGGAACTGTTCGCCGAACCGACCACCAGCATCAAATCCACGGCATCAGCCATGCGCCGTACGGCATCCTGACGATTTTGCGTGGCGTAGCAGATGTCATCCTTGCGCGGACCTTCGATGGTCGGGAATCTGGCACGCAACGCCGCGATGATGGCCTTGGTGTCGTCCACCGACAGCGTGGTTTGGGTGACGTAGGCCAGCGCTTCGGGATCCCTTGGCGCCAACGCGGCGACGCCGGCGACCGATTCCACCAGCAATATCTCACCCGTGCTCGCGGCGTTCCATTGACCCAGCGTACCCTCGATTTCCGGATGTCCGGCGTGGCCGATCAACACCACGCTGCGCCCGGTCCGCCCGAGACGCGCAACCTCCATGTGCACCTTGATCACCAGCGGACAAGTGGCGTCGAAGACCCGCAACTGCCGGCGTGCGGCTTCAGCCTGCACCGCCTGGGATACCCCATGTGCGCTGAAGATGACGATGGCGCCATCAGGCACCTCGTGCAGCTCGTCGACAAACACGACGCCGGCGGCACGCAACCGCGCCACCACGTGCCGGTTGTGCACCACTTCGTGACGCACATAAATCGGTGCGCCGAACGACTCCAGCGCACGATCCACCATGGCGATCGCCCGCTCCACACCAGCACAGAACCCACGGGGATTGGCAAGCAGAATGTCCAGACAGACCTCAGTTGAGTTGGCGCCGCGGCGCGTTGATTCACGGATGGGCTCTGGCGACGCCGGCGCTTGCTCCGGGCTGCAGGCAGCGCGGTCCAGACCACTCCAGGCAACCGCCGGAGTCAGCGCCGGATTATCGCATGGCTTCCGCGCGCTTGCCGGCAAACAGGCCAAACGCGACGAGCAACACCGCGCCCACGGTGATGGCGCTGTCGGCCAGATTGAATACCGGGTAGTTCCACTGGCGGAAATACACCTGGATGAAGTCGGTGACCTGCGCGGCATGCAGGCGGTCAATCACGTTGCCGAGCGCGCCGCCAATGATCAAGGCCAATGGCAGGCCATTGCGCCAGTCGCGCCGTGGCGTGCGGGCCAGCCACGCCACCAGCACCGCGCAGATGACGACCGCCAGCACCACGAAGAACCAGCGTTGCCAGCCGGCGCCATCGGCCAGAAAACTGAAAGCCGCGCCGCGATTGAACGCCAGCGTCCAGTTGAGGAAGCCGGGAATTACCGGATGCGGCACGCCCATCGGCTGCAACGCCTGCAGCGCCCACCATTTGCTGAGTTGATCGAGCGCGATGACGGCCACGGACAGCCACAGCCAGGGAAGTGCGTTGGGTTTGCTGGTCATGCTGTGCAGACATCCTGCGGTGATGGCGAAAGCTTATCGCACCGATGCTCGGGTGCAGGGAAAAGAAGAGCGCGCCCCGCCATTCGCTGCGCAACTTCCCTACTCCCGCGCGCGACGAATAGCCGCGCAGGGCGGCCGATGCTCGCCACCCTGGATGCACAAAGCAGGAGCCGGCGGGCAGTGCCCGCCCTACAACAGCCGGGGCGGTCGCGAGACCGCCAGCACCGCACCCGTACGGCAACGACCGGGGCGGTCGCGAGACCGCCAGCACCGCACCCGTACGGCAACGGCCGGGGCTGTCGCGAGACCGCCAAGGCCGCACCTGTAGGGCGGGCATTGCCCGCCGGCTCCTCGCCTCCTCGCGTGCGTGGGAAACACACATGTGTCCGCCTGCGGCCGGGTGGGCAACCCGATCAAAACCAGCGGCGATCCTCGCCACTGGTTTCGACATTGCTGATGCAGCGGTCGCAGAGTCCGGGATGCTCCGGGTGGGTACCGACGTCGCTGCGGCGATGCCAGCAACGCACGCACTTGGTGGCGCTGCTGACGCTGGCGGACAACCATACCTCGGCATCCGCAATCTCCACTTTCACCGCAGTGTCGGGGCGTGGGGTAAGTGGTGCCAGTTCGAGTTCAGACACGATGAAGAAGAAGCGCAGTTCGTCGGCCATGTCGGCATAGCGCGCCTGCACGGCGGCATCGGCGTGGATCACCAGCTTCGCTTCCAGCGCCGCACCCAGCAGCCCGGCGTTGCGCATACCTTCAAGCACACGCGAGGCGGTGTCGCGGATCGCCACCAGGTCGGTCCAGTAGCGACGCTGGTCGGGCGTGGCTTGGGTGGCAGCCAGGCCGTCATACCAGGTCTCGAACAGCACGCTGTCGCCACGTTTTTCCGGCGCACTGGTATCGGGCATGGCGTGCCAGATTTCTTCGGCGGTGAACGCCAGGATCGGCGCCAGCCAGCGCACCATGGCTTCGGCAATGCGGAACATCGCGCTTTGTGCGCTGCGCCGACCGCGGCTGTTGGTCGGCATGGTGTACAGCCGATCCTTGGTGATGTCGAGGTACAGCGCGCCGAGTTCGTTGGTGCAGAAGTTCTGCACGCGCGCGACGATCTCCGGAAAATCGTAGTGCTCGTACGCAGCCAGCACCGCCTGTTGCACGTCATGCGCCTGCTGGATGGCCCATTGGTCGAGCAGCAGGCTGTCCGCGACCGGCAGCAAATGCTTCGCCGGATCAAAGCCATCCAGATTGCCCAGCAGGAACTTCGCCGTATTGCGCAGGCGCCGGTAAGTATCGGACACGCGTTTGAGGATCTCGTCGGAGACGGTCATCTCGTTGCGGTAATCGGCCGAGGCCACCCACAGGCGCAGCACGTCGGCGCCGAGCGCATCCATCACGCGTTGCGGTGCGATCACGTTGCCGAGCGACTTGGACATCTTGCGGCCGTTCGCGTCGACCGCGAAGCCATGCGTAAGCACGTCCTGGTACGGTGCGCGACCAAAGATCGCCGACGAGGTCAGCAGGGACGACTGGAACCAGCCGCGATGTTGATCGGAGCCTTCCAGATACATCACCTTGTAGAACTCCGCCGCGCCTTGCTGCAGCTCCGGGCGCTGGCGGATCACGGCGTAATGCGTGACGCCGGAGTCGAACCAGACATCCAGCACGTCGGTGACTTTTTCGTAATCCCCGGCATCCGCGCCAAGCAGTTCGGCGGGATCGAGCGCAAACCACACGTCGATGCCGCCTTGCTCCACCAGCTGCGCGACTTGCTCCAGCAGCGCGACCGAATCGGGATGTGGTTCCTGCGTGACCTTGTGCACGAACAGCGCGATCGGCACGCCCCAGGTGCGCTGCCGGGAAATGCACCAATCGGGTCGACCGGCCACCATGCCGGCAATGCGGTCCTCGCCCCAGCCCGGCACCCAGTGCACGGACTTGATCGCTGTCAACGCGGTTTCGCGCAGCTTTTGCTGCTCCATCGAGATGAACCACTGCGGCGTCGTGCGGTAGATCACCGGCGTCTTGTGCCGCCAGCAGCAGGGATAACTGTGTTCGATGTCCGCATGTGCCAGCAGCACGCCGCGCCGACGCAGCAGGTCGACGATCGCGTGATTGGCTTTCCAGATGTGCATGCCGGCCAGTTCGAGGCCATCCGCCGCCGGCACGTCAGCACGGTACGTGCCGTGTGCCCCGATGTAGTTGAGCAGGCCGATGCCGTATTGCTGCGCCACCACGAAATCCTCGACGCCGTGATCGGGCGAGGTGTGCACGGCGCCGGTACCGTCCTCGGCGCTGACGTGATCGCCGAGGATGATCGGCACCTCGCGCCGGTAAAACGGATGCCGCAACGTGAGCCCTTCAAGCGCCTTGCCGGGAACGTGACCAAGCACGCGGGGCCGGTCCGTGATCGCACCACCCGCCTGGGCACCGGCCGCGAATCGTTGCCATGCGGAATCGACCAGCGCACTGGCCACCACCAGCAATACACGCCGGCCAGCACGCGCGGGACCTTCGATCAGCGCATATTCCAGCTCCGCCCCGAGCGCAACGGCCTGGCTTTCGGGCAGCGTCCACGGCGTCGTGGTCCAGATCGGGACGGCGACGATGGCGTCCCCCGCATCGACCGCAAAACTGGCGGCGACGATTTGCGGGTCCACCGCGTCATACGCCACATCCACCGCGGGGGAAGACTTGTCGGCGTATTCAATCTCGGCCTCGGCCAGTGCCGATGCACAATCGAAACACCAGTACACCGGCTTGGCCCCGCGCAGCACATGCCCGTTGGCGACGATCTTGGCCAACGCGCGCAGCATGTCCGCCTCGTACTTGAAATCCATCGTGCGATAGGGATGCTGCCAGTCGCCCAGCACGCCAAGGCGCTTGAAATCATCGCGCTGGGTGTCGACTTGTTGCGCGGCATACTCGCGACACTTCTGCCGGAACGCGACCGCATCGAGCTTGTCACCCGGTTTGCCGAATTTCTTCTCGACGGCAATTTCAATCGGCAGCCCGTGGCAATCCCAGCCCGGCACATACGGCGCGCGGTAGCCGGACAGCAGCTTGGACTTGACCGTGATGTCCTTGAGAATCTTGTTGACCGCGTGGCCAATGTGGATGGCGCCGTTGGCATAGGGCGGGCCGTCGTGCAGGATGAAGACCTTGTTGCGCGCGGCGGCACGTTGCTGGATCTGGCCGTACAGGTCTTCGCGCTCCCACTGCGCCTGCCACAACGGCTCGCGCCGTGGCAGATCGGCGCGCATCGGGAAAGCGGTTTGTGGCAGATTGATCGTGCTTTTGTAATCTTGAGTCATTGCCTGGTTGCCATTGCTGTATGTCGTCTCGCCGTGCCGGCGAATAAAAATAGAGAGGATGAAGGTTCAAGGTTCCGCGCAAGTAGCCAGCGCGTGCACCGACAGCTCACGTTGCGGTCAGGCGCGGATTCATGCCCAGCACTTCGCGCGCCATTCTGGCATCCAGTGCCATCTGCGTCTTGAGCGGCTCCAGCCCGGTAAACTTCTGCTCGTCGCGCAACTTGGCGACAAACTCCACCGCCATGCGCTGGCCGTACAGATCGCCATCGAAGTCGAACAAGTGGACCTCGAGCAGCGGTTGCGCGACTTCGTTGACCGTCGGTCGCACGCCAAGACTGGCCACCCCCGGCCACAGACACGCGCCTTCGCCCAGCCCGACCCGCACCGCGAAAATACCTTGCACCGGGCTGACACGTCCCGCCAGCCGGATGTTGGCGGTGGGATAGCCGAGCGTGCGCCCCAGCTGCTCGCCGTACGCGACCCTGCCTTCGATCACGAATGCGCGACCAAGCAGCGGCAAGACCTGCGCAAACTCTCCGGCCGCCAGCAATGCGCGCACGCGACTGGCGGAAACCCGCGCTCCGTCGACTTGCACCGCAGGCATCGTGCACGCGGCGAAACCCAGCTCGGCGCCCATGCGTTCCAGCAACGCCACATCCCCTGCGCGCTGGTGGCCGAAGCGGAAATCCGCCCCTACCCACACCTCACGCGCGGCCAGTCGGGCCACCAGTACGCGGCGCACGAAGTCTTCGGCCGACATCGCCCGCAGCGCGGCATTGAAACGCAACAACAAGGTATGCGCCACGCCAGCGGCGGCGAAGCCCTGCAATTTTTCGCGCAAACTGGACAAGCGCGGCAATGGCTCGCGCGCGAAATACGCCCGCGGCAACGGTTCAAAACTGACGACCACAGGGGTGATGTCCAGTGCCTGGGCACGCGCACACACGCGGGCCAGCAGCGCCTGGTGGCCGCGATGCAGACCATCGAACGCACCGACCGCGACCACACTGCCGCGTGGCGCCAGACAGGGGCCCGCGACATCCCGGGAAAGTCTCATCATCGCGCCAGTATAACGGCGATGTTGCGCAACTCAGGATGGTTCCGCGGAAGCCGGCGCACCGAGCGGCCGCAGGTCGCGTGGCCGCAAACCCAGCAACAACAAGGTGCCGATGTACACACCGCCGCCGCCGCCCACCAGCACGGCCAGATGCCACAGCCGGGTGAACACGCTCACGCCATGCGTCCATTGCGGCCACCACCAGCGCCCGAGCAGCAGCACCGCGACCATCGCCGCACAGGCCAGCCCCAGGCGCAGCAAGTGTCGCGCCCATCCCGGCTGGCGCTGATATACCCCGGCGACTTTCAGCCAGCGCCACAACAGCCACAGGTTGACATACGCCGCCACCGCGCTGGCCATGCCCAGCGCCATGTGCAAACCCGGCACGCGGCTGATCGCGTCAAACCAACCGAGCGGACGCAACGCCGAAGGCGCCCACAGCTCAAACAGCAACAGCACGAAGACGACGTTCAAGACCATGTTGGTCACCAGCGATGCCACCGCCGCACGCACCGGCGTGCGCGTGTCCTGGCGCGCATAGAACGCCGGCAGCAGCACTTTCACCAGCGCAAACGCCGGCAGGCCGAGACTCAATGCGGTGATCGACAAGGTGGCCATGTCCGTGTCGTGCGCGGTCCAGCGGCCATGCTGGAAAATCGCCGCCACCAGCGGCTCGGCCAGCAGCAGCAGCCCGAACATCGCCGGCAGGGCAATCAACGTGGCCAGCCGCAGCGCCCAATCCAGGGCGCGCGAGAACCCGCCATGGTCGATGGCCACAAAGTGCCGGGACAACGAAGGCAGGATCACCGTACCCAGGGCCACGCCAAACACGCCCAGTGGCAGTTCCAGGAAGCGATCGGCCTGTGACAACCAGGTCTGTGAGCCCAGGATCAGGTACGACGCAATCACCGTGTCGAACAGCAGGTTGATCTGTGCCACCGACGAGCCAAACAAGGTCGGCACCATCAAACGCATGATCCGGCGCACGTCCGGGTGCTGCCAACCCCAGCGCGGCAGTGTCAGCAGGTTCAACTGGCGCAGCGCCGGCAGCTGGAACAGCAACTGCAGGATGCCGGCCAGCAGGATCGCCCAACCCATCGCCATGATCGGCGTGTGCATGTGCCGCGACAGCCACAGCGCACCGCCAATCATGCACAGGTTGAGAATGACCGGCGTCAGCGCCGGCAACGCGAAGCGCTGGAAACTGTTCAGCGCCCCGCCGCACAGCGCGGTCAGCGACACAAACAGCAGGAACGGGAACGTCAGCCGCAGCAGGTCGACAGTCAGGCCGAACTTCTCCGGCTCGGCCAGCGCCCCGGGCGAAAACAGCACGGTGACCTGTGGCGCAAACAAGATGCCCAGCGCGGTGACCAGCAACAACACCCCACCAAGCGTGCCGGACACTTGGGCCATCAGCACCTTCAGTTCGGCGTGGCTGCGGGTTTCCTTGACTTGCGTAAACACCGGCACGAACGCGGTTGAAAAGGAGCCTTCGGCAAACAACCGACGCAGAAAATTGGGTACCCGAAACGCCACCCAGAATGCATCCGTCGCGCCGCTCGCCCCAAACGCGGCATTGATCGACATGTCCCGTACCAGACCCAGCACCCGCGAGACCAGGGTCATCGCACTGAACGACAGCAGGCCGCGGAACATGCTCGGAGATTTCATGCGGCGCTGATTACCTTGTGTTGACTGGAAACGAATGATGCGCGCGCATGGCGACGCTGGCGCCACATGCGCGATCCCGCTCGCCCAGGATGGTGGTCGCGCAGGCGCATCCGGCTGCCTAGTTTGCCAGCCCACCGCCCCATCATGACAAACCTGTCCGCCGCCGGTGGGCATGGCAGCGACCTGGCGCAGGCAACGGCGGGCAGTGCCCGCCCTACGTGCCGTACGGGAATGACGTGGGCGATCAGGCAACGCGCGTTCCACGCTCCGGTCCGAAGCTTTGGTAGGGCGGGCACTGCCCGCGGCCTCTTTCATACGCCTGGGCACACCCGACATGACGTGGAATCCCGATCCAGGCCTCAGCTGCAATTGACGCACCGACGGATCAACCGCATAATTGGCGTCTTTTTCCACCCCACAACACTGCATTCCGGAGTTCTACCTTGGCCAACATCAAGTCCGCGAAGAAGCGCGTGCGCCAGTCCGAACAGCGCCGCCTGCGCAACATCAGCGCCCGCTCCATGGTTCGCACTGCCTTGCGCAAGGTCGTCAAAGCCATTGAAGCGAAGGACAAGGCTGGCGCCATCGCCGCGTTTGCCGTCGCCCAGCCCGTAATGGACCGTTATGCTGCCCGCGGACTGATTCACAAGAACAAGGCCGCCCGCCACAAGAGCCGGCTCAACGCGAAGATCCACGAGCTGGCGTAAGCCGGCTGCAGGATTCGGGCGGTACCCGCAAGAGCCGGCGCGAGCCGGCTTTTTCGTGGGCGCCAGCGCACCAACCAATACCTGCCGTGCTGCCCGTCCGGATCCATCACGTGTGGTTGTTCACGCGGCGAGTCCATTGCGATCTCGCGCGCATGCTGCCGGTGGTGGCGACGCGGGACATTCGTGTGCCGCACGCTTTGCCTGGGCACAGCCGACACGCCGCGGCGCAGCTGCAACCCACCTCACAGCGCACGCCAGGCATTTCCCAACCCCGCTCGACGCCTGGCGAAAGCAGCGGAGCGCCACCCCGACGTTTATGATGGGGCTCTTTGCGGAGCATTCCCGATGGCCGACTCTGTCCTGTCCGAACGCCGTGGCAGCACGCTATGGCTCACGCTGAATCGCCCGCAGGTGCACAACGCCTTTGACGACGCGCTGATCGCCACCCTCACGACTGCGCTGGAAGCGGCCGACGCGGATCCGCAAGTGCGCAGCGTGGTACTGACTGCCAACGGCAGCTGCTTCTCCGCTGGCGCCGACATGAACTGGATGCGCTCGATGGTTGGCGCCACCGAGCAGCAGAACCGCGACGATTCGCTGCGTCTGGCCCGGCTGATGCGCACGCTGCAGTTTTTGTCCAAGCCGACAGTCGCGCGCGTCAACGGTTCCGCCTACGGCGGTGGCGTCGGGTTGGTCGCTTGTTGCGACATTGCCGTGGGCGTAAACACCGCCAAATTTTCGCTGTCGGAAGTGAAACTGGGGCTGGTGCCGGCGGTGATCTCGCCATACGTCATTGCCGCCATCGGCGTACGCCAGGCCCGCCGCCTGTTCATCACCGGCGAAGTGTTTGACGGCGACCAGGCAGCGCGCATCGGCCTGCTGCACACCGCGGTGCCGCTGGCGGAACTGGACGAAGCAGTGGAGCGCATCGAGCATCTGTTGCACAAGGTGGCGCCACATGCCCAGCGTGAGGCCAAACAACTGGCGCTGCGGGTGGGCGGCATCGAGCGAGCCCAAGTCGAAAGCGTGGACACCGCCAACGCGGAACTCATTGCGCGGCTGCGCGTGTCCGAGGAAGGCCAACATGGTCTGGCCGCGTTTCTGGACAAGCGCCCACCGCGCTGGGTCGCCGGGAGTTGAGGCGGCACGGCCACGGCGTTCACCGCGCCCACGCTTGACCATGCTGCGCCCCGCCGCGGCTGGCATGGCGCAATCTGTTAATTTGAGACGGTTGGCAATGCCACCCAGAGTGAAGGTTCCTGCATGTTTGAACGCGTACTGATAGCCAACCGGGGCGAGATCGCCTGCCGCGTGATCCGCACCTGCCGGCGCATGGGCATCCACACCATTGCGGTGTATTCGGAAGCGGATGCGAACGCGCAGCACGTGCGGCTGGCCGATGAGGCGTGGCCGATCGGTGGTTCGCCCCCCCGGGATTCCTATCTGCGCGGTGACGTCATTCTGCAGGTCGCCAAGAATTCCGGCGCGCAGGCCATTCATCCGGGCTACGGTTTTCTGTCGGAAAACGCCGGCTTCGCGCGCGCCTGTACCGAGGCCGGAATCACCTTCATCGGCCCGCGTCCGGAAAGCATCGAGGCGATGGGTTCCAAGGCCGCCGCCAAGGCACTGATGGAACACCACGCCGTGCCGCTGGTGCCTGGCTATCACGGTGAGAATCAGGACGCCGCCTGGCTTGCCGGGCAAGCGGCGGAGATCGGCTTCCCGCTGATGCTCAAACCGGCGGCGGGCGGTGGCGGCAAGGGCATGCGCATCGTGCGCAACGCCAGCGAATTTGCCGACGCGCTGGCTTCCGCGCAGCGTGAGGCGACCAGTTCATTCGGCGACGCACGCATGATCCTGGAGCGCTACGTCGAACACCCGCGGCATATCGAATTTCAGGTGTTCGGCGACACCCTGGGCAACGTGATCCACTTGAACGAGCGCGAGTGTTCGTCACAGCGCCGCTATCAGAAGGTCCTGGAGGAGACGCCCTCGCCGGCGCTTGACGCATCGCGCCGCGCCGCGATGGGTGCAGCGGCGGTGGCGGCAGCCAAGGCGGTGAACTACGTCGGCGCCGGCACGGTGGAATTCATCGTCGCGCGGCAGGCTGATGGCAGCCCGGGCGAATTTTTTTTCATGGAAATGAACACGCGCCTGCAAGTCGAGCACCCGGTGACCGAGATGACGCTCGGGCTGGATCTGGTTGAATGGCAGCTGCGGGTAGCCGACGGGCAGCCGCTGCCACTGCGCCAGGAGCAGATACAGGCCCATGGCCACGCGATCGAGGTGCGCCTGTACGCCGAAGATCCCGATCATGGCTTCCTGCCCAGTTCGGGCAAACTGCTGACCCTGCGCCTGCCCGCGACATCGGCGACGTTGCGGCTGGACGGCGGCGTGGTCGAAGGCGACACGGTCACGATTTTCTATGACCCGATGATCGCCAAGCTGATCCTGTTTGCCCCCAATCGCACACAGGCCCTGCAACGCCTGCGCGAAGCGTTGGCTGCGTGCGAGATCGTCGGGCCGAAATCCAATATCGGCTTCCTCGAACGACTGGTACGTCACCCGGCGGTGGTCGAGGGGCAAATCGACACCGGCTATCTCGATCGCCACCTGGATGAGTTCGTCACTGGCGACGCGGCGCCTGCCGACGCGGTCCTGTTTGTTGCCGCCACGGCAGCACTGCTGCATGACGAACAACACGCGCCAGCCCAGGTGGATGACCCGCATTCCCCGTGGTCGCGATCGGACGCGTGGCGTATCGGCCATGTCGGCAAGCGCATCGTGGCCCTGGCGGTCAACGCCCAACGCCACGAGCTGGAGGCATTTGGCGACGGTGGCAACTACGAACTGCGGCACGGGACGACGCACTGTGAGGTACGCGGTGCAACGCTTGACAGCGCCGGTCTAAGCGCGCGGTTTGACGGCGGCGCACGTCGCATCCCGCTCCGCGTCGATGCTACGCACGTACTCCTGCACGATGCCAACGGCCAGCGCTACAGTCTTTTCCGCGCGCCCGCCTTTGTCTGGGAAACCACCGATGCCGTCGGCGGCAATCAGGTCACCGCCCCCATGCCTGGCCGTATCGTGCTGGTAAAAGCCAAAGCCGGCGACACGGTGGAACAAGGCCAGGATTTGCTGGTGATGGAAGCGATGAAGATGGAACTGGCATTGAAGGCGCCACGCGCCGGCATCATCGAGAGCATCCATGCCACAACCGGAGAATTTGTCGAAGCCGATGCCCTATTGGTGCGCTTTGCCCACTGACATGCCGAGCTGCGCCACACTCGCCAGCCGCTCTGCAGGGCGGGCACTGCCCGCCGGTAATGCCGTCGGCCGACCAACCTCCGCCAGCCGCTTCGCAGGGCGGGCACTGCCCGCCGGCTTTCCGGTCCCTGCCGGGCCCGTCGGCTCGACTCATGTCGACCCCGCCAGCTTTGCGGTACCCACCACGCCGCCGGACGCATGCGGCGGGCAGTGCCCGCCCTACAACACCCTGCGCCGTTGCATGGAACCACGGCGCACATGGTGTACTCACCCGCGACCGCAACCCACGGATTACCGCGATTTCGTAGGGCGGGCACTGCCCGCCGCGAACTCCGCGCGCTGGCCAACGGACTCCGGCAACTTCGTAGGGCGGGCACTGCCCGCCGCGAACTCCGCGCGCTGGCCAACGGACTCCGGCAACTTCGTAGGGCGGGCACTGCCCGCCGGCTCTCCGCTCCCTGGCGAGCCTGCCAGCTTGCCGATCGCTGCCATGCGTCGTGAACACATGCAGCGGGCAGCGCCCGTCCCACCACAGACTGCGTGGTTGCGCGGAACCACGGTGCGTGCGACGTACTCATACTTGGGCCCGAGGAGGATGACATGACTTCTTCCGACCACGTCCGCATTGTCGAAGTCAGCGCACGCGACGGTTTGCAGAACGAGAAAATTCTGCTGCCAGCACGCCTGAAAATCGAATTGATCGATCGCTTGTCCGCCACCGGCCTGGCCACGATCGAGGCCACCAGCTTCGTCAGCCCGAAATGGGTGCCGCAGCTGGCGGACGCCGCCGAAGTCTTTGCCGGCATACGCAAGGCGCCAGGCGTCACCTACCCCGTGCTGGTGCCGAACCTGCAGGGTTACCAGCGCGCGCGCGAAGTTGGTGTCACCGAGATCGCCGTGTTCACCGCGGCATCCGAGGCGTTCAATCGCAAGAACATCAACGCTTCGGTGGACGAATCCATCGAACGCTTCATTCCCGTGATGGAACAGGCGCGCGCCGACGGCGTGCAAGTGCGTGGCTACATTTCCACGGTGCTCGGCTGCCCATATCAAGGCGACGTACCCGTGCAGGACGTGGTGCACGTGGCCCGACGCCTGCATGCGCTCGGCTGCCACGAAGTATCCCTGGGCGATACCATCGGTGTCGGCACGCCGACCAAGGCGCGCGCGATGTTGCACGCGGTGGCGCAGGAAGTGCCAATGGCCGCATTGGCGGTGCACTTCCACGATACCTACGGCCAGGCGTTGGCGAATATCCTGGCCTGTCTGGAGGAAGGCGTGCGCGTAGTCGACAGCTCGGTGTCCGGCACCGGCGGCTGCCCCTACGCGAAGGGCGCCACCGGCAATGTGGCCAGCGAAGACGTGGTGTACATGCTGCATGGCATGGGCATGCCCACCGGCATCGATCTCGACCAGCTCATGGCCACCGGTGTCTGGCTGGCCGCACAGTTGCACAGGGACACCGCCAGCCGCGTCACGCGTGCCCGTACCGCCGTGGTCTGAATGCCGCGCCAGCCGAGTGGGCCAATGCGCCAACCGGATGGGCGCCGCCCGATACCGCGTCAACGCCCCGGCACCCGGACTGGCTAGAATCGGGTTTTGTTTCGCCCGATGAATCGACCATGCACCAATGTTTGAAGAGCTGGTTTGTCCTGTGCTTGTGTGTGCTGCTGCCGCTGGCAGTACACAGCGCCGAAATCGCACCGAAGGGCGACTGGCTGCTGCTACCCGCGCGCGTCTGGACGGCTGAAGGCGACGCCGCGCACGCTGGTTGGGCGGTGCTGGTGCACGACGGGATGATCGCCGCGGTCGGCCCGGTTGCCTCGATCCACGCACCCGGCGACGCCCGACGCATCGAACTGCCGGGCGCCACGCTCACGCCGGGGCTGATCGACCTGCACGCGCACTTGTTCCTGCACCCGTACAACGAGACGCCGTGGAACGATCAGGTGCTGACCGAGCCGCAGGACTACCGCACGCTGCTGGCGGCCAAGCATGCGCGCGACACCCTGCTCGCCGGCTTCACCACGTTGCGGGACCTGGGCACCGAAGGCGCCGGCTACGCCGATGTGTCGGTGAAGCGGGCCATTGATGAAGGACTGATTCCCGGCCCACGATTGTTCGTGGCGACCCGCGCGATCGTCGCCACCGCCAGCTACGGCCCCGGCCCGCGCGGCTTTCGGCCGGATCTCGAGCTGCCTGGTGGCGCACAGGAAGTCAGCGGTGTCGACCAGGCGATGGCGGCAGTGCGCGAGCAAGCTGCGCGCGGCGCCGACTGGATCAAGATCTATGGCGACTATCGGGTCGGCCCCGACGGCGCCACCGCACCCACCTTCACTCCGGCCGAGCTGCAGGCACTGGTCGACACCGCGCACCAGCTCGGTCGCCCGGTCGCCGTGCACGCCGCCAGCGATGCCGGCGTGCGCATGGCGATAACGGCCGGCGTGGACAGCGTTGAGCATGGTTACGGCGCCAGCGCGGCGACCTTCAAACTGCTGCAACAGCACGGCATCGCCTACGAGCCCACGCTTACCGCGGTCGAAGCCACTGCCAAATATTTCCAGCATTACGTGCCCGGCCAGAGCGCACCGACCGCGCGCATGCGCGAAGCCGAGCACGCGTTCCGCACCGCACTGAAACTGGGCGTGACGATCGGCAACGGCAGCGACGTGGGCGTATTCCGTCACGGCGACAATTGGCGCGAGCCAGCCGCGATGGTCGCCTACGGCATGACGCCCGCGCAGGCCCTGCACGCGGCCACCGACGTGGCGGCGAAGATCCTGCGCCAGTCGCAGCACTTCGGCCGCATCGCGCCCGGCCTGGCCGCCGACCTTGCCGCGTTCAGCGGCGATCCCGGCGTGCGGATCGACGATTTGCAGCACCCCGTCTTCGTGATGAAGGCCGGCTTTCCCTACCTGACCCCTGCACCGACGCCATGACCGATACCTACCTGATCCGCCCGATCGCACCCGCCGACAACGCCACGATGGCCGCGATCATCCGCACCGTGATGCCCGAGTTCGGTGCGGATGGGCCCGGCTTCGCGATCCACGATGTGGAGGTGGACACGATGTACGAGTCTTACGCGCAGCCGCGCAGCAGCTACTTCGTACTCGAGCGGGATGGCGTGGTGATCGGCGGCGGCGGGGTCGCACCCTTGCAGAACGCCGAGCCGGACGTGTGCGAGCTGCGCAAGATGTACTTCCTGCCCGCCGCACGCGGCATCGGCGCCGGCACGGCGATGATGCAGCGCTGCCTCGACGCAGCCCGCGTGCATGGCTTCAAGCGGTGCTACCTGGAAACGCTGACCGGCATGGATGCGGCGCAGGCACTGTACAAGCGCAGCGGCTTCACCGCACTGCGCGCGCCAATGGGCGGCACCGGACATTTCAGTTGCGACCGTTTCTTCATCCGCACACTGTGAGCAAGGCCATGGCGAACCACGACCCGCGCATCGATGCCTATATCGCGAAGTCCGCCGAGTTCGCCCGGCCAATCCTGGAACACCTGCGCGCCAGCGTGCACGCTGCCTGCCCCGAGGTCGAGGAAGGCTTGAAATGGAGCATGCCGTTCTTCAGCTACCGGGGCGCGCCGATGTGCATGATGGCCTCGTTCAAGCAGCACTGCAGCTTCGGGTTCTGGCTGTCGCGGGAAGTCACTGGTGGCAGCAACGAGGACGGCATGGGCCAGTTCGGCAAGCTCGCTTCGCTGCAGGACCTGCCCCCGGACAAACAGCTCGCCACGTATTTGAAGAAGGCGATGGCACTGAACGAGGCCGGCGTGAAGAAGACGCGTCCGCAGACCATCGCAAAGCCTGCGCCGATCCTGCCGGACGATCTGGCGGCGCTGCTTGCGCAGAAAAGGCACGCAGGTGCACGCAAGACGTACGAAGGTTTCGGCCCCGGCGCACAGCGCGAATACGTGGACTGGATCGACGCAGCGAAGACCGACGTCACCCGCCAGAAACGCATCACCACCACACTGGAATGGCTGGCCGCAGGCAAGCAGCGCAACTGGAAATACCAGCGCTGAACAACCAGCACCCCTGCTCCCGGTCGGGCCGACCGGGAACACCCAGGTCAACGCGCTGTTGTGCGGCGGGCAGTGCCCGCCCTACAACATCTGGGCCACGAACGACGCTGGGGCCGCAGATGCTGCTTGGCGCTGTTGGAGCGAGCGGCGGGCAGTGCCCGCCCTACGACGCCGGGGCCACGGATACAGCCTGGGGCTGTTGGGGGTACTGCCCTCCGCTTGACGCTGGGGCCGCGGATGCTGTTGTAGGGCGGGCACTGCCCGCCGGGTTTTGCTGGTGTAGCGGCCTGCATGCGCCGCAGGTCATGGTAACCGTCGGTATCTCCGGGTTCGTGCAAATGTGTCCACTCGCGGCGAGGTGCGAGCGGCGGGCAGTGCCCGCCCTACCACAGCCCCAGCCGCATCCGGCCGCGGCGTCGTAGGGCGGGCACTGCCCGCCGGCTCACACCACAGGCGCGTGTGGATCTGCGTGAAACCTCGTCACACCCGGACACACGCCGCCATCAGTTGGAAAGGATGATGTTCGTGATGATGCCGGTGGCAATGGCTACCAGCAGGAATTCATCATTGTCACTGCGCACCCAACGGTAGCCACGTGGCGGCGCGTACAGACGGTGCGTGCGCCAGTCGGAAACGTAGTAGCGGGTTTCCCGATACTGCGGGGGCAGGTAGCCGCCGCGCTTGTACCAGCCTTCATGCCGGCCACGGTCGTGCACCACGTAGTAGCGACCCCGGGTGTCATGCACGCCTCGGCCGTCGCGGACATAGCGGTTGCGGTCGTATTGGTACCGATCGTGGCGGTCGTTGCGCTCGCTGCGGTAGCCGCGATTGTCCTGTTTGTCCCGGCGGTCGTGATTGCCATGCTTGCCTTGGTCGTTCCGCTGGTGCTGGCCTTGCTGACCACCTTGACCATGCCACTGCGGCGGATCGGCCATGGCCGCCGTGGTGGCAAACAACAACCCGCTCGCGAGAACAATCAGATACTTTTTCATGGCGTAACTCCTGGATGGAAAGTGCACCTCGGCGGTCGTCCGTACCACTGCATCCTCCGCGAGACAAAGCCTAGCAATTGATGCTGAACGCGAGCGCCCCACCAACATACCAAACTGAACCCCGCGCCATACAACCAATCGAAGCGAGCCGATCGCGATCCCCGCCGGCTCGGTTAATATGGCCGTTTTCCAGCACGCGGACACACCATGCAACTCAACCAGGTCAAGGCCATCATCACCGGCGGCGCTTCCGGTCTCGGTCACGCAGTGGCACAAATGCTGGTGGCCAACGGCGGCCAGGTTGCGCTGTTTGACGTCAATGACGAAAAAGGCGTGACGGCGGCCGCTGAGCTGGGCGCCGCGGCACATTTCTTCCGCACCGACGTCACCTCCGAGGACGGCGTGGCCACCAACGTCGCCGCCGCCCACAGCACCATGGGCGGCTTGAACATGGTGATGAACTGCGCCGGCATACTCGGCGCCGGTCGCGTGCTGGGCAAGCAAGGGCCGATGGCACTGGCCAATTTCACCGGCACGGTCACGGTGAACCTGATCGGCAGCTTCAACGTGGCCAAGGCGGGCGCCGCATTGATGCAGACCAACGCGCCAGGCGAAGACGGCGAGCGCGGCGTGATCGTCAATACCGCCAGTGTCGCCGCCTACGAAGGCCAGGTTGGCCAGGCCGCCTATTCCGCGTCCAAGGGCGGCATCGTCGGCATGACGCTGCCGATGGCGCGCGAACTGGCCCGCTTCGGCATTCGTGTGGCCACCATCGCGCCGGGTATTTTCTGGACACCGATGGTCGACGGCATGTCACCGGAAATCCAGGCCTCACTCGGTGCGTCCATTCCGTTTCCGTCGCGTCTGGGCCAGCCCGAGGAATTCGCCGACACGGTCGCCTTCATTCTCGGCAACCGCTACATCAATGGCGAAACCATCCGCCTCGACGGCGCGGTGCGATTGCAACCCAGGTGAAGCCGACGCCGCGACCATCGCCTGAGCTCTCTCATTCAACCCACCACACAAGAACGCCACGATGAAAGCTTCCGACACCAAGAAAGGCAACGTGATCGAACACGACGGCACCGTGTACCAGGTGCGCGACGTGGAGCGCAGCTCACCCAGTGCGCGCGGCGGCAACGTCACGTTCCGCTTCACGTTGTACTCGATCCCTGGTGGGCGCAAATACGATCTCAGCCTGCGCGCCGAGGATGAGCTGAAAGAGATGGACCTGGTGCGCCGCGCGGCCAATTTTTCCTACAAGGATGACGACACGTTCGTGTTCATGGACGCGGAGGATTACACGCAATACCCGCTGTCGCCGGAAACCGTCGGGGATGCCGCCGGTTACATCGTGGAAGACATCGAAGGCTATTACGTACAACTGATCGACGATGTGCCGGTGGCGCTGCAAGTACCGAGCAGCGTGATCCTCACCGTGCTCGACACCGCCCCGGAAATGAAGGGCTCCAGTGCCACCAAGCGCAACAAGCCGGCCACGCTCAACACCGGCATCGAGCTGCAGGTGCCCGAATACATTGGCACCGGCGAGAAGATCTGGGTCAACACGCTGACCGGGGAATTTGCCGGCCGCGCCTGACTCGGGCGTCATCGCGCCCGCACGGCAGTGGTACACGGCGTGGCAACGTACCCGGCCATGCGCCAGAATGGCGTATGCCCGACCACTCGCCCAGCGCCGACTCCAACCCGGACCTGAGCGCGCCCGACCTGTATCTCAGTCGCGAACTGGCGGCACTGGAGTTCAACTTCCGGGTGCTGGCGATGACACGCGACGGCAGCGTGCCGCTGCTGGAGCGATTGCGTTACCTGAGCATCGTCGCCAGCAATCTCGACGAATTTTTCGAGGTGCGCGTGGCGACCCTCAAACACCATCACGCGTACGGCTCGGCCGAGCCCGGCCCGGACGGCATCCCGTCCGGCGAACTGCTCACGCGCATCCGGGCACGCGCGCTGGAACTGGTCAACAGCCAATATGCCGCGTGGCGCGACGAGCTGCGCCCGCAGCTGGCCAGCGAACACGTCTACATCGCCGAGCGCACGCAGTGGACTGCAGGCCAGCGCGACTGGCTGCAAGGCTACTTCCAGCGCGAGGTCCTGCCGGTCTTGTCGCCGCTTGGCCTGGATCCAGCACATCCATTCCCGCGCATTCTCAACAAGACCCTCAACATCGTCGTGGTGCTGCGCGGACGTGACGCTTTTGGCCACGAGAGTCACACGGCGCTGGTACGCGCACCGCGCTCAATGCCGCGCATTGTCCGCATACCGCACGAAATTGGCGGTACCGGCGATCACTTCGTGTTTCTGGCCGAACTGCTGCAGGCGTTTGCCACGCTGATATTTCCCGGTTTCCAGATCGCGGGCTCCTGGCAATTCCGCGTCACGCGCAACAGTGAGCTGCTGGTCGAGGAGGCCGAGGTGGAAAACCTCGCCCAGGCCATCAGCGCGGAACTGCCCGAACGCGGCTATGCGCGTTCGGTACGGCTGGAGGTCGGCGCCGACTGCCCGGCGCCCACGCTCGCGTTGCTGGTGAAGAATTTCGAGTTGGAGACCACCGACGTCTACCGTTGCGACGGCCCGGTGAACATCATCCGCGCCGGCCTGATCTATGAGTGGCTGGAGCGCCCGGACCTGAAGTTCGCCCACTTCAGCCCGCAACTGCCGGCAGCGCTGGAAAGCACGAAGAACAAGTTCGAGGTGATTGGTCAGCATGACGTGCTGCTGCACCATCCCTACCAGAGCTTTGCCATTGTGGTCGACCTGCTGCGCCAGGCCACGGTCGATCCCGACGTGCTGGCGATCAAGCAAACGCTGTATCGCGCTGGCGACGACACGCCGCTGGTGGACATGCTGGTGGACGCCGCGCGGCATGGCAAGGACGTGACCGTGGTCATCGAACTGCGCGCGCGGTTCGACGAGGCGGCCAACATCCGGCTCGCCACGCGCCTGCAGGAGGCAGGTGTCCAGGTGGTATACGGCGTGGTCGGCTTCAAGACCCACGCCAAGATGATGCTGATCGTGCGCCGCGAACGCGGCGGCTTGCGCCGCTACGCGCACGTCTCCACCGGCAATTACCATCAGGCCAACAGCCGCGTGTATACGGACATCGGCCTGATGACAGCCGACCCGGACCTTACCGAAGACGTGCACAAGGTATTTCAGCAATTGTCCGGGCTGGGTCCGATCATCCAGCTGAAACGCCTGCTGCATTCCCCGTTCACGCTGTACTCCGGGGTCATCTCGCGCATTGAGCGCGAGACAGCGCATGCCCGGGCGGGGCGGCCGGCACATATCGTGGCCAAGCTCAACGCCTTGAATGAGCCGAACGTGATCAAGGCGCTGTACCGCGCGTCGCAAGCGGGCGTGGAAATCGACTTGATCGTGCGCGGCGCGTGCACCTTGCGCCCGGGGCTGCCCGGCATCAGCGAACACATTCGCGTACGTTCCATTGTCGGCCGCTTCCTCGAACACAGTCGCGTGTACTGGTTTGCCAACGACACGGCGCCGGAATTGTTCTGTGCCAGCGCGGACTGGATGGAGCGCAACCTGCTGCGTCGCATCGAGATCGCCTTCCCCATCCTCGATCCGACCCTGGCCGCGCGCGTGTTCGAGGAAACACTGGCCAACGCGCTGGCCGACAACACACAGGCCTGGTTGCTCGACAGTGATGGCCGCTACACCCGTGCGCAACCGGGCAACCATCCGCCCTACAACGCACAACGCAGCCTGCTGGAGCGTTTCCGCCGATGATCGGCAACTTGCGGCTCGTGCATACCGCGTGCACGTGCCAGAATCGTGGCCTTGCCAGCCGGGGAGCCAACGCGTGAGTCCAGTCGAGCAGACTCCAATCCTTGATGGCGAGTTGCTCGCTGCAGTCGACATGGGCTCGAACAGTTTTCATCTGGTGGTCGCGCGCATGGAGCACGGCCAGCCCCGTGTGATTGATCGCCTGCGCGACAGCGTGCGCCTCGCCGCCGGCCTGCGCGCCGACGGCACACTGGAACCCGCGCAACGCACCCGCGCCCTGCACTGCCTCGCGCAGTTCGGCCAGCGCATCGCCGGCCTGCCAGCACAGCGCGTGCGGGCGGTGGCGACGAACACCGTACGCCAGCTGGCTTATCCGGAAACCTTCCTGACCGCCGCCGAGGCCGCACTTGGCCACCCGATTGAAGTGGTCTCCGGGCGCGAGGAAGGACGCCTGATCTTTCTTGGCGCCGCCCACGACCTGCCCGCGTCGCGCGAGCCGCGCCTGGTCATCGACGTCGGCGGCGGCAGCACCGAATTCATCATCGGTCGCGGTCTGGCACCACTGCACACGGAAAGCGTGCAGGCCGGTTGCGTTGCCTCGACCTTGCGCTTCTTCCCGGATGGCAAGCTGACGCGCTCGCGCTGGCGGCGCGCCACCACCGAAATCGGTGTGTTGCTGCAGCAGTTTGCGGAGGACTATCACGCCTCCGGCTGGCAGGATGCGTTCGGTTCCTCCGGTTCCGCCAAATCCATCGGCGCGGTGGTGCGGGAATTGCGGCTTGCCGACGACGGCATCACGGCGTCAGCGCTGGCAGCCCTGCGCGACAAGCTGATTCATCAGGGCCGGATCGCCGCGCTCACCTTGCCCGGGTTGTTGAAGGATCGTGCGCCGGTATTTGCCGGTGGCGTGGTGATCCTCGAAGCCGCATTCGCCGCACTGGGCATCGAGCGCCTGCAGGTGTGCGCCAGTTCGATGCGCGAAGGCCTGCTCTGGGATCTGCTTGGCCGCGCCGGTGGCAGCGATCCACGCACATCCAGCGTGGACGCGCTGGCCACCCGCTACGCGGTGGATCGCGCGCAGGCGCGTCGCGTCGAAGCGACGGCACTGATCCTGTTTGATCAGGTGGCCGCCGCGTGGAAGCTCGGGCCGGATGCGCGCGAGTGGCTGTCGTGGGCCGCACGCGTGCACGAAATCGGCCTCGCCATCGCGCACAGCCAGCATCAACACCATGGCGCCTACATTCTGCGCAACGCCGACCTTGCCGGATTCTCACGGCAGGAGCAGCAGCTGCTGGCAGCCGTCGTCGAGTCGCACCGGCGCAAACCGGACAAGGCGGTCATCGCCGCGCTGCCCCAGCGCTACGTCGACCTTGCCCGCTACATCACCGCGTTGCTGCGTCTGGCGGTACTGTTCCGTCGCGCGCGCCGTGCCGAGTCCCTGCCGCCCATGACCCTGAGCGCCACCCGCCGCCGGTTGCGCGTCAGCTTGCCGGCGGCATGGCCCAGGCAACATCCGCTCAGCGACGCCGACCTGCAACAGGAACACGCGCCACTGGCCGAGCTCGGGTTGAAGCTGGAACTTTCGAGCGCACCGGACGCATGATCACGCGCACGCTTGCCCACGTCCATACGCCTGGGCAACGGCTCAGCCATGCTCGCGTATCATGTCGTGAACACGTCACTGGCCTCGCCTCCATGCTCAAGCTCCTGCTCGCCACGGTGTTGCTGTCACTGCCGTTTGCGCTGGCGGCACAGTCCACGAAAGCCGCGCCGGCCACCGCGGCTGCGGCGCCCCAGGTCATATTGAACACCACGCAAGGCGACATCACGCTGGAGCTGTATCCGGACAAGGCACCCAAGAGCGTCGCCAACTTCCTGCAATATGTGCACGACGGATTTTATGCCGGCACCGTGCTGCACCGGGTCATTCCCGGCTACCTGGTGCAAGGCGGCCTGTACACGCGCGAGCTGCAACCCAAGCGCACGCGGCCGGCCATTGCCAGCGAGGCGGACAACGGGCTGTCCAATTTGCGTGGCACCATCGCCGTTGCGCGCGGTGCCGATCCAGGCTCCGGCAGCGCGCAATTCTTCATCAACCTGGTCGACAACCGCCGGCTGGACTTTGTCGGCAACCAGAGTGGTCTTACCTGGGGCTACGCAGTGTTCGGCAAAGTGCTCAAGGGCATGGACGTGCTCGACAAGATTGCGGCGTTGCCCACGCACGCGCTGGGCCCGTTTGCCGGCGATGTTCCCGACCCGCTGGTCGTGATCACGCACGCCGGTATGGTTGGCGAAAGCGCACCCGCGGCAGCGGCCAGCACCGCGCCCGGTGCGGCAGCAACGCCCGCCAGCAAGCCTGGCAAAAAGGCCGCGACCGTGGCCAAACCCCGCTCCGGCCACTGAAGTCCCATGGCCACCTTGTTCATTGCCGACTTGCATCTTGACCCTGGGCGGCCGCACATCACCGCACTGTTCGAGCGTTACCTTGCCAGCGCCGAAGTGCGCCACGCCGACGCGCTGTACATCCTCGGCGACCTGGTGGAGGCGTGGATTGGCGACGACGACGATGCCGAACTGCCGCAACGCATCGCACTGGCCACGCGCGCGGTGCATGACGCCGGGGTGCCGGTCTACTTCATGGTCGGCAACCGCGATTTCCTGCTCGGTGAGACATTCGCCGCACGCGCCGGCTTCACGTTGCTGGAGGATGGCACCGTGCACGCCATCGCCGGCCAACCGTCGTTGCTGATGCATGGCGACGTGCTGTGTACCGACGATGTCGCCTACCAGGCGGTCCGCGCCCAGGTACGCACCCCGGAGTGGCAGGCGCACATCCTGGCCATGCCGCTGGCCGCGCGCCGCACCTTTGCGGCCAAGGCGCGTGCGGACAGCAAGGCGCATACCGGCAGCACCATGGAAAGCATCATGGACGTGAACGCGGACGCGGTAGCGGCAGCCATGCGCACCGCCAACGTGAACCGGCTGATCCACGGCCATACGCACCGGCCGGCGATCCACGCACTCACGCTCGATGGTCACGCCGCCCAGCGCATCGTGCTTGGCGACTGGTACGAACATGGCTCGGTTTTGCGCGTCACGCCGGACGCGGTCGACTTGCGCGGTCTGGCGGTCGGCTAGCCGCGCCACCCACGACATCCACCGCAACGCAACCCGGCGCAGGCGGGGCAGCAACGGATTACGCTGCCGGTTCTTCGCCGCGTCGCGCGCAGCTAAACCTTCCCGGAGATTTCCACCGTGGCGCACTATGCCGGCCCCCTGCTCACGCGCCCCATTGCCGCGGCACTGCTGGCAGCACGTGATGCCGGCGCCAGTGCATGGAGCGGCTCGCTGGATCTGGCACGTTCGACCGACATCGCGCAACTGCAAACAGACGCCTGGCAGTGGCGCGGGCAGCGTTACCCCTACCCGCCCAAGCTGAAGGACCGCACCATCTATTACCAGGACGGCGACGGGTTCGCGCCAGCGGCACGCTTTACCGGCTCGCTGATCAAATTGGTGCCCACCGAGTGGGGCGCGCCCACGTTCGAGATCGACGGCATCAAGATGCTGCCCACGTCGAAGGAATCACCGTTCGCGGACGCGCGCCGCAAGGTGGCGCTGGTCGAGCCAGGCGGCAAAGTGCTGCTGGATACCTGCGGTGGCCTGGGCTATTTCGCGGCCTGCTGCCTGGCCGCGGGTGCAGCACGCATCCACTCGTTCGAGAAAAACCCCGACGTGCTGTGGCTGCGCACACTCA
>DAITPL010000036.1:0-4874 GCA_036833615.1 Rhodanobacter sp.
GCCCCCAATGCGCCATCGCGCAAGCGGGATCGCGCGCGGCGACATCCGCGAAGCCTGCATCGGCCGCTTCGTACGAGAAGGAGTGCAGCAGTGCAACCGCTCGATCAAACGCTGCGGTCACCGCGGGCGCGCAACTGGTGTCGAAGTGGACCGTGCCCAAGTGCTCGGGCGGCTCGTGACGATGTTCTTCCTGTGCGAGGACAGCATTGATTAAGAGCAGAGCCAGAGCGATGGTAGTGATCGACCTGTTCATCAGCGACCTCCTGAACGCGGTCCGGACGATAGCTACCAGGCAGCCGCAACACTGCCATTCGATTACGCGTTGGCGGCTTCCGGGCACTCGGTGTGCGCGGCGCACTTCCAGGCGCCGTTGAGCTTGACCCAGGTGGAAGAGTCGACGACATCCATCTCCACCGGCTTGCCATCCATCTCCATCTTCTGGTGCACGCGGTAGGTGGCGATAGCGACGTCGTCGCTCGGAAACAGAACTTCCAGCCCGGAGATGGCGTAGTCCAGAACCTTGTGCTTCGTATCATTCGCCATCCTGGTGTATGCCGCATGGTCGAAAGTCATGGCACCATGCGCGCTGACCATCAATGCCGGCTCGGCGAGCATGCCGGTGGCGACCTCGGGATGGTGATCGATCATCGACTGCCAGAATGCGCGCTCCAGCTTCTCGATCTCGCTCGCCTGCCTGGGCTTGGCCACGGGCTGTCTCCGGTAATCGGGAGAGAAAATGCTGCGCGTGTGCAGGTCTTGGTGAGGTGAAAAACGGCGCGCGATCGATCGCCGTGGCGGGTGACCAGGGGCCGCCTCGTCAGCGGGCCCCAGCGAAAAGAGTCAACCTGGCCCTGGGCCTCAGCGCAAATGCGCGAACAACACGGCGCTGTAGATGACAGTGCGGCCATGCTGGACGGGGCCGGGCTCATGTAAAAAATGATGGTCGTGTTCACGTTCCGAGTTGCCTGACTGAACCTTGGCCACTTTGTGCGTGATTTTTATCGGCCGGCCGGAGGCTTGCCAGTGAACACGGCCAATTGAGCGGCGAAGGCACGCTTGTAGGCGGGCCGCGCTTCGCCGCGGGCGACGTAGGCGGCGAGGTTCGGGTATGCGTCCAGCAGGCCCGACGTTTTCAGCCTGAGCAGCACCTCCACCATCATCAGGTCGCCCGCGCTGAACGCGCCATCCAGCCAGTCGGTATCGCCAAGGCGCGCGGAAAGGTCCCCCAGCCGGTCACGGATGCGATCGTCGACGATCGGCAGGCGCTGCTCGGACCAGGATTTGTCGGCCTCCAGGAGTCGGGCGGTTTGGCGTTCAAGGATGGGCGGCTCCACCGTGTTGAGCGCGGCGAACATCCATGCAACCGCACGCGCCCGGGCATGCGCATCGTCCGGCAGCAGGCCCACGTGGTGCTCCGCGATATGGAACACGATGGCCCCTGACTCGAACAGGGCGAGATCGCCTTCTTCATAGGTGGGAATCTGCCCGAAAGGATGCAGCGCCCGATGCGCCGGTTCCTTCATCGCACTGAACGAAACAAGACGAACCTCGTAAGGTTGGCCCACTTCTTCCAGCGCCCAGCGAACGCGCATGTCGCGCGCGAGCCCCTGGCCGCGATCGGGGGACCGTGCAAAGGCGGTGATGGTGGGGGTCATCGGGAGACTCCGGTCCAACAAAGGATCAGCGCCATTGCTCCAATGAACAATGGATCTGTGGCTGCGCTGACCCCGGCTTGGCTAGGCCGGCAGGCTGACCACCGGCGCGAAGCCGCCGAAGATCATGCGTTTGCCGTCGAAGGGCATGTCGCCGGCGGCCTCCATGCGGGGGTCCTTCATGAATTTCTCCATGCCGGAGTCACGGGTGGCCTTGTCGGGCCATTCAACCCACGAGAAAACCACGGTCTCATCGCCCGTGGCCTGCACGGCGCGGCGAAAATCGGTGAGCTTGCCGTCGGGTACGTCGTCGCCCCAGCACTCCACCACGCGGGTGGCGCCGAATTCCGTAAAAATAGCGTCGAAGGTGTTGGCGTGCTCAATGAACTGCTCGCGCTTTGCGGTGGGTACGGCGATCACGAAGCCATCGATGTAAGACATGGTTTTCTCCTTTGGTGGTCTGGGAGCCCGGTATGGCAACCTTCGCTTATGCGACGAACGATCGCCGCCGTTATCGACACCGGGTGCGCGGTGGCACGCAACTCCCAAGGTTGCACAAGGTCCATTAGCTGGACGTCTACGCTGCCTCGCACCGCTGGCACCCGTCTCACCCAGCTTGACGTGGACCAACATCTCCACCCTGTCCCGGACAGGCACACGCTGCCGTCTGCGGCACGTGCCGGCGCCACCGATCCTGAGCTTCGCGCTCGAGGGCGGTGGTACTGACCAAGTCGCCGCCGGCGGGTTGCCACCAAGGAGGTGGATGCGCGGTGTCAATCAGCGCAGGTCGACATCGCCCACCTTGTCCTTGTAATCCTTCCTTGGATCGGCGCCGAGCAACATCTTGACGCCGGCCAGCATGTTGGATTCGTTGAGCCAGACCTCCGCGTGTTCCGGGTCGAAGCGCAGCAAGACAAGTTTCGGATCATCCTTGCCGTCGAACCACGCGGCGATGAACGGGTTCCACAAGCGATCGACCACGTTGCGATCCCGATCCACCGACAGGTTGCCGTGGATGCTGGCGAACAGATCGTGGCCCTTGGCGCTGAATGCAGCGATCGCACGATGGCTCTTCGGAAGATTGTCGACCACGGCGTTGGGTTTGCCGACGAAGAACCAGATCGGGCCGGTGTTTCCTTCCACCATCGCCGTCATGGGACGCGAGTGGCCATCCTCCACGCCGTCCAGACCCAGCATCACGGTTCGGTCGGAGGCGAGGGCTTTCCAGAGTTTCGCTTCGAGCTTTTGTCCGGTGTTCATGACATTTCTTCTCGATGGTCGGAAGGGCGGCAGGAAATAACCCTTTTAGAGCGTGGCTTGTGAAATCCACGAAACCAATGCGTGGAGCCAACGACCTCGCGTGCCAGGCACATGGCTCGGCCCGTGCTCAATGACGAGATCGGGGCCGCCGGTGCCTGGTCTTCGCCGGCGGCCTGCAGTCGGTGGCCTATGTGAAACCATTGCGGAGGCAGCCCGGCGGAGTTGGTGATCACCGATCGAAAAAGGTGTCGGAGACCGGCGCCAGAGTGCGCCTTTTTCCTCCAGGACGGTGAAACCTGGGTCGGCTCGGGATCACTCTTGGAGGGATGCAAGCGAACCTGAACCTGATCGTGCTCGTGGCAGGTTGCGATAATCCCCTCGAATCAGGGAGTACGTCAGCGACGACTTGCTCGATGAGTGCGACGTCACCGCATCGATGGGCTGGCGCGACAAATGTTGGGAGCCGAACCTGCCTGCGGCGATACGCCGTTCGGTTCGGGCCGCATAGCTAGCGCTTCCTGACCCCGGCAGTACGCCAAGGGTGAAACCATCGGCTGGTTGCCCGCCTCCAACGCGCTTCGCTCACACTCCAACTTGAGCTGCAGTCAGGAAACGCTGACAAGCCGGCGGGCGAACAAGCCTGGCCATGATCACGGTTATGGGGTACACGATTCAGGGCGGGCAAGGTCAGGACGAAGTTCACGTTGTGTGTGGCGCTTCGATTCGGTTTGATTCCGATGACAAGGAAGTCTAGTGAATACAGGAAAATTCTTGGCGTTGGTGGCGTTGGCGGCGTACTTGGACTCTCTGCAATTGCAGCTTGTACGGGCCGACGTGAAACTGGCGCGCCTGCGGGTTATCTCGCTGTCGCGGTCTGAACAGCAGCGTGTTGTTGAAGCGTTGAAGGTCAAATGGCAGCCGCAGTTGCAGGCGGCTGCGCAACGGGAACAGGCGCTCGTCGATGAAGTGCGGCGGTTGTGTCCGCACGGATCGATCCTCAATGCCAAGTCACAACCATGCGCCCGCTGATTGTGGACGGGGTGGACAGACGGGCGTCACGGGTGGTCTTGTCGGGCGATTCGACCACCATCTTGCCGTTTTGATCAATGCGCCGAATTTGCTTACCGCAAATGCGCGAACAACACGGCGATGTAGGTGACGATGAGGGCTGCACTGAACACCACCAGCGCCTGGTGCAAGCGCTCGCGTGCGGTGCATGCGCCGGCCAGCGAACTGGCGAGGAAAAGCAGCTGGAAGCCCAGATCCAGCGGCGCGGGCAGGTTGCCGTAGAGCACCAGCTGCTTGCCGATGCTGACCGCCAGCAGCAAGGCCAGCAGGCTGAAGAACCAGCGATGATTTTCGTAGTAGTGGGTGCGCAGGTCGACCCCACCCTCGGCGTCGATATCCGGCAACACCAGGCCGGCCAGCAGGTACAACGGTACGGTCTGTGCCAGCACGACGGCGAAACCGAGGAAGCTCCAGTCGGGACGGAAGCGCAGTTCGTACATCGCCCACCACACCTGCACGTCGATCACCAGCAGCAGGATCGCCCACGCCAGACTTGGCCAGTAAGCCCGCACCCGGGAACGCGCCAGCATCAGGCCGCGAAAACCCTGCAGCACCTGGGTGATCGCCAAACCCAGGATGATCGACAGCAGCACGGAGAGGTAGCTGAAAGCGTCCATGGTTCAAGCCTGTGCGGGCGCGGCGTTCAGGAGCCCGATGCCTGGATGGAACTACCCGGTGTTGCGTGCGTGGCATGGGCAGCGTGCGCCATGCCAATGGTCGGGCAGATTGCGAACAGCACCGGCACGGCGCCAGCCAACAAGGTTGCAACTCTGAGTTCCATGGCAATCTCTTTGCGCAACAAAGCGTGATCAAAGCCCCGAGGAAGATCGAGGTCGACGATACGCCCCGCACAATTGGTCAGACAAACGGTGGCGTGAGCGTGAAAGCGAGCCG
>DAITPL010000036.1:4974-24114 GCA_036833615.1 Rhodanobacter sp.
CGAGGTGGCAACCGTGGCCCGTATCGCCATCACCCGAGCGGTGAGCCGTGCGCTGGAACGCTGTGAACTGACCCACCTGGAGCGGTGCCAGATCGACCTCGAGCTGGCGCGCACGCAGCATGCAGCGTACGAGCAGGCGTTGCGTGATGCCGGGTGTGACGTGCACCAGCTCCAGGAGCAGCCCGATCTGCCGGACTCGGTATTTGTCGAAGACAACGTGATCGTGCTGGACCGGGTGGCGGTACTGACCCGGCCGGGCGCTGTGTCGCGGCGCGGCGAAATCGAGTCCATGGCGAATGCGCTGGCGCCATTCCGTGAGCTGTTGCGCGTCGAGGCGCCGGGAACGCTGGATGGCGGTGACGTGTTGCGGCTGGACCGCGTGCTGAGTGTCGGCACCTCGGCGCGCAGCAACGCCGAGGGCATGGCGCAACTGACCCGGCTGGTCGCGCCGTTCGCCTATCGCGTGCAAGCGGTGCCGGTGACGGGATGTCTGCATTTGAAAAGCGCGATCACGCAAGTTGCACCAGGATTGTTGTTGTTCAATCCGGACTGGGTCGAGGCACGACATTTCCCGGGTTATCGCACCATTGCGGTCGATCCGACCGAGCCATTTGCGGCCAATGCGGTGTGGGTCGGCAACAGGTTGTTGTACTCGGCAGCCTTTCCGCGAACGGCCGACATCCTGCGTCGCGCCGGGCTCGACGTGCATCTGGTGGACATGTCGGAAACCGCGAAGGCCGAAGGTGGCGTGACCTGTTGCAGCGTAATCTTCGACGCTTGAGCAAAGTCTTTCACGTCACGCCGGCATGGCGTGTCACCTGACCGGGGCGATGCCGCCGGTGGTGCTGCCGTCATGTCGGTCGTCGGCAGGGAGCTTGTCGCAGCGGATGGATCGTCGGTAACAGTGGGCTGGCATGCCGTTTGCTATCGCTTCGCCCATTGATTGATATCGGCATTCTCGACGATTGCCGGCGGCTGGTCGGTGCGGGCCAGCGCGAGCAGGGCGCGACCGACATTGGCCGTGCTGGTCACCTGGCCAGGCAGCACACGCCGGGCCAGTCCCAGGACCGGGCCGGCGAGACGATAGAACTGAGCCAGTCGCGGATGCGGCGAGCGCACGCCATCGACCGGCTGGATGGCGCCGGGGCGCAGCATGACGGTGGTGATCGGCAACGCTGCCAGGGCTTGCTCGGCCTCGCCCTTGACCCTGAGCACCATCACCCGGCTGCGGGGGTTCGAGTGGGCGCCGGAGATGTACAGGAATTTCGCGCCGCTGTTGCGCTGCGCGAACGCCTCCGCCACATGCAGGGTGAGTGTCAGCGTGATGTGGCGGTAGTCCGTCGCCGGCGTGCCAATTGGCGGCGCACCGGCGCAATAGAAGCACGCATCAAATGGGGCCAGGCGTTCATGGATGGCGTCGAGCTCGGCAAAGTCGGTGCAGACCAGTTCGTCCAGCTTGGGATCGTGCACGCCGGTGGCATGCCGGCCAAGTGCCACCACCCGTTCCACGTCGCTGGCGCGCAGGCACTCGCGCAGCACGCCCTGGCCTGCCAGTCCAGTGGCGCCGGTGATGAGGATGCGCATCGTCGATCTCCAGCAAAGTCGCGCACAACGTGCTGTGCGAACCGGCACAAGCACGAGGGTGCGCCTTATTTCTGCCGCAATCCACCATGTTGAGCCGGAGGTTGTTCCGTGTGTATTCCGGTCAGGCCTGCGGCGACACATCCTGTGGATCGGCATTCCGCGGGTTGCCGCGCCGGTTGCGGATTCCATCCCGATGCGCGGTAGCGCGGATCTCAACCGGGCGTTCAGCACATGGCGCCTGCGGCTGATGGTCGCGCCGCGTGGCTGACCACGCGCCCGCGCGGCTGGCGCACAGGCAGGTCGTTTGCCCCCGCAGGGTTTGTCGCCCGGCCCGGACGCCTAGGCTGACAAAGCGAGACTACATTCGGCCCGAGCCGGGCTGGTCACCCGGCAACCCGGCTCGATGCCATAACGGGCTTGCAAAAAGCCCGCGATCCGGGATCCGTGCAATTGTTCCGGAGCAAACGCAAAGCGATGCGCGAATTCACTGGCGGGTATCGGATTGTCACGCGCATCGGCAAGCCCGCGGGGCAGCACGGCTTTTGCCAATCCCTCGAGCAGACGAAGACGCAAGCCGACCACCAGATGGTTGCGAACCATCGGATAGCTGGTCGGTGGCGCAAATACTTCGAAGCCGTAACAACGTTCGTAGAATTGCGCATGGCGCGGATGCACGCCGATAACGACATCGGTCAGATCGGTGTGCAATGCATAGTGAACGGCCCAGCGCATCATGCTGAACAGGGCACCGATGCCGCGGGCAGCAGACTCGCGGCGATCCGCCAACATCCCCACTTCCAGCAGGTGACGCCCCTTGCGTCGCAGCTCAGCCAGATAAGGTGCATAGACGTTATCCAGCGCGAGCCCCATGGGATTGTCGCGGAACAACGTCATCGTATAGCCGACTTCCGACCCTTCCGGTCCCCATATCACGGATGCATGCGGTCCTACGCCAGCGGGAGTGGCATGCATGGCAAACTCGTTTTGGTCGATGAGCCCCATTTGCGAGTAGCGGTCGTAAACCAATCGCCAGGCCGACTCCACCTGTTCAAGGGAGGTCGCGCACGAACACTGGGATTCGCCGCCGCGCATAGCTGGACGCGCGAGACGCGGGGTGATGTCGATGACGGTCTTGCTCTGCAGCCGTTGGCCAGAGCAGATGGGCAAGCTGTCGGAAACTCTCATGGCGGGTGAACCTGATCAGGTCTGGACCGCAGGCCATATCCACGCCGTTGGTCATTCAGAGACGGCCAGTGCCCCTCTTGGACGCTGTTCCCCTTCTGTTATAGAAGGTCATGACTGTGTGAATGCTAGGGCATGACTATGCAACTATTCAGTGAACTACGTCTGAATACAGCGGACCAAATACAAGAAATCTGCACGATTCCTTGCAATTGGCCTCACCAGCGCGTTCACGCAGACGTCAACCACATCGCACATCGCTGCGCGACGCGGCTCGCGAGTGTCGTGGATCTGGACGTCCATACCGCCAAGTAGGCGACTGGTGGGGCATGGTCTGCGTCGGTGGTGCTTGCAACGCCACGCCGCGGTGGCAACTGCAAGCGATGCTTCATCGCGACGTCGAGGTGATATCAGGTGTTCTGTCCCGGTGTAGTGGTGGGGCAGGCGAGCTGGAAACCCATTGCCAACGTGATCGTCATCGGCGGAATATCCGATTGATTGTAGGTATATTGCGCCACACCACACAGTTGAATTGAACGGGTGCAGGCCGTGGACCGGCAGACGAAAGCAGCCATTCTGTGCGCGGGCATCGCCGCGCCTTCTGCGGATAATTCGCAGCCGTGGCGGTTTGCGTGGTGCGACGACGATCTTGATCTGCGCATCGATGCAGGCCGTAGCGGCCGCGTATCCGATACCCGCTATGTCCTCAGCGATCTGTCCGCTGGCGCGTGCCTGGAAAACATGCTCATTCACGCCCGCTCGCTCGGTTACGCGGCGGAGCTGCAGACTTTTCCACGCCCCGATGACGAGCTGTGGGTCGCCCGCATCCGCTGGCGCCGCGATTCCCAATGCGACCAGCCCGAGCCGCTGGTGGGTGCCATCGCGCAGCGTCACACCGACCGCAGCTTTCCGTGGCGCGGCCCGATCACCGTCGAGACGCAAGCGCGCCTGAAGGCGCAGGCCCGGTCGATTCCCGGACAGCGGCTTTACTGGCCGCAGACACCGCGTGACAGGAAAGCCGCGCTCAGCATCATCCGGCAGGCCGAGGCGCTGCGTTTCAGCAGCCCGACGCTGCACGCGGAACTGTTTTCGAGCATCCGTTTTTCCGCTGGCTGGCATGCCGCCTGCGAGGAAGGCCTGGCACCGGCGACGCTTGCTGTGGAGCCGCCGATGCGTGCGGCCTTCCAGGCGATGCGTCGTCCCACGGTCATGCGCATGCTCAACCGGCTGGGCGCGGCAGCGGTGCTGGGGTGGCGCTCGGCGTGGCTGCCAATCCGGCTGTCGCCCGGTCTGTGCCTGCTCGTCATTCCGTCCGCGGCCCGATCTGATGTGCTCGCGGGTGGCCGCGCTTTGCAGCGCGTGTGGCTTGAGGCCACCCTGGACGGGTTGTCAGTCCAGCCGTACGCGGCGGCGGGCGTGCTCAGCCTGGGTTTCGCACCCATCGAGCCGGCGTTGCAACGCTCGCTCTCGCGCCTGGGTTCGGCCTTGGGCGACCTGGGCGGGGCGGGACACGGGCTCGTGTTTTTACGGATTGGCTACGCGCGGGCCGCACCGCGCGAGCGCAGTGGGCGACGAGCGCTCACAAGTTTCGGCGATTTCCCATAGCGGGATTACCTACGATATTCGATTATGCAAGGGACTCCAGGGCACTGCGCGACCTTGGTTCAGCTCTGCGCCGTGGGCCCAAGCGCCTCGGCGATGTAGCTCCCGGCAATTAATTCAGGTGATTCCCACGTGAAACACAAGTGACGTCCACGTGTAACGCAAGTGATTTCTACGTGATGTCGAAACCCTTTACAATCAAGGCCTTGCGTTGGTTTCCCAAATAAATTACCGCTAAAACAATTAGTTGGAACTATCGCGGGTATATGCGGGCGTTTACCCACCACCACGGTGTCGAGATTTCTTACAAACGCTGGATTGGTCGGGCCCTGAAGAGGGAATAACAGTATTGAAAACAACATGTTATAAGCATGGCACGCTCCCTGCTTAGGTGTACTCAGGGCAAGGTTACCCGCGATCCACTGCCCTTTGATTGCCCATCGAGGAGAAAAACATGTTCAACAAGAAAAGCATCGGAGTCGCACTCGCATGCGCGCTGGCATTAGGTGCGTGGAGTGGATCGACCCTTGCCACGCCCGTTAACGTGGACGGCGTAACGTGGGATACCGACAATCCGTTCAACCTGACCATCCAGTCGCTCAACCTCCGCGAATCGCAAGTGCAAAACGAGGGCGACATACTTACTGGCTACGGGCAGATCGGCTCCATCAACGGGGAGAACGACTTTTGTCTGGGTTGCGACCTGACGTTCACGTTCTCCTACCAGGTGACCGATATCAACGGCCCCCAAATCACGTTCGATAATGGAAGCTTCCAGTTTTACGTCGACAACACGCAGAGTTTCTCCTTTGGTGACCCCACCTCGGCCACCATTGGTACCCCTTGGCTTACCTTGATGGGCCATGACTCGGCGAACTCCGAGTTTGCGGTGCAAGGAGAGCTTTACGGCACCGTCGTCGGCACGGTCGCCAATCCCACGGTAGGATCCAACGGATTCGGATTGGTGGACGCGACCGGAGGTCCGGCGGCACCCTTCATCGACATTTACAGCGTGGCCGATGGTCTGGGTGGATTTGCCGATCTGTCGCTTAATTCGTCGTTCCAGTTCCAGCCGGCGAGTACTTGCAGCTCAGTTTCGACCGACCCGACGAATATCTGCCACTTCCCAATCGAGGGTAACGGCTCGTTGATCGGCCAGTTGGCAGTACCGGAGCCGGGTGCGGCTGGTCTGTTGGGCGTCGGCCTGGGTATCCTGGGCTTCTTGCTCCGGCGGCGCCGCAACGAGGCTTGAGGGTCACGCATGGAGCAGAACCCCTCGTGTGTGGTTTGGTAATCGATGGCGCCACTTCTCGGAGCGGCGCCATTTTTTATGCTTTGCTTTCGTTGAAGCGATCCACTGGCGGTCGCGGCAACGTTCCGGCACGGTCGCCGACGGCCACATGGACGTCTGCCGTAAGCGTGGCGCCACGCAGCGTGGTTCGAGGCGTCCTGATCAGCGGGGGCCTCGGCCGCGTGATCCGTCTCGCAACGATCTTTCCGCTTGCGGGTGAAAGGTGGGAGAGAAGCGCCGGATGGGGTATGAGCGAGCGTGGATCCGGGCATTGAATGCCGCATTAATCACCCCTGCCGAAACATCTCTCCAGACCTCTCTCCGAGGTCGGCAAGCGTTGGTGACCATTGCGGGCGAGAGACGCTTTTGATAGCCGAGATTCAGCCGTTGTCGGGGGCGTTTCCAATGCCTGCGGCCGATCCATCGCCGATTTCGGGGGGGCGCAAGGGCCGGTATTGTGCGCTTCCGCAGGCCGGTGTTACCGTGCGGGCTTGGCGACAGCGTTACGCCACATGCCGAGCGTGGGTGTCTCATGACGTCTGATGCACCGGTCAGGACCGAGCCGTTCGACTACGCAACGGCATTCAGCCGGACGATCGGGTGGATCACCACGGCCGAGCAGGCGGCGCTGCGTACCAAGCGGGTGGCGATTGCCGGACTGGGTGGGGTTGGCGGCAGTCATCTGTTGACGCTGACCCGACTCGGCATCCAGTCGTTCAACCTGGCCGACCTCGACCGGTTCGGCACGGAAAATTTCAACCGGCAGGCTGGGGCATTCCAGTCGACCGTCGGCCAGCCCAAGGTCGACGTGGTGTCCCGCATTGCGCGGGATATCAACCCCGACCTGGACATCAACAAGTTCCCCGCCGGCGTCACCCTCGACAACATGGAGCAGTTTTTGTCGGGGGTGGATTTGTATGTCGACGGGCTGGACTTCTTCGTGCTCGATATCCGCGCCAAGCTGTTTGCGCTGTGCGCCGAACGCGGCATTCCGGCGATCACCGCAGCGCCGTTGGGCATGGGTGCGGCGTTTCTGGCTTTCCTGCCCGGGCAGATGACCTTCGAGGAATATTTCCGGCTGGAAGGGCAACCGATGAACGAGCAGTTGCTGCGCTTCATGGTGGGATTGGCACCCGCCATGCTGCATCAAGGCTATCTGGTTGATCCGTCCGCCGTGGACCTGGTCCGCCACCGTGGTCCCTCGACGCCCATGGCGTGTGAAATCTGCGCCGGGATAGCCGGTACCCAGGCGTTGAAGATCCTGCTGGGCCGGGGCGAGGTGTTGGCGGCACCTCGCGGCCTGCACTTCGACGCCTATCGCAACAAGCTCGTACGCACGTGGCGGCCGGGAGGAAATGGCAACCCCTTGCAACGATTGATTCTGTCCGTGGCGCGTCGGCGTTTCATGCGCCAGTAGGCGCTGCACGCACAAACCAGCAGGCGAAGAGAACATCCGGGGGAGGTCGCATCGGCCGATCGCCGGGTCCAGCAAGTGCCGGGAGCTGGGCACCGATCCAGCCGCGTGGGATGAAAACGTGCGTGAGAAAACGAAGTGGGCGTCAATCCGCCGGACGCCTGGTCTGCGTCGATCCGACCGCGTGCGTTCGCATCAACGCAAACCCACCGTCCCGTTTGCCGCCTTGACCAGCCCGGCCGGGTCGTAACCCACACCGTCCTTGCACCCCAGCGTGACGTTTTCAATGTCCTTGATATTGGTCGCCGGGTTGCCCTCGAGCAGGACCAGGTCGGCAGCCTTGCCCACTGTGATGGAGCCGGTGGACATTACCGGTGGAATGGCAATTTCATGCGATCGAGGTGTAAAGCTTTCCGCCAATGCGGTGTCGTACTGCCTATTGAGTGGCGCCGCTGATGCGTCGTGCGCAGCCACACACGGCGTTGACCACCGCGCGACGCGTCTTGAGGACCTTTTTCGGGCGCGCGGGCACCATCGGTTTCGCCCAGGGCCAGCGGTGTGCATGGCGAAAATTTCGTCCTCGCTCTCGTCGTCAGCCGCCATGCAGACGCGTAAATCCGTCTGCGCTCCACATCTCGCTGCCCACACCGTGATGGACGAAGAACAGGCCGTCCGGGTCGTACTTGCGTTTCACCGCCGCCAGCCGCGTGTAGTTCGTGCCCCAGAATGCGGCTTGCCATGCCGGTTCGAAGTAGTCGCTCTCCGCGACGTAGGAGCCGGCCTCGGGGGCAACTTTCAGCAACGCAGCCATGGCCCGGCCAATGCCGGCCGCGTCCTTGCGCGCCGCAACCAGATCCGGGCGTGCGCGGGGCATGCCGGCGAACGCGGGCGGTCCTTCGGCGCCCATGATCGCCAATGCGAATGCGTCGAGCATGCCGGGATGCGTCGCGGTATCCCGCGCGGCCGCGATGGTATCCGCCGCGGCGCCGCCCAGGCCCTTGTTGAAGTGCAGCGAGCAGCCCCAGTGGCGAGTGGCGGCAAACATCGCGTCGACGAGTCGGGCTTGCTGGTCATGCTGCAATAGCGAAGCCGGCAACCACGCTGACTTGTAGCCATGCACGAACTGCCCGGTCTGCGCCTGATCGCCGGCCCAGAAGTAGTGATTCTTCGGCGCGCCCGCACGGGCGTCGGCGATGGCGACACCGGGTGCGTGTTTCAGCAGGAACTCCGCATCCCAGAAATGCCGCGCGGGTAGCCCGAATATCTGCACGGGCGCTTCGACCGAGTAATCGTGCTGGCGGCTGGCGATCCAGTCCAGAAACGGTTGCCATGTCGCGCGGACCTGCTGGGTGTCCAGCCCTTGGAACACGAGCGAAAACTCCACGGTGTTGTCCGCTCCGAATCTGATCTGCTCGCCCCAATACGGGTTGAACAGGTGCTCTTGATAGAACGCGAGCGTGTGCGCGAGCAGTTTCCGGAAGGCCAAAGCAGATGTTGCCTTGACCTTGCCGAATACGGCGCCGAACGTGTCGGGCAGTTCGTGCGTGCGCAGGGTCAACCGCGTGATCACGCCGAGGCTGCCGCCGCCACCGCCCTTGAGACCCCAGAACAGATCGGGGTTGGTACAGGCGTTGGCGATGCGCACCTGGCCATCGGCGGTAACGATTTCCGCCTCCAGCAGGCTGGCTGCGGCGCTGCCGAAGTTTTTCGAGAAGCTGCCGAAGCCGCCGCTTTGGACCAGCCCGGCCACACCCACGGTGGTGCAGCCGCCACCTTGCACGTAACGCCCGGCGCGGGTGGTCACTTCCGCGTAGGCGTCGATCCACATCGCGCCCGCACCAATCGATACCGCCGGTTGCGGCGCCTGGGTGTCCGCGCAACCCTGACTGACGAACGCGTCATGCAGGCTCACCTGGTGCATGTGCCGCGTCCACACCAGCAGCGAATCGGGTGCATCCGAAGTGCCTTGATAACTGTGGCCGCCGCCCTTCACCACCAGCCGCAAGTGGTGCGTGCGGGCGAAGTTCACCGCAGCAACGACGTCCGCCGTGTTACTGGCCACGACCGCGTACACGCTTGGCTGCGAGGTCCACGCATCGACCCAGCCACTGCTCTGGGTCAGGGCCGGCTGATCGCCCAGATAAAACGGATTCCGCAACTGCCGCAATGCTTCGTCGCAGGTGGTAGTGGGCTGCGTAGTGGCACAGCCGGCAAACGGCGATTCCAGTTTGAGCAGGCGGCCGTCCACGTGATGTTGCAACTGCTGCCATTGCGCGGCGGAAGGCCAACCCGGCTCGCCCGGCCGTACGCGGGAGTGCCAGCGAGTTGCCCGGGGGGCCGTGGCCCATGCCGATGCGATCCCCCGCGACCAGACGAGCGGCAGCAACGGCGCGGCCAGAGCCACTTTCAACACGTTGCGTCTTTTCATGGAACGTTCCCTCCGCATTGGTGGTCAGGTGTGCGGGTCATTCACTGTCGACGCGTTGCCGGGGAGCCGACAAGTGCCGGAAGACGACAGGCGCAAGGTTCGCGGACGCGGCCATGCGGCGCGCTGGTGAGCTGGCAGTAGCGTCGAGCGACGCCAGCGGGTGGCTGCATGGCTGACCTTCGCCGACAACCGGGCAGCTGCGGATGCTGTGGTCCATGGGCTTGCGCTACAGTGATGCACACGACCCCGGATCTGCTTGCGCGGAGTCAGCGCCCCAATCCTGTTCGTTGCGCCTTGGTCGTGATCGGAGCATCGCATGCGCCTGCACGTTTTGTCGGACTTGCATCTGGGCTTGCAGGGCATGCCGCCGCCGCAGGTGGAGGCGGATGTGACAATTCTCGCCGGCGACATCCTGCGCCCGGCATCCGCCGCGATGGATTGGGCAGCCACTCTCGGGCGACCGGTGCTGTATGTGCCCGGCAATCACGAATTTTACGGCGGCTCGATGCCGCAGGTGCGCCAGGAGCTGGCCCGGAGCGCGCACGAACATGGCATCCAGTTGCTCGATCAGGACCTGCGCGTGATCGACGGCGTGCGCTTTGTGGGTGCCACGTTGTGGACGAACTTCGAGCTGTTTGGCGTCGCCGGCAAAGAGCTGGCGATGACGCTGTCGGCAAAGTTCATGCGCGATTTCACCGTCATTCGCAACGCGAATGGTGGCGTGTTCACGCCGACCGATGCCTGCGCGTTGTTCGCCGAGCAATACGCGTGGCTCGCGTCCGTGCTGGATGAACCGTTCGCCGGGCCGACCGTGGTCATCACCCACCATGCGCCGACGCCGCGCAGCGTCCACCCGCGCTTTGCCGATTCGCCGGTCAGCGCCGCGTTCGTGTCCGATTGCACCGCGCTGATGGGACGGGCCGCGCTGTGGATCCATGGCCACACACACGACAGTTTTGACTACGTGGTGGATGGCACCCGGGTGATATGCAATCCGCGCGGCTACTGCCCCAAGGGCGTGAAGGAAAACCCGGATTTTGATCCGGACTTTTGCCTCGACATTGCGGCGGCTGGATAACACGCTGCGCTGACATGCCTCGGGATTTGACGACCGGGACACCGTTGCGGCGACAGCAAGAAATTTCCGGGTTCATCTCGCCGAAATACAGGAACCAGGCGCGGCAGCTGGCGTCTGTGCATCGGGCTGGTTCAACCGCCAGGTGGGGCTTCGCGCCGCCCGTTCAAGCAACGTGCGCATTGCCGGCTTCCACAGCTTCCAGTCGTGATGACCCGGCAACATCACCACGTGATCGGCTGGCAGCAGTGGGCGCATCAGTTCGATGGAGGCGCGGAACGGTTCCTCCGCACCGTACGCCAGCCACACTGAGCGCGTGCGTTGGGGTCGCTGCGACCAGCCCTGTAGATGGCGCCACAACTCGCGCGCGAACGTGTCGGGGGCGATGGTTTGCGGCGACCCGGGGTGCCAGTTGGCGAGACCGCCCGCCTGGCGGATTTCGCGATGGATGGCGGCGTCCCCCAGATACGGCGACAGCACGAGCAGTCCATCGATCTGGTCGGGATAGCGCTCGTCGTACATCAGCGCACCCATGCCGCCCAGCGATATGCCGGCGAGCCACACCTGCTGGTACGTTGCTCGCCGCGCGGGTTCGATCACTTCGTCGTGCAAACGCTGGACCGCGCAACCCTGGCGATAAAATGGCATCGTCAGGCCGGTCAGTATCACGTCCGCGTCCGGCCACGTTTGCTGGATGAAGCGGGCCATACCGATGTCGCTCAGCGAGCGCAGGCTGTCACCGCGCCCGGGCAACATCACGACCAGTCGATGGGCCGGCTGCGGGGCGGCAACGAACGTGGTCGGGATCGGGCGAGTGATGTCACCGCGAGCCGCGCAGCCGGCCAGCTGCAGCAGCAGGAAAAGAACCAGGATCGGGCGCAGGGCAGACATGCGGAGACTCGCCATGGTGCCAGCGGTTGGCACCGGCGACGGGAAGCACCGACGTGCATCAGCGCTGGTTTGCGGACGTGGACGGACCCCTTTGACTTGCATGTCTCTCCCGCCTGCCGAACGGCCGGAGCAGCCGGTGGTATGTGCTGGCGCTCCTTGTGCTTGATCCGCGTAATGTAGCCCAATGCGAGCACCTACCCGATGCCGACGCAGGGTTACTCGGCCATCGTCTGGCCCGAGCCACCGAGCTCGGCCGGGAAGTCTCTCAGCTTGGGCAGACCATCCTTCATGGGTAACACGGTCTCGGCGTAGTTCACGTGGACTGCAGGCGTGAAGGCCAGGCTCGGGATCGTGGCGGCGTAGACGTCGGTCAGTCCCAGCGTGGGGTGGCCGCTCAGCAGGTGCCCGCCGCACTGCGTGCAGAATTGGCGGTCGCTGGTGGGCGTCTTCTGGAAGTGGCCGATGAATTCGCTGCCGCGGGTGACCTTGACGCGTTCGGGTTTCCACAAGGTGAACGCGTTGACCGGTCCGGCCGACCATGAGCGGCAGGAACTGCAATGGCAATAGCCCATCGCCTCCGGCGTACCGGTGACTTCGATTTCCACCGCGCCGCAAAAACAGGTGCCCATATGTTTGTCTGTCATGTCATCTCTCCCGGTGTGCTGGTGGCGTTCGACTTGGCTGGCCGTGGTTGTCGCAGAAACGGGGTAAAGCAGAAATTGGTGGCTGCTCTGGTCTTGCCCCAGGTACCGGCGTCCGTGGATTTTCCCCGCCGGTACGCTAACACGATGCGAAAGCAGGGAGCGAATCGCCAATGCTGGCCCCGTGCACCTTCCGGCGCGGTGGCGCCTGGAAAACCGATGCAACCGGAGTGATCAAGCCCCGGGAGTTTCTTTGCCCTCGAGTCGACGGGTGGTCCAACCCGGCCAGAGGCGGCGGGCAAGCTCGGTCCGGACGCGGCCATCGCCGAACATTGCGCGCGCGACACCGCGGTGGGTTGGCAGCAAGCCTGTGCCGGCGATGATGTGCACACCCACCGCAGCGATGAACGCCCATCCCGCAGCCAGGTGAATGCGCACCGTCCACGCGAACAACAGGCGGATATTCGTGGGGATGAAGTGGAACGCGAGGCCGGTAATGACCAGCAGGGCAAATGCGCCTGCCAGGATGAGGAAAACCAGGCGTTGCGCGGGGTCGAAACGGCCACCGTGCCAAGGCAGCACACGGCTCTGGCGCGGGTGGCGCAGGGAACGCAGCAAGGCCAGCGGCCACGCCGCGTCGCCGCGGTGGAACTGCAAGATCGCGCCAAGGAACCGGCTCAAGGTGTTGCGCATGAGGAACGTCGCCAACAACAGCGCCAGGCCGAGCAGATCACCGACATGGCCATGCCATGTCACGAGCGCTACATGGCCGCCAAGCAGATGGCTCGCCCACGCCGGCAGGACCTCGTGGATGCCCAGTCCGCTGGCAATGAGCCAACCGCTGGCGATGGCCCATGTCAGGTGTGCCAGGCGTACGCCGCCAGCATGGCGCAGGATGGTGGAACCGTGGCCGTCCACGTCAGGGCACAACGGTAAAGGTGACCGTTTTCGTCGTGGTAAGTGGCCGATGGTCTGGGCCGGCAACCTCCATCGCCAGCGTGTGGCGGCCGGGGGCCAGGCGCAACGGTGGTATCGGTGCTGCGTACACGGGTATGGCTTCGCCACCGTCGACCGAGATGTGCAGATGGTCGAACCCGTCTTCCGGCTGGCCGAGCGTGGCGCCGTGCAGGGTGACGTTGATCGCCACCGGCGAGCGGATATTCGCTGCGGCTGCTGGTGACTCGATCTGGAACGAAGCCGCCCTCGGGCTGTGCGCAAAATCGAAGAGCTGGGCAAAGGCGGTGCCGCCGAATGCAGTGGCGACAAGCAGCACGAAGCTGGCGCGCCGCAGCGCTGTCTGGACGCAACTCCTGGTGCAGTTTCGTGGCCGGTTGGAACTCGTCATGGTTTTTACCTGTCGCGGTTTGTCGTTTGAAATAGCGGGCCAGACTGCTTCCGGCCCGTCATGCTCCGCTGGCACCGGGGTGGACACCTGCGCAGTGGGAGCCAGGTCCGGAACCATGAACCCGGTCGACCTGCGGCGGAACTCGCCGTCTGTTGTGCATGGATTTGGGCTCGCTCACTTTGACCCGGTTTTCACACCGCGCATTGATCTGCGACACGGGTAGTCGGGGTATTCTTCAAGTGCGTTTCGCGGCACTTGAACAAACCCGGCGCGGGCTATCCGCCGCACACATGACGGCGGTATGTTACGAGCCAAGAGCACCCGCCAGACCATGTTGAGATGCGGAGGTGCCGAGATGGTTGCAGCGAGGCCTCCCAATGAGGAAAAACGTCTGGCGGCGCTGCGCCAGCTATCCGTGCTCGACAGTGGGCCCGAACCGTTGTTTGACGCAGTGGCACGTGTCGCCGCGCTGGTAACCGATGCGCCCATGGCGCTGATCGCGCTGGTCGATGCACAGCGCCAGTGGTGCAAGGCCAACATCGGCTTGCCTGGTCTCGACGAAACACCGCGCGACGTTTCGTTCTGCGCGCATACGATCCTGACCCCGAACGTACTGGAGGTGCCTGACGCACGGGCCGATTCGCGTTTCGCAAGCAGCCCGTTGGTCACCGGCGATCCGGCCGTCCGTTTCTACGCAGGTGCACCCGTCACGCTGAGCAATGGCGCGCGGGTGGGCACGGTGTGTGTGCTGGATGTCGTGCCGCGCACGCTCGATGCTGCGCGGCGCTCGATGCTGCAGGCATTGGCGCAGGTGGTCGCTGCAGCGCTCGACCTGCGCACCCGGACTGGGCAGCAGCCGGCGGCACTCGAACACCGGATCAGAACCCTGTCGTCGTCCGGCGCAGACCTGCAACGGTGCCAGGAGCGACTGCTTGCCAGCGAGGCAGCGGCGGAACGGGTGGGACGGTTGGGCGGCGTGGGTACCTGGGAGCTGGATCTCGATACACAGCACCTCACCTGGTCGGCCCAAACCCGCCGCCTGCATGACGTGGCGCCGGAATACGTGCCGACCCTGGAGGCGGCACTTGGATTCTACGAACCGGAAAGTCGCAAGCGCTTTCAGGCAGCGTTGCAAAAATCCATTGCCGAAGGCGTGGGCTGGGATCTGGAAGTGGAACTGGTCACGGCAACCCGATCCAGGAAATGGATGCGTACCGTGGGTTCGGTCGACCGTGCTGCTGATGGCCAACCGCGGATGCTGGTGGGGACGCTGCAGGACATCACCGTTCGCAAACGCGGCGTGCTGGCGTTGGAGGCGAGTGAGCGACGTTATCGCATGCTGTTCGAGCGCAGCCTCGGCCCGATCTGCACGCATGATTACGAAGGTGTGTTGCTGTCGGTCAATGCCGCGGCGGCCGGGGTGCTGGGCTATTCCATCGGCGAGATGCTCGGCCGCCGCCTGGCCGACTTGATGCCGCCGGAGCGGCGGGAGGAATTCAGGCAATACCTGTTGCGCATCATGCGCAACGACCGTGACAGCGGCATGATGCAACTGTGTACCCGGGATGGCTCGCTGCGCACGTGGCAGTACCAGAATTTTCTGGATGACGATGGTGACGAGCCTTACGTGTTGATGCATGCGCAGGACATCACCGAGCGCTATGAGCAGGAGCAGGCGCTGCAGGAACTGTCGACGCACGACCCGCTGACCGGCTGCTTCAATCGACGCTTTTTGCGTACGGTGGAAGACTCGCTGGACAGCATGGACTGGGGCTGCATCAGCATTGATCTGGATCACTTCAAGGAGGTCAACGATACCCGTGGCCACCAGTACGGTGATGAAGTATTGGTGCGGATGGCACAATTCCTCGTTGCCCATTCGCGTGCGCAGGATGCGGTTGTACGCATGGGTGGCGACGAGTTTCTGGTCATGGTGCGCGATACGGACGCACAAACGACACAATGCCTCGCCGCACAGCTGGAACAGGATGGCGTGCACGCGCCGATCGGTTTCACCACCGGCACGGCACTTTGCGGCCATGGCGTGTCGCTGGATGCGGCATTGGCCCAGGCCGACCGGCGGCTATACCGTCGGCGTAAGATCACCCGAGGCGGCTCGTCCACTGCCATGTGATGTGTCAGTGACGGCCGGTGGGGAAAACGTGGCAGGTACCGATGCCGGCGTGACGTGGCCCCGGTACACGATGATTGCGGATTGCGACGGGACGAGCGGATGTGGAGCGACTGCAGGCGATGACGGAAGGCTGGCTCGACAATCCCATTTGGACCGCGCTGACTGGACCACAGCGCACGCTGGCGCTACGACACGGCGACGCGGCACGTTATCCGGCGGACGTTGCGCCGTTCGTGGCATGGTCGGGCCATGCGGATGTTGCCGGTGCGCTGGATGAACTGGTATCGCCGGGTGAGGCGGTATACCTGCTCGGCGCGCTGCCGCGGCTGTCAGCCGACTGGCAGGTGCAGGGACCGGAACAGATCGTGCAGATGGTTTGCGCTGCACCGCTGGCGGCCGTGACTGGTGCGCCGATCATCGAATTGACTGCAACGCATCGCGCGGATGTGCTGGCGCTGACGACGCTGGTGTATCCCCACTTCTTCCGCCAGCACACCATGGCGCTGGGGCGTTATTTCGGGATCTACCAGGACGGCCAGCTGGCCGCGATGATTGGTGAGCGCATGGGTCTGGACGGCTATCGCGAGGTCAGCGCAGTGTGCGCGCATCCGGATTTCAGCGGTCACGGTCATGCCCGCCGGCTACTGACCTGGCTGTCGAACGACAACCTCCAACGTGGTGTCATTCCCTTCCTGCATGTGAGCGAGGACAACCAGCGGGCACGGCGCTTGTACGCACGGAACGGCTATCGGGATCGCTGCGTGATGCCGTTCTGGTCGTTGCACCGGCGCGGGGATCCGGGCGCGCTTCCCGGTCGCGCGTGACCTTGTCGGCGCCATTCGGTGGTTGCCAGCCGCCGGAATGATGAGACTGGCGCTGCGTGGCCGCCGGTCACGGCACGTTGAAGTGAAACCAGGGCGGCTGCGGTTGTTCGTTACGCGGGTCGATCCAGCGTGACGACGGGCGCGAAGCCGCCGTAGATCATCCGCTTGCCATCGAACGGCATGGGGTTGTTTTCGGGACTGAAGCTGGGGTCTTCCATGATTTTCTGCATGCCGGCATCGCGGGTGGCCTTGTCCGGCCATTCGATCCAGGAGAACACCACCGTTTCGTCCGCTTTCGCCTGCACGGCGCGGCGGAAATCGGTGAGCTTGCCGGCGGGGACGTCGTCGCCCCAGCATTCGATGACACGGATTGCGCCATGTTGCATGAACACCGGGTCGTTGACGGTGGCGTGCTGGACGAATTGTTGCCGGTTGGAGGTGGGTACGGCGATCACGAAACCGTCGATATAGGACATGACTTTCTCCGTTGCGGCGAGGCGCGCGGGGTTGGCACCTGCAGGTTCATGACGAACGAGAGGGGGACGAAATCGACTGTGCCGAAGCCAGTTCGTTCACGCCGGATCGGGCGTCGCGTTCATTTCTCCACGAACGACTGGAGTCGCGCCAGTGCGGCATCCCACTGGCCGGACACCAGTTCAATGTAGACCTTGAGATTGTCGATAGGTTGCGGGTCGAGCACAAACAGATTTTCCCGGCCGACGCGCTCGCTGCGCACGACGTGGGCGTCTGCCAGCACCCGCAGGTGCTTGCTGATCGCTTGCCGGGTCAGCGGCTGGCCGTGGCTGAGTTGGGCAATCGAGTAGTGTGAGCCGTCACACAGCCGGGTCACCAGCGCCAGCCGGGTCGGGTCGCCCAAGGCGGCAAATACGGTTGCCGCCCGGGGGGCACGGCGCGCCAGTCGGGTTTGTACGCTAGCCGCCATGGCTGGCCTCGCCGGCACCCGCTTCGACGTGGCGCCGGATGTTTTCCATCTGCTGCGCCCAGCCATTGTCGTTCATGCGGAACGCCTCGGCGCGACGGGCGGCCGGGATATGGTCGAAGCCCGATTCGGTCAAAGTCAGCACGGTGCCGTCGCCCTTTGGCTCGAGGCGAAATTCAACCAGCGTCGGCGGTTCGGCGGAGTAGTCGACGCCTGGCTCGATGGCGTAGGGATGCCAGGTGAAGCTGAACAGGCGCTCCGGCTCCAGCTGCTGCACCACGGCGTGCCAGACGACGTGTTCATGGCCCGGATGGGTGATGTGGCCGGTGGAGGCCTTGCCAGGCTCGAACGGCCCGGTCAGTTTGACGCGAAACCATGCGCCGAATTCACGATAGTCAGTCAGCGCCCGCCATACGCGCGCCACCGGGGCCTTCAGCTCAATGCGTTTTTCAATGCGGTTGCTCATATGCCACCTCCTGGTTGCATATGAGGTTACGCCGGTGAAAAGGTGACATGCAACAATAAAGTTGCGCTTCAAGGGAAGTCGAAGGTGGAACGATCATTCCGCCTGTTTGGGGATTTCCAGGCCGCGTTGCACTGCCGGGCGCGCCAGTGCGCGGTTAAGCCAGGCGGCGACGTTGGTGAAGCGGTCGAACGCCACGAGCTCGCGTGCCGCGTAGAACGTGATGAGGTTTTGCACCCAGCCAACGGTGGCGATATCGGCGATGGTGTAGTCATCGCCCATGATCCAGCGCCGCCCGACGAGGCGGCCATCAAGCACGCCGAGCAAGCGCCTGGATTCGTTGACGTAACGCTCGAGCGGGCGCTTGTCGGCGAATTCCTTGCCGGCAAATTTGTTGAAGAACCCCACTTGTCCGAACATCGGCCCGATCGACGCCATCTGGAAGAACACCCACTGGATGGTTTCCCAGCGTCGCGCTGCGTTGGCGGGGATGAACTGGCCGGTCTTGTCGGCCAGATACAGCAGGATGGCGCCGGATTCGAACAAGGCCAGTGGCTCACCGTCCGGCCCGTCGGGATCGATGATCGCGGGAATCTTGCCGTTCGGGTTGAGCGACAAAAATGCCGGCGTGTGGCTCTCGTGGTTGCCGATGTCGACGCGGTGGGGCTCATACGGCAACCCGGTTTCCTCCAGCATGATCGAGGCTTTCACACCGTTTGGCGTGTTCAATGAATACAGCTGGATGCGGTCTGGTTGCCGTGCTGGCCATCGCGTGGTGATGGGGAAGGTGGAAAGGTCGGACATGTGACTTCCGTGTTGGTACGAGAAGCTGGAGATGGGGCGGCGCGCAGCTCACTTCAACCGTGCTCGTCGCGGCAATGGAGATGTGCCGGCGCCTTGTCACTGGCAGAAGGCGTGCAATCCACGATCTCCACTTGCGGGTGATGCTGGTCGAGGGGTATGGGTCCGGCCACGTCGCCACAGCTCCGTAGGGCGGGCACTGCCCGCCGTTGTTCGGGCCAGCGAGTGAAACGGCGGGCAGTGCCCGCCCTACATCACTTCGCACGTGGACGGGCATGGATTCGGCCGCGTCGCCGCTGTCTCGGCGGGTGAGATGACAGCACGCCAGACTGGACCCACCAAATCGACTATGCATGAAGCAAGTCGCCCAAGCCCTTGATCCGCAAGAACACTGAGCACGACGAAGTGCCGTTCGCGACAAAGTGAATCTTCTCTCCTTCGTTTTCACCATAAATGGTGAAAGAATATCGCCATGAGCCTGCACCTGACCTCCCGCCAATCCAACATCCTGGACTTCATCCGTGA
>DAITPL010000037.1:0-5193 GCA_036833615.1 Rhodanobacter sp.
AGGCCACCGGCCTCGGAAATGCCCTCCTGCAGCACCTGGCCGTCCTCGGCCTCGCGGTAATACAGCAACTGATCGGCATCCTGCGGGCGATATTTCTGCCCGAACGGTGCGTAGATGCCAATCTGGCGGAACATGCCCTCCATGCCGAACGTGCGCGCCTCGTCGGCCACGATCGGCACCAGATGCGGCGCCAGTTTCTTGTCGCGCAACAACAGGTTCATGCCGCGCACCAGCGCCATGGTGTTGCTGATCTCGCGCTCGCCGGTACCCTTGGTGATCGCTTCGAATTCTTTCAGTTGTGGTGCCGGCAGCGAGACCGTGGATTTCTCGCGGCGCTGCGGCAGGAAGCCACCAAGCTCGGCGCGGCGCGCCAGCATGTATTGCACTTCCTCGGAGTCCTTGCCCGGGTGGTAATAGGGCACCGACTCCGGCCCGTCACCGGCCAGTTGCTTGTCGTCGAGCGGAATGCGAAAGCGGTCCCGGAACAGCAGGATCGCCGCATGGTCCATCTTCTTGGCCTGGTGGGCGATGTTCATCGACTCGCCGGCCGAACCCATGCCGTACCCCTTCACCGTCTTGGCCAGGATCACGGTGGGCATGCCTTTGGTGTGCACTGCCGCGTGATAAGCCGCATAGACCTTGTGTGGGTCGTGGCCGCCGCGGTTCAGCCGCCACACGTCCTCATCGGACAGGCTGGCGACCATCTCGCGGGTCTGCGGATATTTGTCGAAGAAGTGCTCGCGCGTGTACGCGCCGCCAAGCGCCTTGCACGCCTGATACTCGCCGTCGACCGTTTCCATCATCAACCTGCGCAGCACCCCATCGGTATCGCGCGCCAACAACGGATCCCAGTAGGAACCCCAGATCAGCTTGATCACGTTCCAGCCGGCGCCACGGAATCCGCCTTCGAGTTCCTGGATGATCTTGCCGTTGCCGCGCACCGGGCCGTCCAGGCGCTGCAGGTTGCAATTGACCACGAAAATCAGGTTGTCGAGTCCCTCCCGCCCTGCCACCGAGATCGCACCCAGCGATTCGGGTTCGTCCACCTCGCCATCGCCGAGGAAACACCACACCTTGCGATCGGATTTCGGCATCAGCCCGCGCGCCTCCAGATACTTCAGGAACTGCGCCTGATAGATCGCCTGGATCGGCCCGAGGCCCATCGACACCGTCGGCACTTGCCAGTAATCGGGCATCAGCCATGGATGCGGGTAAGACGGCAGGCTGGGGCGACCGATGGTTTCCATCCGGAAATTGTCCAACCGCTCTTCGCTGATGCGGCCTTCCAGATACGAGCGCGCATACAGCCCCGGGCTGGAGTGTCCCTGGTAGCAGATCAGGTCGCCCGGATGGTCGGCAGAAGGCGCCCGCCAGAAATGGTTGAAGCCGACGTCGTACAACGTCGCCGACGAGGCGAAACTGGCAATGTGCCCACCCAGGCTGCCGGGTTTGCGATTCGTACGCACCACCATCGCCATCGCGTTCCAGCGAATCATCGAGCGGATGCGCCACTCCAGCGCCGCATCGCCAGGGCTCTTCGCCTGCTGATTGGGCGGGATGGTATTGACGTACGCCGTGGTCGGATCAAACGGCAGATAGCCACCGGAACGGCGGGTCGTATCGACCATTTTCTCCAGCAGGAAATGCGCGCGCCCGGTGCCGTCGTGGTTCAGCACCGCGTTGAGCGAATCCATCCATTCGCGCGTTTCGGTAGGGTCGATATCCTGGTCAAGGATGTCGTCAATCTGGTCCATGAGCATGTCTCCGCGGCGCCGGACGGCGCCAGACTTCAAGTGTTTCCCGCCGCCAAGGTCACGACAGGAGCAGCGTCCCAGTTTAGCTGTCGGACCATGACGCCGCCATGACGCGGCAGTTCCGCGCCGTACGCCCGCGGATGTCAGCCTGGCTGGCGAATCCCGGCGCGAATCTGCGCTTCGACGCAGGCCACGGCAGTCATGTTGACCACGCGACGCACGGTGGATTGCGGCATCAGGATGTGCGCCGGCTTGGCGATGCCCATCAGGATCGGGCCGATCACCACGCCGTCGCTGAGCATGCGCGTCATGTTGTAGGCGATGTTCGCCGCATCGAGGTTCGGGAACACGAACACGTTGGCCTTGCCGTGCAACCGCGAGTTCGGGAACAACTGCTCGCGCAGCGCCGGCACCAGCGCAGTGTCGGCCTGCATCTCGCCTTCCACTTCCAGGTTCGGCGCGCGGGCGCGGATCAAATCCAGTGCGCAATGCATCTTGTACGCGCTACAGGTATCGCGGCTGCCGAAGTTGCTGGCCGACAGCAATGCGATCTTTGGCGTGATGCCGAACAGCTTCAAGCGGATGGAACCCTGCAGCGTCGCCTCCGCAATCTGCTCGGCGGTGGGATCGTCCTGCACATGGGTATCGAGGAAAAAGAACGCGCCCTTTTCGGTGGCAACTGCGGCCATCGCCGACGGTTCGCTGACCCCGGCGTCCATGCCGATGATGTTGCGGATATAACGCAGCTTGCTCTGGTACTGGCCAACCAGGCCGCAGATCATGGCATCGGCTTCACCGCGCTCCACCATCAGCGAGGCAATCGCCGTCGGTCGCGAGCGCACGACGGCCTTGGCCATCGACGGCGTCACGCCCCGGCGCTCCATCAAGCGGTGGTAGTGCTGCCAATACGCATCGAACCGCGGGTCGGAGTGGATGTTGCATATTTCCACGTCCACGCCGGGCTTGAGGCGCAGGCCGGCGCGCTTGATGCGCTTCTCGATGACGTCGGGACGACCGATCAGGATCGGCACGGCCAGGCCCTGGTCGACCACGGTCTGCACTGCGCGCAGTACGGTTTCCTCCTCGCCTTCGGCGTACACCATCCGGCGCGGCGCGGCCTTTGCCCGCTCGAACACCGGCTTCATCAGCAATCCGGTACGAAACACGAAACTGTTCAGGCGATCGTCGTAAGCGGCAAAATCGGTGATGGGCCGGGTCGCCACGCCGGAGTCCATCGCCGCCTTGGCCACCGCCGGCGGCAGCTGCAGCAACAGGCGTGGGTCAAACGGTTGCGGTATCAGATAGTCGGCACCAAAACGCGGTGGCTTGCCGCCATACGCGCGCGCGCTGACATCGGATGACTCGCGCCGTGCCAGCGCAGCGATGGCCTTGACGCAGGCCACCTTCATCGCTTCGTTGATCACCGTGGCGCCGACGTCCAGCGCGCCACGGAACAGGTACGGGAAGCACAGCGCATTGTTGACTTGATTCGGATAGTCCGAACGCCCGGTGGCCATGATGCAATCGGGGCGCACCGCCTTGGCCTCTTCCGGGGTGATCTCCGGATTCGGGTTGGCCAGCGCAAACACGATCGGTCGCGCGGCCATCGTGGCCAGCATCTCCGGCTTGAGAATGCCACCGGCCGACAAGCCCAAAAAGATATCCGCACCCTCGACGATTTCCGCCAGCGTGCGCTTGGGCGTGCCCCGCGCATAACGCTGCTTGTCCGGATCCAGATCCTTGCGGCCGGTGTGCAGCACCCCGTTCACATCCAGCGCCAGGATGTGCTCGGCCTTTACCCCCAGCGCTACCAGCATGTCGAGGCATGCGACGCCGGCGGCACCGACGCCAGTCGTCGCCACGCGCACCTCCTCGATGCGCTTGCCGACGACCACCAGCGCGTTGAGCACCGCCGCACCAACGATGATCGAAGTGCCGTGCTGATCATCGTGGAAGACCGGGATCTTCATGCGCTCGCGCAACTTGCGCTCCACGATGAAGCACTCCGGCGCCTTGATGTCCTCCAGATTGATGCCGCCAAATGTCGGCTCGAGGCTGGCAATGATGTCGACGAGCTTGTCCGGATCGGTTTCGTCGATCTCGATGTCAAACACGTCGATGCCGGCAAATTTCTGGAACAGGATGCCTTTGCCTTCCATCACTGGCTTGGCCGCCAGTGGCCCGATGTTGCCCAGGCCGAGCACGGCCGTGCCGTTGGTGATCACCGCCACCAGGTTGGAGCGCGCGGTGTATTCCGCGGCGGAAGTGGGATCGGCCACAATCGCGTCGCATGCGGCCGCCACGCCCGGGGAGTACGCCAGCGACAGATCGCGCTGGGTCAGCAGCGAGGTGGTAGGCGTAACCTTGATTTTGCCCGGATGCGGCAGACGGTGGTACTCAAGCGCGGCAAGACGCAGTTCTTCGGAGAGGGGCATGAATGTGCTTTTTCAATGAAGGAATCGCGCACGCCAACATGGCGGCGGCTCGTCGTGATGTTAGCACTGGCCACCGCTACGGCCCGCCGTTACACGGCGCGTGACCATGCGGTGGGATCGACCTGATCCATCGCTATGCCATTGACAAACACCGAAAATGCAAGCTTGCCGGCCAGACCATGCACATGCTGCATCCACGGCGGCAGCCAGCGTGGCGGCAGGATCGCGCCACTGGCGAAGTGCGACTGCAGCGTCATCACATCCGCCAGCGCCAGCTTGCCGGCAAACAAGTGGCGCAACAGGTCCATGCGGCGCTGCTTCAACGCCCAGCGAAAAAACGTGTGCACGGTGAGCAGACCGGACAGATAGACGTTGTCCTTGGCAAATGCCGCGCCACCAGTCAGTGGCACCCCGCGAAACACGCGTTGCGTCGAGTGGAAACTGTCGGCCACGGTCTGCCCGCAGTCGCTGAAGTAGCGGTATACCTGCACGAAGTCCGCGCCATGCAGCGCCATGTCGATCGCCACGATGCGCAGGCTGATCCGCTTGAGCCGGGCAATATCGATCGCGCCGGACATCAGTTCGGCAAACACTGCCAACCCTTCCTGCGTCGTGGCGACGCGCGGCGACGTGCGTCCCAGCGAAGCCAGCAGCGGCTGGCGCCGACCATTCAGTGCGGTCAGCGAATGCACGAACGCCTCGTGCGCCAGCAACTGGTGATGGTCGTAGGCGTTGAAACTGGCACCGCCGCGCAGCCGGATACGGTTCGCTCCAGCCGCGGCCTTGGCCGTTAGTTCGGGATCGATCTCAACGCGGATGGTGCCGCTGCCGAAGAAGCCATTGAGCGTGTCCGCCAGGGCGTCGCGCAAGGTCTCGGCGCTTACCGCCGTGCTGGTGTCATCGGCGAGCCGATCCGCCCCCAGTTCGTCGGACAGTTCGATGAAATAGCGTGCCGCGTCCAGGTTGCTGCGCTGACTGCCGGGAATCCGGTCGCCCGGCTTGCC
>DAITPL010000037.1:5293-23950 GCA_036833615.1 Rhodanobacter sp.
CGGTAGGCCTCGATCATGCGGTTTTCCAGCGATGCCGGCCACTCCACCGTGGACAGGATGTGGATGCCGCGAACCGCCGCCACCAGACGTCTGTCGAGTTCGACATAGCGTTGCAGCGCCGGCTCGGCGCGCATGCTCACGCCGTCGCCCCCAAGCTTCACGCGGCGCACCCGTCACGCGCCCTGCACAGCCACCCGGCGCCGTGTATGCCGGTATCACCCGGATTGCCTGCCCCGAACAGCTGCTGCGACCACGGCGCCTGGTTACCCGTCATGATTAGTACCGATGTCGGCATTGACAGCATGGAGCTACAGGCTATAGGTCATCGAAAACCTGATCAAGCCAAGGCTGAGTCGGGGTTGCTGGCCTTTCCCCACCCGGATACGGGATCCGGTGGCGGCGCGCAAGACCTGGGCAAGCTCGCCGGCATGCCGCTCGCTCAAGGAGCAACGAAGGCTTCCGGCGGCAGGCGCGCGGCAAGCCACGCGCGGGTTTCCTCCAGCGGTTCGGCGTAGCGACGCCAGGCACCGATCGAGCGCGAATGCAGTTGCTCGCGCACTTGCGTGCTGCTGGCGGTGGCGGACGGCGTCTGGTTGCGCAGGAGATCCACACATTCGGGCTCAAAGGGCAAGCCGCAATGCTCCATCACGCGACGCGCCACCGGCTGCGGATCGCGCACCATGTCTTCATAACGCACGGTCAGCACCACGCCGGGCAACACCTCGTCCCAATACTGCAGCAACTGTCGAAAGCGCAGATGATGCGCAGCTGCTTCCAGCGGGTCGTAGCTGTAGGGATAGGCATTGCCCGTGAACAGCTCCTTCAAGTTGGAAAAGCACGTGTCGAGCGGATCACGCACGAGACAGACGATGCGGGCATCCGGCAGCGCCTTGTGGATCAGGCCGGCATACCAGAAATTGCTGGGCATCTTGTCAATCAGGAAATGTCGCCCCTGCGCGCGCCAGCTGGTACGTTGCCGATAGCCACGCCCGATCGCGCCAAAGTCGAGATTCACGCACGCCCGCAACAAGACCGGATCGACATGTTCGACGAGCATGTCGGCTTGCCAGCAGAGCTGCAGATGGAAATCGTTGAGCTCGCCGGCCGAGCCGACCTGGCTGTGATTGCCCAGAATGCGCTCGAGTACCGTCGTGCCAGTGCGCGGCTGGCCGACGATGAAGATCGGCACGTGTCCGGCAGCGGTGGTGGCCGGCACCGGATCGAGGAAAGTGCCCTGGCACACGGCGCGAATCGCGGCCACCCGTTCCTCGTCGCGCGCGGGCTGCCACGCCAGGCTGTGGCGTTTTATCGCGGCGCCGCGCATCAGCGCTGCCCAGGCACCTCGGGTGTCTCCGGCAGCCTGGAGATGGATGAACAAGGCGTAGTTGAGCATCGCCGTGTTCAGCTGATTCTGCTGCGGGTTCTGTTGCAGCGCCTGGCGCACAAGCGCGAGTTGGGCCTGCGGGTCGGCCGCACGGTCGTGCTGGGCCAGCATCAGCATCGCCGCGCCGTAGTTGGGTGCAAGCTGCAGGCAACGCTGATACTCGACCGTGGCCTCGTCCCGGCGACCAAGGTGGCGCAAGGTGGTGGCGCGCATGAAGGAAAGCATTGGCGTCGGCTCACCCCGAGCCAGCGCGGCATCCAGGATGCGGAGCGCGTCCTCATGGAAATTGGCCCGGCCGAGACACTGGGCGATCCGGTCGGCCGCCGCCATCACTTCCGGCCGAGCCTGGTCGGCCGTCTGTATGAGCCGCACCGCAAGGAGCGACTCGCCCAGGCCTTCCAACAACAGGGCGGCATCGGCCAACCAGCGCCAGTCGCCGGATTCGCGCACCGCAGCCGCGGCATTGCGCGCATACCCGACGGCAGCACGACAACGTTGTTCGTCGCATGCCAGGCGCGCCAGCGTCAGCCACGCCAGCGGCTGGCGCGGATCAAGCGCCAGAATGGCGTCGAGTTCGACGGTCGCCGCGCGCGTGTCGCCGGCATCCAGGTGCTGTTTCGCCCGGCGCCAGCGCGTTTCAAGTTCGCCAGCTGGCGGGGTCATGCCGGCGCGACCACCCGCAACACGAACGTCGCGGGCAGACCGGAACAGAAGGTGGCCATCGGGATGCGCGGCCCGCGCGACTCGGAAGCAGACATCAGCGTGAAGGTAGCGGCGCCAATTCGACTTTGCAAGGCGATGGCACTCCCTGGCAAATGCCGGTCCATCTGCTCGCACAACAGCGATGGGATCCAGCCACAGCGCGCCATTTCGCGCTATTCGCGCTCGCGCGTGTCGCGCACGCCGCGCGGCTTTTCCAGCGGACGTCCACCGCGCTGACGCCGCAGGCGCGCTTCCAGCGATGCGGCCTGCTCTTCGCGCTCGTCGTGCAACTTGAGGTAATTGCGCCAACGTTCGGCGGTCAGCTCCCCGGTATCCAGCGCAGTCTGCACTGCACACCCCGGTTCACTGCCATGACCACAATCGGCAAACCGGCACTGCTCGGCGAGCGCTTCGATGTCGGCGAACACGTCGAGGTTTTCCTCACCGGTGAGTTTGAGTTCGCGCATGCCCGGCGTGTCGATCAGACAACCGCCGCTGGGCAATTGCAGCAGCGCGCGTCGCGTTGTGGTGTGCCGTCCGCGACTGTCGCTGGCGCGCACTTCAGCCGTCGCCATGCGCGCCGTGCCCAGCAGGGTGTTGGTCAAGGTGGACTTGCCCGCCCCTGACGAACCCACCAGCACCACACTGTCGCCCAGCTGCAGATACGGCGCGAGCAGCGCCACGCTGCCCGGGTCCTTGCCGTTCAACGCGATGATCGGCGTACCCGCGGGCAAGCGTTCGCGCAGCGCGTCAATTTGTCCGGTCGCATCGTCGCGCGTATCCAGCTTGCTCAGCAGGATTACCGGCCGCGCCCCGGAGCCTGCAATCAGTGACAGGTAGCGCTCGATGCGGGCGGGATTGAAATCGCCGTCGAGCCCGGTGAGCACAAACACGTAATCGATATTGCTGGCGATGATTTGCTGCTCGTAGCGCTCGCCGGCCACGGCCCGCGACAACACGCTACGCCGTGGCGCCACGTGCATGATGTGCGGCGGCGTGCCAGCTTCCACCTCGACGAAATCACCGACCACCGGACGCGATGTGGGGTCGATGCCCCGTTTCAGGAAACGGCCGTCCGGTTGCGCGCCGAACAACGCCTGGCCATCGTGCAACTCGTATCCGGCACGGTGTTGGGCCACCACCCGCGCTACGCGCAACCCGGATTCCGGAAGCGCATCACCACGCCAGCCAATACGGCGCAGGCGGTCGATCGATTCGGCGTCACTCATGGGAGATCTGTCTGCACGGTTTTGCCAATTATGCCCCGCACCGGCGTGGTGTGGGGAACCGACGAGCCACGCAATGGTTCGCACGCACCGGGGCCACTGCTAGCATCACCACTTGAGCCGCTGCCACGTCGGCGCGACACCTGCCAGGACAAGCATCTTGCCCGCTTTGACCCCCAGCGCAACCCTCACGGATGTGCGCTACGAAATCCGCGGTGCACTCACCCGGCGTGCACGCGAGATGGAGGCCGCCGGCCACGACATCATCAAGCTCAACATTGGCAATCCGGGGCGCTACGGCTTCGAAGTGCCGGCCCATCTGCGCGAAGTCATTGCCAGCCATCTGCACGACAGCGAAGCTTACGGTCATGAACAGGGCCTGGAAATCGCGCGGGAAGCGATCGCCGAGCGCCAGCGTGCACACGGTGGCCGGAACGTCGCCATCGAGCGTATTTTCATCGGCAACGGCGTCAGCGAACTCATCGACATCAGCCTGCGTGCGCTGCTGCAGCCCGGTGACGAGGTGTTGCTGCCCAGCCCGGACTACCCGCTGTGGAGCGCGGCGACCATTCTCAACGGAGGTCGCACGCGCTATTACCGCTGCACGGCAGCCAACGATCATTTGCCTGACCCACTGGAAATCGAGGCGTTGATCACGGCGCGCACGCGTGCGCTGGTGTTGATCAACCCAAACAATCCCACTGGCGTGATCTATCCGCGTGCGCTGCTGGAACAGCTCGTGGCCATCGCCGCACGCCACCACCTGTTGCTGATGAGCGACGAAATCTACGACGAAATCCTGTATGACGGTGCGCTCTTCCAACCGCTGGCCGGCGTCGCCGGCGACGTGCCGTGCCTCAGCTTCAGCGGCTTGAGCAAAGCGTATCGCGCCTGCGGCTATCGCATTGGCTGGATGAGCCTGTCCGGGGCTGTCGCCGGCACGGCGGCCTATCGCGATGCGCTGCAATTGCTGGCCGCGTTGCGCCTGTGTGCAAACGTCACGGCGCAGTGGGCCATTCCCGCCGCGCTGCAAGGCGCGCCGACGATCAAGGCGCTGACCGCACCGGGCGGGCGCCTGCACGAGGCACGCCGCATCACCCTGGAAGCCATCAACGCCAGCAACTACCTCAGCGTGGTTGCGCCGGCGGGTGCGCTGTACGCGTTTCCACAAATCCGCGCCGAGCGTATCCCCGTATTCGACGACAACGCATTTGCGCTGCGCCTGCTGGAAGAAGAAGCCGTGCTTGTCGTGCCCGGCACCAGCTTCAACGCACCGGACAATCGCCACTTCCGCATGACGCTGTTGCCCCCGGCAGCGCAACTGCGCGAAGTATTCGTGCGCACGGAACGCCTGCTGCAACGCATGGCCGCCGAGCAGGTGCAGCCACCTGCCGCCGCACAAGCCGTGATTGCCTGAGTACCACGAGCCGTGCCATCCGCCGCCGGGCACCGCTACCTCGCCTTGGGCGATTCCTACACCGTTGGTGAAGCGGTGGCGGCACACGAATGCTGGCCGGCACAGCTGGCTCGCGCACTGCAGCAGCATGGCCTGGCCACCGGCCAGCCGCAGATCATCGCGCGCACCGGATGGACCACCGGCGAACTGGGCAAGGCGCTGGACGCCGCCGCACCGGCCGCAAACCGGCACCTGGTGACGCTGCAGATTGGCGTCAACAACCAGTATCGTGGCGAGAGCATGGATGCCTACCGCGCCGAATTTTCCGCACTGCTGGTGCGCGCCGTGGAACTCGCCAGTGGCTGCGCACGACGGGTGGTAGCGGTGTCCATCCCCGACTGGGGGGTGACCCCGTTTGCCCGCCAGCAGCAGCGGGACGCCCGGCGCGTGGCGCACGAAATTGACGCGTTCAACGCCGTCGCCCGCACCGCGGCCACCCAGGCCGGCGTGCACTGGTGCGATGTCACCGCGATCTCCCGCCAGTACCCCGCCCTGCTCACCGCCGACGGCCTGCACCCCTCCGGCGAGCAGTACCAGCGGTGGACCAGTGCCATCGCGCCGATTGCCCGTCGCGCCTGGTCGGCTCCGGACGCACCGGCATAGACTCGCCGGCGTAACCGGTGCTTCAGAATCAGCGTGGCGCCGCGCTGTATCATCAGCATTATTTGCCGGAGCCGCTCATGTCCCTCGACAGTGCCACACGCGAACGTATTGAAACCGTCCTGCACGAGAACCGCGTGGTGCTGTTCATGAAGGGCGACCGGGCGCAGCCAATGTGCGGCTTCTCGCTGGCGGCGACCAATACCTTGAACGAGTTGCTGCCTGATTATCACACGGTCAACGTGCTGGACGATCCGGAAATCCGCGACGGCATCAAGACCTACGGTGACTGGCCGACGATTCCCCAGCTGTACGTCGATGGCGAATTGATCGGCGGTGCGGACATCATCCGCCAGATGTACACCAGCGGCGAGTTGCACACACTGTTCGGCCTTCCCGCGCCAGACCGCACGCCGCCCGCCATCACCATCACCGATGCCGCCGCCGAGGCCATCCGCGACGGTACCGGACACGCGCAGGACGTGGCGCTGCATCTGGAAATCGGCCCGGATCACAGCGCCGGCTTCCAGCTTGCACCCGCTGGCGAGCACGACATCGTCGCGCACGCAAACGGTCTGGAAGTGCACTTTGATCCGGCCAGTGCACAGCGCGCCAGGGGCATCGTGATCGACTGGGTGTCCACCGTGCAAGGCGAGGGCCTCAGCCTGAAGTTCCCCGGTGCGCAGGAGATCAAGTCGCTCAGCGTGCAACAGCTCCAGACCCGGCTGGCCGCCAACGACATCACCTTGATCGATGTGCGTCCGGCCGCGGGCCGCGCACTGGCGGCGCCGTTGGCAGCGGCACGCATACTTGAAAACGAAGGCTACGAAAGCCTGGCTGCCCTGCCGCGAGACACCGCATTGGCGTTCATCTGCCACACCGGCGTCTCCAGCCACGCCATGGCCGAGCGCTTCGCCGCACACGGCTTCACCAATATCGCCAATGTGGAAGGCGGGATGGACGCGTGGTCGCGCGAAATCGACCATGACGTGCCACGTTACTGATTCCCGTTGCAGCCGCCCCGGTCGCCTTGGCGCCACCTGGGCCCGGCTGCAGGCAGGGCTTCCGCGCAATGTTCCGCAACCACTACGGCACCCGGTATGAGCACAGCCACCAACGACGACGCTGACGAGTGTCGGCGCCGCGCGCGCATCCAGCGCCGCAACGGCGACACGCTGCTGGCCCAGCAGTCATTCGCCCGCTTGCTGGAACTGGTGCCCGGCGACGTCGAAGCGCTGCAGTTCCTTTCCAGTGGTGCAGCCACGCTGGGCGTCCCGGAACGCGCCGTCAGCTTGTTGCAGGACATCGAACACACGCATCCGCAAGATGCGCCGACCCTGCATCACCTTGGCGCCGCCCAGCTGGGCGCTGGTGATTTCACCGGCGCGGTCGACAGCTTGCGCCGCTGCGTGCAGCTGGCACCAAACATGTTCGTCGCCCGCCTGCGCCTGGCCATTGCCCTGGAAAAACTGGAGCACAAGCAGGCCGCGCTGATCGAATATTTCAAGGCACTCACCAGCGCGCAGGCGCAGGGCCGCTGGGTCAGCGACGCCACTACCGCGCCGGCGCTGCGCGCGGTCGTCAAACGGGCGATGGATTACGTGGACGCCGGACGCCAGCAGCTGTTCGAGGAGACCCTCGAACCGCTGCGCCAGCGCTATGGCCGGTCGGAACTGACGCGCGTGGATCAATGCCTGGCCATCTTTCTGCGCCAGCAGCCCGCCAACCTGCCCGATCCGCGCCAGGCGCCGAAGTTTCTGTACTTCCCCGGACTTCCGCCGACACCCTTCTACGCGCGCGAACGCTTTCCCTGGCAGGACGCCCTGGAGGCGGGCGCAGCACGCATCCGCAAGGAATTGCACGCCGTCCTGGGTCAGCCACAGGAGCTTGAATCGTTTCTGCAATCAGGGTTGCCCGAAGAAGCCGAAGCGTACCTGCGCGCGTCCGGCACCACCCCGGCGGCGTGGGACGCGTATTTCTTCTACCGTCACGGTGAGCGCTTTGACGAACACTGCGCGCATTGCCCGCACACCGCGGAACTGCTGGCACAAGCGTCGCTGGTGCGCATTCGCGACCACGCGCCGGAAACGCTGTTTTCGGTATTGCGCCCCGGCACCCACATCCTGCCGCATCGCGGCGTGACCAACACACGCCTGGTCACACACCTGCCGCTGATCGTGCCGCCGGATTGCGCGTTGCGCGTGGGTGGCCAGACCCACGTCTGGCAAGCCGATCATTGCGTGACCTTCGACGACACGTTTGAACACGAGGCGTGGAACCGCAGCACGCAGACGCGCGTGGTGTTGATTCTCGACAGCTGGAATCCGGATCTCAGCGAGGCAGAGCGCGCGGCGGTGACCGACCTGGTTGCCGCCATTGGTGACTTCAACACCAGTGCCGCCGTCTGAGCCTTCGTCAGCAACGGCGCATGTCGCTCACTGCGTGAACAGCCGTTCCAGCTCAGGCAGGTAGGGGGCGTAATGCCGCCAGCGATCCACCGAACGCGTGTGCACCGGCTGGCGCGCTTGCCACTGGCTGGCTGACGTGATCACGCCGGCCGTATCAACCGCAGCGGCGTCGGCTGGCAGTGGATCCAGACCCAGCTGCGCCAACAACGTGTTCACCGTGCGGCGCGGATCGCCCACCAATTGCTCGTAATCCACAGCGTGGATGGCCAACGGCAGCGTCGCTTGCCAGTGCGCCAGCAAACGATCGCAACCAGCGGCAAACGCGGCGATATCAGCAAACTCCGCAGCGAACGCGTAGTCAACGTGGGCGAATGATTGGCTCCAGATCGACAATGCGGTATCGCGCCGATGCCGCCGGCACACGACGACATGAGCGTGTGGAAACATCGCGGCCACCGCATCCAGATAACGCCAGTTGAGCGGATTCTTGTCGACGTAGCAGCGCACCGGCGGATCGTCGCCGCGCACATGCGCCAGATAAATCGCTGCCGCTTCATGCACAGCAGACGGCGCCTGCGCTGCCTCCACGGTTGTGAGGCGCTCGGCGAGAAACGGCAATGTCGGCAGCTCGCCGCGGTTGCCTATGTGTCCGTGGCGCGCCAGCCATTGTGCGACCAGGGTAGTTCCGGTGCGCGGCAAGCCCACGACAAAGATCGGGCACACGCTGCGATCCTCGGCGCCAGTCACCGGCAATGGCGGGGCAGCAAGCCGTGCCGCGATCCAGGCTTCCCAACTCGCGCGCGACCACGGATTCGATGCCCGCCGCAACATGTTGGCCCGGCGCCACGCCGCCACTGCCGCGGCAAAATCACCTACGTCATCGCTGGCCTTGCCCAACCCGAACAGCACCGCCGCACGCGCCGCCGGCGTCAGCGCCGGGTTGTCGGCATATGCACGCAACAGCCCGAAATCCGCATCGTCAGGGTCCCGATAATGCTTCAGCGCGGCCAGACTATGCAGCACAAACCAGGCATTCAAATCGACGCCTTGCGCCAGCGCCGCCCGATAGTGTCGCTCCGCCTCGCCAAAACGACCCAGCTCCTGCGCCAGATTGCCGGCAAGCGCATGCAGCGCCGGATCGTCGTCGTGTTGGCTCAAGGCCGCATTGCACAACTGCAGAGCCGCCTCCTGGTGCTGACACTCGCGCATGAACTGGGCGGTGCGCATGAGCTGCGCATGGTCAGCGCCGGGGGCAGCCACGCACAGCTGCATGGCAGCAGCCGCCGCGTTGAACCGGCCTTGCGCACGCAACACCTTGGCCAGCAAAGCTGCAGCGTCGATGTCGACCGCTGCGGCCAGCACCTCGCGCAACAGCGCCTCGGCCCGTTCGACCTGCCCGGCTTGCCACAGTGCCTGCGCCAGCCAATAGCGCGTATGCGCCGCCACCAACCCGGCGCCGACTGCGCGGTCCAGCAGTGCCGCGGCCAGCGCCGGCTGCGCACGCTGCAGCAACAGCCGGGCAGAGTCCACCCAGACCACTGCGGCCGCAGTGCGCAAACGTGCGGACAACGCATCAAGCGCGGGTCGCGCCCCGAGCGCTGCCGCCTCGGCGAGACAACGCTCGACCTGCTCGACCGCCAAGGCCGAGGCCTGCCACGGTGCCGTGGCCGAGTGCAACGAGCCGGGTGCGGGCCGGGCGTCGCCGCTCACGCGCCTGCCCGTACGGCACATTCCATCCCGCCGCAAAAAATGCCGGCGCGGGTGTGCCCCCGTTGACGTCGCGGATTCAAGGCGCCGCCGCCAGCCGCGCCTGCGGAAACAGTAAATACAACGACAGGAAATACTTGTCGTTGGACACCGGCGGCAGTCCGGCGTGTTGAAACATCCAGTACGGCGGAAACATCAACAAACGTCCGGCCCGCGCGGCGACCTTGATGCCCAGGTCGCAAAACTCCGTCTCACCGCCTTCCTCAACGTCGTTGAGATACCACAGGAACACCAGATAGCGATGCGCGACTTCGTAAATTGCATCGAAGTGCGGCTGGAATGCTTCGCCAGTCCCGACCACGTAGCGTTTGATGCGCAGCTCCGAAATCTGTGGTGATGGTGGCACCGGGATGGTCAGCCCGAGACGCTGGTTGTAGATGGCCAGATAGTCCTCGATCTGCTTGTAGAAAAAGCCCTTGAATGCATTGTCGGCGAGCACCGACAAGTCCAGCTCCGTCCACGCACTGGCGTTCAACCCTTCCCGCCAACCGGGTTTGCGCACTACGTGGTGGTCGCGCATCTGCTCAAACGAGGCAATCATCTGCGCGCAAAACGGCGCCGGCAACGCCGCATCAAATACCTGCACGTAGCTGCGCAGATGGTCCACGGGAAAACCACTTGCGGCGGACGGCTCAGCTGGCATAACCCCAATGCTCCATGACGTCTTGCAGAATCGGCAACAACGGCGTGAACTCATTCTGATACCGGCGCCAGCGACCCACCGCCGACTTGTTTGGCGGCTGGGTGACTTGCGCGTAGCTCGGCGTGCTGATGAAACCCTTGGCCCGCGCATGCTGATCAAAATGCCGTAACGCGGTCGCGTCGGCAACCCCGATGAAAGCGCCAATGCGCGCCACCCCGGCATCGAAGTTGTCCAGCAAATCCTCATAGCGCAGGTGCAACACGTGCGGTTTGAGCAATGCCTCGTGATGGATCCAGTAATGCATGGCGTTGACATAGCCGCCGGCCAGGCGCTCCAGTGACGAGCACAACACCTGAAATCCCGGCGCCCGGAAGTTTTGCATGTAACAACTCAGCACCACATCACACGGGTGACGCAACGCAAGGATGATCGGCGCGTCGGGAAACAATCGGCAAATCAACGGCAGGTGCAGCAGGTTCAGCGGATTCTTGTCGACCAGGCGTTGCCCGGGTTGCAAGGTAACGACCGTGCCGACCTGCTTCCAGTAGTGCTGGCGCAAGTCCGTACAGGTGGCTTGATCCAGCTCGCCAAGCGCTTCGGGATACAGCACTCCGTGCTTGATGGCCTGCTCGCTTACACCCTGCAGAAACGGCTGTTCGTCCATGGAAGTCAGACCCGGGTGCGCATCCAGCATCTGCTCCAGCATGGTGGTGCCCGAGCGTGGAAAACCCACCACGAAGATCGGTGTGGCCGGCATGCCAGCGACGGGCAACGGCGCAGTCCAGCCGGTGGTCTGCGCCCGGGTCATGCGGATCAGCGCCGGCGACAGCGGCGGCAGCCCGGGCAACAACAGCTCCGGCACCAACTGTGCCGCCTTCTGCATCTGCGCGGCATGCGCGCGATGCAGCGCCTGCATCGCCGCCAGCGTATCGCCCTGTTTGTCGCAAGCCTTGGCCAGGGCAAAGTTCAGGTTGCCGAGATGGCTGACTTCCGTCGTCATTGCGATCAGGCGCTCGAGCAACGCACGTGCGGCAGCCGGATCGCGACCGCGCAAGGCCATTACCCCCAGCGCGCTGATCACCTCGACCTGGTCGACAGGATCAGTCAGCGTCTCCGGCGCCGGCAAGGTCGCCAGCAAGGCATCGGCATCCTGCAACCGGTTCACCCGCTCCAGCAAGCCGACCATGCGTGCCAGTGTGCGCGGGCGCGCCCCATCGAGACGCAACGAATCGCCAAGCAGCAGTTCGGCATCGGCGATACGCCCGGTTTGCGTAAACAGCCACGCCAGATCGACCGACAACTCCGCGCCCAGCGGCAGCCACTCGCGCCAGCGCGCCACCAGCTCGGCCGCGTCGGCGTTGTCGCCACACTCGCAGCACGCCATGGCGGCATAAATACAGAACTCATGGTCATCGGGGAGCGCCCGCGCAGCCTGTACCAGATAGCGTCGTGCGTTGGGGTAATCCGCCCGTTCCTTGTACAACAAGCCGAGGTTGCCTTGAATAACCGCATCATCCGGCGCCAGACGCAAGGCGATGCGGTACGCATCCTCCGCCTCGTCCAGCCGGCCGACTTCGCGCAGTACGGTAGCCAGATTGGTCCAGTGCACGGCGTGATCCGGATACAGCACGGTCAACCGCTCATGAATCGCGGCAGCGCGCAGCGGCAAGTGCTGATGCTGCAAGGCAACGGCCAGCAACACCAGCGCCGTCTCGTGGTCTGGTTGCTCGTGCAACAGGCGACGGCAGTCCTGCTCGGCGCTGACTGCGTCGCCGGCTTGCACGGCGGCCATGATGCGCGCGATATCGGATTCTTCGATGGCCAACGCTGACTGCCCGTGGTGAGCGCAAAAAAAGAGCCGCGCGGCTTGCACCGCGCGGCTCGATTATAACGACGTACCGCGTTCGATCAGAACGTGACCGTCACCCGGCCCCAGAAGTAGCGGCCAATGGCTTCATACGTGTTGATGTCGGTGTTCGAGTTCAGCACGTTGTTCTGGAACATTGTTGGTGGCTGCTTGTCGGCCAGGTTGTTGACACCCACATCCAGACGCGTGTGGTATGCCGCCAGGTTATAGCCAAACGCCAGGTTGTGATAAATCCGCGAGGATACTGGCAGCTCGGTGCCCTCGAAGCCTTCGCCCGGATCGGCGGAGACGCCTTCGCGCAGATCGGCCCAACCCACCGTCAGCCGATGGATGTAACGCGCGCTGTAGTTGATGTTCCATGGCCCATCCAACCAGTTCAACTGGGCCAGACCGCGCCAGCGGGTGTAGTTGCCGTACTGGTTGTTGTAGTGACCTGCCATGTGCACGATCACGTCACCCGGCTGGCCCGGAGCCGTGTCGTTGTTGTAACGGATCAGGTAGGTCGCATCCAGCGATGCGGTGAAGTCGCCGTAGTCGCCACCGAACATGTCAAAGTGCGGAATCTTGTACTTGATGCTGCCGTCAATGCCCTTGGTGTCCAGCTTGCCAAGGTTGACGGCCGGCTGCTGGACGAATGAAAAGTCACCACTGACGTTGCGATGGGACAAGGCGCAGAACGGACTGCTTTCATTGGCGAAGCAGCTGTTGATGACGGTTTGCGCGGATATATTCGTGATGGTGTCATCCAGGGTCACCCGCCACAAATCGGCGCCGACCGACAACCCCGGCGCGAAGCTCGGGTCATACACGATACCGTAGTCGTACGACTTGCCGTGCTCCGGCTTCAAGTCGACCCCGGCCGCCGCGGCGCCGGAAAGCACACCGGTGATTTGCGACGTAGCCGCCTTGTGCCCTGGCGGAACGAACTGGCAAGCGATGGGATGCGCCGCCAATTCTGACGCCGAGAGGTTGTTGCAGGGGTCGTTGACCTGCGGTGCGCTACCCGTCGCGCCATCGAACAACTCGTTGATGTTCGGCGCACGGAACACACCCGCCACCGTGCCGCGCACCAGCAAATCGTCAATCGGCCGCCACTCGACGCCGAACTTCTGATTCCAGCTGCTGCCGCCGGGGCGGTACTTGGAGAAGCGCGAGCCGATGGTCACGTTCAACGACTTGATCAGCGGCAGGTCGGCGAGCACCGGCACGAACGTCTCGAAGTACACCTCGCGATCGTCAAAGCTGCCGCTCAATGGTGTCGAGCAGGCTTCCTGCGAGATGAAGCAGGTGCCGTCGGCACCGGTCGTCTGCGCAATCAGGTCGACCTGATAGCTTTGGTACTCCTTGTCGTATGACATGCCTACGGCCAACTGCGCGGTACCAGCCGGCAGGTCAAACAAGCTGCCATTGGCGCCGATTTCGGCGCGCCGCGAGGTTTGCAACCGATGGTAGAACGGCGCGGCGGCAAAGTTGTTGAGTTCAGCCGTTGTCGTTGGGTCATTCAGGTTGAACAGGTTGATCGGCGTGCAGCCAGCGATCACATTGCCCGGCGTACCGCACTTCACTACGCCGTCCGTATCCAGGAACGACGCCCCCAATGCCTGCTTCATGCCGTTGTAGTACACGTAACCCGGGCTGACCTGCTGCGAGCTCTGGTGGCCGTAGTTCACGTCACCGAACCATTGCCAGCTGCTGTCGGCGCCGAAATTGCCCTTCAACCCAGCCACGGCCTGTCCGGTCGTCGTCGAGAAGTGCAATACGCGCTGACCAAGGTTGGTGAAACGACTCAGGAAATTGTTGGCTGTCGGGGCGCCACTGGCATCGGTACCAGGGCCGAAATCGATGCCGAACGGGTTGTAGTAACTGTCCTTCGAGATCGTCACGCCGTCGCCATTCGCATCGAATGGCAACGCCGCCAACGCCGCGTTGGACGTGGTCTTGTTGTAGAACGCGTCAAAAAAGGCTGACACGTTGTCCGTCAGGTTGTAGTTCGCCAACGCAAAGACGTTGGTACGTTCCTGCGGAGTCTGGATCAGGTTGTGTGCAGCATAGTTGTACGCGTCAGTGAGCCCGTTGTACTCACGGTAATCAGCTTGCGTAGTTTTGCCGGGGACCGGATGAGCCAGCGTGACAGTGGTGTCCAGCGCCGGAATGGTCAGGCGGCCGTTCGGGTTGCGGCTGGAACCGGCGTTGAATATCGAGCCGGAATACAGATAGGTCGCAAATTTGGAGTAGTCACGATTGGCCGACGAAATGGCGTCGAACTTGTTGTAGTCGATGCCGGCAACGATGTTGCCCTTGTCCGACGAGGTGCCGAACGTGGCGGCAAAGCCGGTCTGCTGACCATCGGAGCGGTCCGACTCGCCATAGTTGGCACTGACCTGTGCACCCTGGAAATCACCACGCAGGATGAAGTTGACCACGCCGCCAATCGCATCCGAACCGTAGGTCGCCGATGCGCCACTCTTCAACACTTCGATGCGCTCGACCATGCTGGCCGGAATCGTGTTGATGTCGTTGTTCAGCACGCGATGACCGTTGACCAGGATCAACGTGCGGTTGTCACCCAGACCACGCAACGAAACGGTTGACGCACCATCGCCGCCGCCGTTGTTGACGTTCGGGTTGGTGGCATCACCGGCAATGGCCGGCAACTGCTGCACCAGGTCGCCAACCGTTTGCTTGCCGCTGGCCTGGATCTGCGCACGGTCAATCGTCAGCACCGGGTTGGAGGTTTCCAGATCGACACGCCGCACGCGCGAACCGGTGACCACCACCGATTCCAGCGTCTTGGCCTTCTGCTGGGCAGGTGCGTTTGCCGGTTCCTGCGTACCGGCATCCTGCGCGAATGCCGTGGTGGTTGCACCCACCGCGATGACCGCCCCCAGCGACAGCGCCAGGCGGACCGCCGAAGAAAGTTTCTTGACCCCAAGCTTCATGACAACACCCTCAAGTTTGATTTAATTCAATTCGTCGGCCGGACAACCCCGGCGCAGAACCCGGACCCACCGGGAAACCCACCGCTGGCGCACGCCTTCAATGACCACCACCGCACCACCCACCACGGAACACCACCGCGCCGGAAAACCGCGACCCCTCGCCGGTAGCGCAATGCCGCGGTCCTTGTCAGGCATCCTTTTGCACACCTGCCGCAGCAGCCACCTGCGACATTCTGCCGCCCTTTATCCTGCGTGCTTTACAATTTGTCAACAATTGACTTACGGCATGGCAACAGCCAAGCGCCGGAATTTCCCCCTTTTTGTCGAATTTCATAGCAAAAACTAAACGGTTACTGAAGCCGTAGGAGCTTGCGGATCCGGACGCTGCCGAGGCAGACCGCTTGAGCAACCGCAAGCCTTGTGGGGCGGACTACCCGTCGCACTCCCGGAATTCGCAGCCCGCACGTCCACGAGAGCCGGCGGGCAGTGCCCGCCCTACGGGGCAGGCCCCAAGGACTTGCAAGACATCAGCACCGCCTACGCGGAACGGACATTGGAGAACTCGTGGGACCTCCATTATCGGATCCTGGTACTCAATCGATCTCCGTTCCGGAGGCAAAAGTCGACACGCTGCGGACGGCGGGGTCACGCGTGACTGGCCGCAAATTCCAGCGAAACTTTGTGCGCCGTGGCGCTTTCCCTGCTCGTGCATCGAACACCACAGTCGATTGTGAGCTTCGGCGGTGCAGCCACGGATTTGGCGCAACCCGGCCGCGCATCAGCGTTGGACGAGCCCGCAAAGCTCGATGATGCCGTTTGCAACTCCCAACCGGAATTCCACCCGCGATGCACGCAAGCGGCCGGCACCGCCGGGTGCGATCCACGACACCGAGAACGACACCCGGCGAAAGTCCGCGAAACCAGCGCACGCATCCGTCAAGCCCGGGAGGCGCGCGAACCCGGCGACGGGCTTGAAGCGCAAGCCATGACGCCCAGCGTGCCGCGTGAACGCCAAGTGTTGCGCGTGTTATGTTTCTTCCGCAGTCCACCTTCGGGAGAGATGCCATGCGGACAGGTTTGGCTATTGATGCATCCTGCGACTTGCCGCACATGTTTCTGCAACAGCACAACATCACGGTCATGCCGATCACCGTGCGGGTCGACGGCGAAGTCTTCATGGACGACCGCAGCCCAGCCGAGATCCAGCGTTTCATCAACCACCGCCTGGGCAACCGCAGCCACTCTGCGGAGACCGAGGCCTGCTCGGTCGAGGACGTGCAAAAACTCTTTCTCGGCAAGCTGGTGCTGGAACAGGACTGCGTATTTTGCCTCACAGTCACCGCGACGCGCAGTCCCATCAACGAGAACGTGCACCTTGCCAGCTTCGGCATATTGAAGGGTTACCGGGCAGCGCGTGACGCCGCCGGCATCACTGGGCCATTCATGATGCGCGTGATCGATACCCGCAATCTTTTTGCCGGTGCTGCGCCGCCCATCTACGAAGCGGCCCGGATGATCGCGGCCGAGCAACCAACGCCGACGATCCGCGAGCGGCTCAACTACATTGCCAACAACACCTACGGCTACTTTCTACCCCGCGATCTTTACTATTTGCGCGCGCGCGCCAAGAAGAAGAATGACCACAGCGTGGGCCTGTTCAGCGCAATGCTGGGTTCGGCGCTCGACATCAAACCGCTGTTGCGCTGCTATCGCGGCGAGACCGGACCGGTGGGCAAGGTCCGCGGTTTCGAGCAGGGCGCCGGCGCGTTGTTCGGGTACGCCGCGCGCCGCGTCCGCGCTGGCTTGCTGGTACCGGTGGTATGCGTCAGTTACGGTGGCGATCTGGCGGTATTGGGACATCTCCCCGGCTACGCGGACCTGCAAGCGGCATGTGCCGACACTGGCGTGGAATTGCTGGAAGCGCCCATGAGCATCACCGGCATGGTCAACGTCGGTGAGGGTGCAGCCATGATCGGCTTTGCGGCCGAAGAGCACGTAGCCGACTTCTGATCCTCCGCTATCCAGCCGCGGCTTCCCGCGAGTAGCGATCGCACCCGCCAGCGGGAACGCAGGGCGGGCACTGCCCGCCAGCTTTTCGCCTCGGCAGCGTGTTACGCATGCTGGTGGTGCGGCGGGCAGTGCCCGCCCTACGCGATGGCTTGTGGCGGTTGGTCGGCAAGCGCGAGCGGCACCGTTGGGACCGGGCACTGACCGGGTAATCGTGCCTGCTCCGATCCGCAGGGCGGGCACTGCCCGCCGGCTTTTCGCCTTGGCAGAGTGGCTGCGCATACCGACGGTGCGGCGGGCAGTGCCCGCCCTACGAAGCTTGGCCTGTGTGGCTTGGGCGGTGCCGGTGCCGTTGTAGGGCGGGCACTGCCCGCCGGCTTTGGGGTGCGCCCTGCCGGGAGTGCCAAAAAAAACGGCCCCGTTTCCGGGGCCGTTCATCACACCATGGAACCAGACCGGAGCCTAGAACTTCTGGTTGTAACGCACATAGTAGAAGCGACCGATATCAAAGCCGCCGTAGTACGAGTACTGCGAGTTCGGCGACGAGTACAGGTTTGGACCAACGTGATCGAACACGTTGTTCGCGCCGACCGAGATCGTGGCATTCCATGGCGCATTCCAGCGGAACTGCAGGTCGTGGAACGTGTTCGCACCGGTGTGGTTCAGGCGAGTCGCAACGCTGTCCGAACCAATGTAGTCGGGCATGTTGCACTCCGGGCCACCACCGGGGACGTTATCGAACGAGCACGGTTCCTTGATGCTCGAGTAGTAACGCGCGGTCCACGTCGCCCCAAAGTCACCCAAGGTCCAGTCCAGACCCAGGTTGGAACGCACGCGGAAATTGCCAAAGAAGCTGGTGTTCGGCTCCACTGGCGTGGTGTCCACGTTGTCCGCCTTGGTGTTCAGATAATCGACGTAGTTCGTGTTCCAATGGATCGCGAAGCGGCCGAAGGAGAACTGCGGCAGACGGTAGTTGACGCCGAAGTCGTAGCCCTCGGTCTCGGTCCAACCCGCGTTGCGGCCGCCACGCAGCGCGTTGACAACCACACCGGTGGATGGGCTACGCTGGAACAGGTTGCAACGCGAGGCCACGCCAAGCACGTAGCAGTCCTCAAGCTGATCGGTGGTGGTGTCGCCGGTGATCGCATTGTTGATACGGATGCGGTACCAGTCGAGGCTCAGGTCAAGCCCCTCAACCCAGCTCGGGCTGTAAACCAGACCCAGCGTGCGGCCGATGGAAGTTTCCGCCTCCAGGTTCGGGTTGGCGCCAGCAAAGAACTGCGTGCCGGTCTGGCACGGGAAGTTAGTGCATGGTGCGCCGCCCTGGCCCAACTGGACAAAGCCTGCGGGGGTAGCCGGCTGGCCGCCAAAGCCGGACGAACAACGTGCCGCCACTGCCGGGTTGATGGCCGCCGCACCATTGTTGACATCGCACGGGTCAGTGTAGAAGTCGAACGTACCGCTGATGCCGCCGAACAAGTCGCCGATGGTTGGCGCGCGGAAGCCTTCCGCGTACGTGCCGCGCACCAGCAAGTCATCAATCGGCTTCCAGGTAAAGCTGTACTTGTTGTTGGTGGTGGTGCCGAACGAGCTGTAGTCCGAATAGCGGCTGGCGACGTTCACCGTCAACTGCCTGGCGAACGGCAAGTCCTTCAGCA
>DAITPL010000038.1:0-7281 GCA_036833615.1 Rhodanobacter sp.
TTGCCAGCCGCGCTTCTCCGCTATCACTCTCAACGCTGGTAACCACTGTGCAGCGTGGGAATCCCCTACCAGGATTATCCGAACCTTTGCGGCCGATGCCCCCCAACTGCAACTCTTTGGTTGCACACTTCGCTGATCGACATGACAGCCATTGGCGTAGACGTCCGGGATATCCTGACGAGCGTCAGTCAGCGCCGGGCGGAAAGCGCCCGAGCTTGCGCCGTCACCGGCCGCGGCAGTGCTTTCCGAAACGCCCTCGTTGCCCGCGCGAAGCTCGACCTGACGCAGAACCGCCCCAGCGAAAACCACGGAAGACAGAATGCACAGCGCGCCAAATCCGAACGGCATCCACCGTCGCGAGGAGGCGAACCCAGGTGCGCGGAATCGATCCTCAATGAGGTATTTTGTCTGGTGTGCCAACGCCGTCGACACACCCAGCACGATCAATCCATCGACCAGCCCGATCTGGCGCCCCGCCAGCGCGGTATAGAACACGACCACGGGCCAGTGCCACAAATACAACGAGTAGGAGAGGTCACCCAGGTACTGGAAGGGCCGGCTCTTGAGGACGCTGTAAATCGCCAGGCGGCTGCGGGATTCACCTGAAACGATGACGAGCGCAGCCCCCAGCGTCGGCAACATCGCGAGGTAACCCGGAAAAGACGTGCTGGTGCTGTAGGTCCAGGTGGCCAGCGCAATCGCCAGTATGCCGGCGTAGCCCGCCAGCTGGCGGAGTCCGCCAGGCATCCTTTGCCAGCTTGTCCACACCGCCAAGGCGCCGCCAATAGCCAGCTCCCATCCGCGCGCGGTGGTCGCAAAGTAGGCCAGCCCCGGATTTCGCGGGGTGATGTAGATTGAATACGCCAGCGACAAACAGCCGATGGTGACAACGAGTGCACCAAACACGAACCGGGGCCGATTCCGCAAATGTGGAAGAAGCCACGCAAAGAGCGCCAGCAAGGCCGGCCACGTGATGTAGTACTGCTCCTCCACCGAGAGCGACCAATAGTGCTGCAGCGCGCTGGGGGCATTCTCCGAGGCCAGGTAATCCACGGCGTTTTTTGCCAGCCACCAGTTCTCGAAATAGAGGGCACTGGCGACGGTTTCGAATGCGGTTCCTTCCCAACGTACGATCGGCAATATCGAGATACAGGTGGTAACCGCCAGCAACACGATGGTGGCGGCCGGCAACAACCGCTTTATCCGCCGGGCGTAGAACCGCCCGATCGATATCCGGCCTTTGTTCTCCGCTTCCCGCAGCAGCAAGCCGGTGATCAAATACCCGGAAATAACGAAAAAGACGTCAACCCCGACGTAGCCGCCGGGCGCCGCCGACGGCCAGATGTGGAACAGCAGCACCACCAATACCGCAACGGCGCGCAAGCCCTGGATTTCCGGGCGGAAGATAGTCGCTTGGTTCATCATCTTTTGTCTTGGGAAAAAAGAGGCAACCTGCCGATCGCCTCTACCGGCCTGCGGGGCCGAGCTACCGCACCTTCTGCCTCAAATAGAGGGAGGCGGTTGCTTCCGCGGCCTTCAGTGGCGGGCTGGCCTTCTTGTCACGGATCAACACATTGACCGGCTCGGCGCCTTTCTTCCGGTATTGGAGGCGAATGCCATTCTCATCGGCCTTGCCCCGGTGGGCGCTGAACCCGGACGATGCCAGCGCCTTCGTTGCCAGCGCTTCGGTCTGTGCGGTGGAAGCTCCCAGCATCTCGACAAAGACCTGTCGCACGTGGGCGCTGGTCTTGTCCTGCACGATCCGGTCATACCGGACACTGGTTGGCGCGTTGCTGGAAACCACCTTCAACGCCGAATCCATTCCGGCAGGCGCAGGCCGGGCGACGTGCGATGGGGACTTGAGTGTCGCGGCCACGTTTTTGCTTGCCGGCGCGTCCGTGGCGGCAGGTGGCTGGTCGGCCCCGCAACCTGCGAGGGCCAGGGAAAAAATGATCAGATAAAGTGAGTTGCGCATTCATACCACCTTGAGATGAGAAAACAATGAAAAAGCGCCAGGGAAACCCCTCATGAAAACCATGACGAACTCCACGACGCTGTGCCAAGGCAGCCAGTGAGACGCTAGCTGCGGAATGCTCTTACCTGGTAAGGACTGAACCCTGCCTGGTGCTTGAACCGGAAGAGGTCGGGTCCGCCATTCTGGACTCCACCGTACATTACGTACTTCAGGCCTTGCGTATAACCGTCCCGGTTACTGGAAATCCATTGGATGACCTCGTGATGCAGGAGTGTGAGTACGCCATGGTTGAGATGATCGCCATGGCCGAGAATTTGGCCGTACAGGGCAACCTCACCTGTACGCCGCAGCGAAATGTAACCTACCAGGCGCTCGCCAACCTCGATATTCCCCTGCATATGCCCGGGTTCATTCATGAAGACGCCGAATGTCATCCGCCAATGATGGCGGCATTTTGGCAACACCACCTCGTATTTCTTGGTTGGTGCACCACCCAGCGCCTCGATGGAATTCAGCAGGTTTTGCCGTATCTCTCCGCCCGAGCGTACTGCCTTTGAATTGTTGGCTTCGTAGATATCGGGGATGAACAGCCGCCAGGCGAAGGGTTTGGTGTAGTAACCGCTTGCGATCGCCTTTCTTTTCTGTCTCAGCCGCGCCCCCTTCCCGAACGTCTTGATGTGTGCCTCCCACGCATCGAAATCGGCAACATCGTCCACCGGGATGAGCATCGGCGTGAATCTTGGCGCTCCAAGAAGGCCAAGTTCGGGAAACTGAAAATAACTGGCGAAGACGGTGAAAGCCTTGCCCACGGCTACTGAACACGCAGGAATACATTCAACGGAATGGTCCCCGAATCGAATATCGACCGTAGGGCCTTGGCCGGCCTGCGCGACCTCGACTCCCTTTTCTGCCGCAGCAGCGGCGGGGCGACGCTCCAGTCTTTCGGCAAGCGCCGTACCCAAACCCGCGCCAAAGCCGCGATCCAGCATTCGACGGTACGTCGTTCCCTGGAAATGGAGCGTCCGGCCCGGCCCGCACGAGCCCACATCCGCGAGTTCGAGTGCGTCCGCAGCTTCCACACCGCCAAAGTAAACATGGCCGACCCGTTCGGCCACGAGTCTGCCCAGATCGTAGTATTCCAATCGGGAGTCGAGCTTCGGGTAATAATCGGTCTGTTGGTTAAGAAACAGGACGGGCAACCCCGGATTATTCTCGCGGATTCGGCCAATCAGCTCCACTGCATCCTCCACCGACTGCTGGAGACTCCGCCGACCGAGGCTCCGATGGTTTTTCAGGAACGCATCACGATCTCTCAGATGGGCAGGATGGATCCAGAACTTCGCACCCTGGTTATTTTCCCAGAGCTCAAAGTTCATATCTGCATACGAATCCATCATGAGAAGATCCGCATCTTTTTCTTCAATGATGCTACGTGCTGCCTGCCCAAGGTAAAAATGTTGCAGCGTGGCCGACATGGTCGGAACGTCGCAGACTTCCTCAAGGTATTTCCGGGAAATGGAAATCCCTTTCGACGCATCAAGAAACAATACCAGAGGAGACTTTTCGTTCTGGATCAGCTTGGGTTTGGTCTGAAACAGGTCCGGATTCAATGCGATCGAGCGACGGCACGTGCAATCGCCCCTGACGAGTATTTTGAGTGGTTTACCGTCTGGCCGTACAAACATGGTGATCCCTGCAATTCAATGTCGGGTTTGGGTGTGGCACTGTCGATGGCGTACTCGACAGCCAACGGCAGCTCCACGTATCCAGGCCCGACCACGACGATACGCGCGTCCTTCAATTCAATCATTGCCATTTCTTGATACACGATTATATGGGTGGTGATTTGTCATTGGCCTGCCGGCCAGGTCTGGTGTGTGAATTCGCGGAGGGCATGGGCAAAGCGGGCCGGGTCATGGGCGTGTGCCACATATTGACGCGCGCGCAATGACTGCGCTTCAAACAACGTCGCATCGGCGGCAAACTTGTCCACTACCTCCCGCACCTCGGTCGGCTCGCAGTAGACGGCCGCGTCGGCGAACAAGCTGGCGAACTTGACCGGCAGGATGACTACGCATCCGGACGCCATCGCCTCCAGCAGGCGCCGCAGCGGCTGCGGCTTGCGATTCTTGCGATCGAAATAGACGAAAAAGTCGCAGGTCGCGAGAAATGCGGCAATGCTGACTTCGGCCGGGTCGGGAAACGACCAGTTGTCCGGAAGTGGCCGATACCCCAGCAGCGCGTCGCACGCGGCGCGACCGCCCAGCATGCGGACGTCGTAACGTCCGTCCACAGGGTATGCAGCCAGCAGCGTGCTTGCCCGGCCCGGAAAATTGCCCGGCGAATCCGATGACATCCGGCCGATGACCGGAGCCTTGCTGTTGGCGCGGCGCGTTGGGCATGCCAAGGCACTCACCTCGACAGCCACAGGCAACGGCTCCGCCTTCAATGTACTTTTGGGCAGCCGCTCCCGCAGCGCCATGCGTACCCGCAGGGACTGCGCAACCCACGTGACCCTCGCACCAAAGATGCTCTGGGCGTTGCGCATGCACTCGCTGGGCACATACCAGAGCGAACCGGTAATTTCCCGGGGAGGACTCTCGGCCACCACGACGACGCGATCGACCTGCAAGGCACAGCGTTGCAGCGACGGGAACTGGAGGACAGCGGGGTTACGAACAACGACCGTACCGATCGCCGCCGTATCGGTAAGAAGAATTTCGTCGATCTCGCCACGCGCAATGGCATCCTGAATCGGCGGCCAGAACAACTCCAGCTCGATACGCGCCATGTGACGAAACGATTCCATGTGGATGACGGCGACCTTGGCGCCCGCATGCTGGCACGCGCGCATCTCATCGAACATGGTGCGCAGGCTTTCTTCACCATGGCGCAGATCGGCAACAAAGACGACATCGAACGCCGACCGACGCTGGATTTCAGCGCCGTCCCGCTCAACCATGAATCGGTTCGGCGCCGGGAAAACGCGGCGATCGAGGTCGGCATGCGCGAACAGACCTGCACCACTGTCGATGGATGCCCGATGCCAATGTTCATAGTTGCGCCGATAGGCTGCCCGCGACGGGTGGCGCCAGCCGGGTTTGAATTCCTCGCGGGAAAGCGACCCTGCCGTCATCCGGATCAGCGCCAGGTTCTCCTCCACGATGCGGTGGGAGTCAGCGCCAAACGCCCGCCGGAGGCGCAAGGCGTACTCGCTGTCCGCCGCCTTGCGCACGGTGTCGAAGTACCCGACTCGCTCGCGCGCCGGTGCCAGACGGAACATCAGCGACGAGGCATTTTCCCGCTGCGCGAGAACGCCCGGAAGGTTGAAGACCAGGTTCTGGTTTGTCCGCAACGCCCGGCTCGTGGTCGACATGAGCTCCGGGTTGTCGGCGAGCAGGTCCACCTGACGCTCGATGCGCCGCGGATGGCACCAGTCATCGGAATCGAGAAAGGTCATGAACTCCCCCTTCGCTTCCTGCATGGCGGTGTTTCTCGCCACGTAGGTGCCGCCATTTCGTGCCTGTCTTATAACCCGGATGCGCGGATCCAGCGCGGCGACCTGGTCGATCACCGGGCGGTAGGCTTCCGGTGATGCATCGTCGACGATCAGAATCTCGAGCGGTCGCCACGATTGCGCCAACAGGGAATCGATGGCAGTAGACAAGCCGTGATCTGGTTGCCAGGCGCTTACGACGACCGTTACCAGTGGCCCCGTGTCGATGCAATCACTCGCCACGCAGCGGACCCGGTCAAACGGGTGATGAGAGGCGTCGTCCATGTCAAGGGCAATCGGCTCCAATCCCGTCGATACGAAGTTCTGGTTGACTTCCTCGAGCCAGGCCACGGGATCGGCGAATGGGCTGGGAGTGAAGGGATTCAGCAAATCCGCCCGCATGAAGGGCAGATCAGAACCGGCGCAGCGCACGCGCCGGGATATCTCGCGGGCAAGTCCGTATTCGCCGGCGTCATAGGCCAGCGCCTGGAACACACGCCCGTGGGTATGCGAAGGCTTGATCGCCGCGGGTCCGTGCACCACGTAGACAAGGCGGTAAAGAGTGAGTGCGTTGAGCCGATCGTCCGCCTGAAGCGACTGCAAGGTGACCACCCGGGCCAACCTCAATGACCAGTCCACATCCAGCGTTTCGAGTGCCGCTTTTGCCCGGGCACACCCCGTATGGTCGCGCAACAGCGCCAGCCAGCCTTCCAGTTGCCGATAGGTATAGCGCCCGCCGGACGCGTGCCACGCCAGCAAGTCCCTGCCAACGATGGACGCGTTTCTCAAGATGGTGTTGTCGAGCCAGCGATGATCGGGCATGCGCGCGGCAAGCTCGAGGTAGGATCGAAAATGGTCGGACGCCACATAGTCAGACGCAACCAGTGCCACCACAGGCATTTCGGTCGGTTCGACCACCGCCGTTGTCTGAGCCTTGACCAGGGGAGCGACACCGGGCAGCGCGTATGTTTGCGTAGCCAGTTTTGTCGCAAGCGAAACACCTTGTCGCTCCATCTGGCCGACTACCCGCTCGGCAACCAGGCGCGACCGCCGCGCTGCAAACACCGCAAGGATGCCGACCAGGGCGAGAGTCGCGGCGGCAAAAATGGCAGCCACCGCCCAGAGTTCAGCCACGACCGCCATGGCGACAACGGAAAAGAGCAACAACAGCATAACGGCAGCCGCCGCTTCGCTGCGCGAGTACATGCCGCGCGCGCGCGCCGCGGGGAGCATTCGACTGATCCGCCGCTGTGTAATAGCCGTAAGATTTAACATGTTCACCTATTCCCCAAGCCCCCTGCTGGCGTGCCGTCGTCGTATGCCGGAACGGGAAACTTCCATTTCACTTGTCCGCGAAATCTCGATATGCCAGCGCATGAGTGCGCCCTGCAATTTTCCACGCTTTCCATATTCCATTGACTTCCTCCTTCCATCTTTCCATCACCGCCTGCTCATCCCCGCGCTCGGCATCGTCAACCAGTATCAATGCATCAGCCGCCAATTTACCGCGCAGCATGGGCAACGCCGGGTATCGTGCCAGCGGCCCGATGAATCCGGGCGGGCCGTCCACGCTGAGAATGTCGATGTCAGCCAGGTCCGCTATCGCCGCCGGGTCGTACCACTGGAATGGCTGGCCATTGACATGCATCTCCTGAAGTGGAGCCAGGCGCAAATCCACCCATTGCTCCAGACCCTGCTGTTGCAGGGAACGTGACGTCTTGTCGAAATATTCTTTCAGGTGTTCCAGCGATACCAGCCGTCCCTTGCCATTACGTGCCAGCGCCCGGGCAATCCAGAGCGTCGAGGTGCC
>DAITPL010000038.1:7381-23856 GCA_036833615.1 Rhodanobacter sp.
CGCGCGCAACGCGAGTTCCTGTGAGTCGCCAGCCTGCCGCGATGCATTCCGGGTGGTCTCCTCGACGACAGCCAGCTTCTCTGCCAATTGCTGTTGCGCTGTTGCGCCAGCGGACTGCAGTTCGAGCAGTTCGGCCAAGCCGGTGGTGAGCGCCTGGATCGAACGGGCCTGCTGCTTGCCCGCGTCGGTACCTTGCCGTACGAGTTCAAGCAGGGCGGCGTTCTGCGCAGCGGCGCGCTCCAGCCGATCGATGGCAGTCGCGGCATGGCGGTAAATCCAGACCCCGTACAACACGAGCAGCAGCAGAAAGGCGACGATGCCGACCGCGGCATAGGTCGCGTCACGCTGCGCCCACCCCGCGGCGAGAAAGGCTGCGGTGGCGGCTCCGGCCAACAAGGTCACCAGTTTGAGAAACAAGGTACTCACGAACGACTGTCCCGGTGGCGGATCAATGGCTTCGCTCAAGCTGTCTGCGACACACGACCGGGCCGAACCAATTTTGCTTGAACAACGAAGGCCCGCCAGCGTGTTTTGTTCCGAACGAGTGCGCGACCGCCACCCACTAGCACGAGGGGGACGACCACACAGCATACCATCCGGGGTCAAGAAGTACTCCCGGAACGATCAGCCACGCTGCGCAGCGCCCTTCAAACGAATGCCTGTGCCACGATGTCGCGCCGGGTGCCGATCCCCACGGTGCGATCGCGAATGCTCTGGTCAGTCAATTGCCACGTGTGAAAGCCTGCACGAGCGGTACGGTAGCGGACGAAATTGAACGGATCGGTCGACAGCAAATTCCAACCCCGTTCATGGCAGCTTCGCAAAAAGGCCGTATCGGTGCCGGCGCGGCAGTGCTCCGGGAACGGGTTGGCCTCGAGCACCCGGCGATGACCGAACAAAGTCGCGCCAGCGACCCCGGTGTTGGCGGTATCGACGCCGGTGCGCAGCAGATTGGCCCGCTTGCCCCAACGGGAGTCCCAGCGCAACTCGTCCGCATCGTCCAGCAACGTGAAGGCCATCGGCTTGCCCGCAACGTCAAAGTCGATGGCGCGCCGATACAACATGAAATCCGACAAGTAATGCGGGCCGTACAGGTCGTCATCGTCCCACTTGGCCCAATACGTGGCCTCGGTATGCTCGAAGGCGAAGTTGAGGCAGGCGCCCAGCCCATACCGGTCGCCGAGCCGCAACAGCTGGATCGACTCCCCCGGACCAATCGAGGCGCGGATCCCGCGCAAGTCCGCATCAGTGCCATGCACGACGACAATCAATTCCTTGTTGGGGTAGCTATCCGCGCGAAATCGACGCAGGCATTCGCCCAGCAACTCGGGACGACGGGTGACCAGAAGGCACGCAACCTTCGGCGTGGCCGGCGCAAAGCAGGCACCGCTACCAAGCTTTGCCGCCATGGTTTGCAGGCGGTCGACGATGCAGTGCTGCGACAAGACGAGCCGCGTCTTGAGGTGTGCTGCGCGCATGCGCCGGACAGGATCCGACAGAATCCTGCTCCACGATGCCATGTCACCTCCGCCCGTTCCTTCCACTTCCAGCAAAGGCATGACCCCGGGACCGACCACCAGCGCGCCGCAAGCCGCGGCTTCCATCTGCCGGAGCTGATCTTCCGCGCTGTCGCCCCGGTTGAAGAACTCGGCCCCGACCAGCCGCAGCAAGACGTTCCGATCGACCTCGCCGAGCCTGCCCAGCGACAGTCGCGCTATTGCGGGATGCGCGCTGGCCTGCACGGCGGATACGTCCCACCGGCTATCGGCCAACAACAACGCATCACCCGGATTGGCCAGCTCCGACGGCAACCCGTCCGCAAGGCAGGCTGCCAGTCCATCGAAAAACACCTGTTGTGCGGCGCAGGACCTGGCCCGAACCAACGACGGGTTGATCCAAGGGTTATGCCGCGCCGGCTGGACGGCGGGCGGCAGCCATTCAACGATGCGGCCAGGCTGGTCGATCCGCAGCCGCTGCGCCACTTCGGGATCATGGGCAAACAGCGCGTCGGCGTACGGGCACAGCCACGTCCACTCGTCCAGACTGGAAACCGCTTCCCGAAACCAGCACACCACGGGTATGCCACGGGTGCGACACCCGGTCAGCATCTCGCACAGCTGCTCGCGACGCGTCCCAGCGCCAGCGAAGGCATCGCGCCAGTCACCCGGGTTCTTGTGGCGGATCGCTTCGACCAGCACGAAGTCGAGCCGGCCATGCGCCAACCGCTCGCGCCAAGTTGTCGGCCAGAGACACGCGACCTGAGCGTCAAAGGCTATCTGCCGCAAAAGATCCTCGCTGCCCACAAACCCCAGGTGGGCAGCAGTCGACTCCGCCTTGGAAAAAAAGGCAGAGGTGTCATCCAGGGGGATGGCGGCCGAACCGGCACGACCGGCTGCCGCCGGTACCGGGCGAAACACCGAACGCAGGTCAATCCGCCGCAGTACCCCGTTGGGATCATCTGCCTGCGCTGTACCAATCACCGTCGACTCGGCCGGCAGAAGCGCCATGAAACTCGCCGCGGGGCCCGTCGGATCGACCATGGGGAGTTTTTCGGCTCGCCGTTCCACGGGAGCCGGTGCGGTGCTGGGGGGCCTGCCCGCCCGGAACACGGCCCGCCGCAGCAACGACAATATCCGCCAGGTGCGGCTGCCGGTGATGCGCGCCAGTTGCGCCTGGGCCGCTTCGGCGCCGTGGCGGTGTTCCTCCAGCCGCGCCTCGAGCTCGCGTATGCGAGCCCGCGCAGCCTTCAGCGTGAGTTCGTCACGAGCGGTCATCGCACCCGCCGGCATCGGGGCGCAAACAAGCGGTTTTGCCTTGGGTGCCCGGTCATGACTGATCCCGCAGGGAGGGCCGGAGTCGTGAAGCTGATCGGTGGGTGCCGGCAAGTCATGTCAAACGAACCCGCACAAGCCGGGCGGTGGCCGCCGCCCAAGAACCTGCGCCAGTACAGCAGCCGATTCAGCGCGATCGAGAATCACGCTGAGGCGTGGAAAACCTTCGTTCAACAAGTCAATCCACGCTGGCGGTGTCCCTGCCGCATCCTGCAGATCAAGATCGGTCACACGGACGTCCATCACGTACGCGGCAGCATGCGCCTTCAACACACGGCAGAGCACTGGCCCAGGCGCCCGCGCGGTCACTCGCGCATACGCATGCGCCTCCAGCAAGTCATCCAGGCTGGATTCGTCCCCCTGCATCAACTCATGACCGCCGATCTCGCGAAAGCTCCGGTTGGACGAGGCGACGCACAGGAAAAAATCCCGATCCGCATCATCACCCGCGCAGTCCAATTGACTTTCCGCTTCCGCGACAACGAGCGTGCTGTTGCGTACCGGCGTCGCCCGGAAGTCCGCGCGCCGGTCATTGACCTCAGCCGATGCGCGCCGCACTCGCGCAGGTCGATTCAAGCGAACCAGCGCTTCGGCACGCTGCAGAATCGTCGCCATGTCGACGCCCTGATTTACCCCGGAACCATCAACGTCAACCGCAAGGTCCGACCGTCCGGCACCGTCACGACAGTAACTGAACTCGTCAATGGATTGCCCCGAAAGCACGGCTGCCCCGGATTTCCCCGCATCCAGCCAGGCGGCAAGGCTGTGCTCATGCAGCGCAGCACACCTGATCATGCTCGACCGTTGTTGCAGCCGGCTGTCGGGCCGGTAGCGGTCGTTTCCGACCAGTATCGCGCGGTCACCATCGGCCTGGTAATGGCAGCCCTTCCCGATGCAATCCGCATCGCTGTATTGGGTGGCAAGCGCCAGATCCGAAAGGTAATGCGGTCCGTAGTAATCCCCGGGATGCAGGCAGGCCATGTATTGCTGCGGAAAGTCCCTGTCGGGCCGAATTCCCGTGGCGTCGATTTCACGGATCACGTCAATGCCGGGGTTCTCGGGTCGCGGCGCCAAAACGGTGCCGCTGGCAACGACCAGAATCAGGCGCCGATCTGGATGTCGCTGGCTCCGGTAACTGGCAAGCACGGCCGCCACTTCATGCTCGCCATCCACCCGCGCCACCGCGATGACACTGGGTGATTGCAGCACAGGTGAAACCTCCAGCACGCGGGACGCCAGGTACTGCACGCGGTGTGCGTAGGTGTGCTCGGTCAGTACCTTGCGCAACGCAAGCAACCGCAGGCGGCGCAGGTTTTCGGGCACATCGACCAGCGGGCGCAGGCGTTGCTCCAGCAGCGATATCCGGTCGGTTGCAATCGCGAGGTCGCCAAACAGGCTTCTCAGCGCCCGCGAATAATTGCTCACCACCACCGTATTGCAGGCCATCAATTCGTAGACCCGGCGGGCGAACATGGTCTGGGACTGCTTGATGGTATTCATGTTGATGGCGAATCGATGGCCCTTGTAGGCCTCATCGATCCGGTGATACGGCAAGGCCGGTTTGAGCATGGCGGCATACCGTTTCGGAAACACAAAGGCCGGATCGCCCCGCGTACTGTTGCGGTCGTAGATCACCACCGGCGCCACCGCTGATGTGGTCGACACGATACGATCGAAATCCTCACAACGCTCGGGATACTGGCGGTAGTAGGACCCGGCAAAGTTGAAACCATGCTTTCTTTCCGCAGTAACCACCGGGTTGTGGATATGTGGCTGACAGGCAAACGGAAGCAGATGGACACGATTGTGCCCCAGCGCGTCACGATAGCCCTGGATGCTGTCGATATCGGTCGTGAAAACGTGGTCGAACAACCGCGCAGTTTCGAGAAACGTGTCGAAGTGGGACGGGTCTTCCTTGTTCCAGAATGCCGTGGGGATATTTCGCCGTCGGCACATGTCCAGCAAACCAAGCAGCTCGCCGGAGCGGCCGGCGACCATGTGTCGCCAGGAATCCTCCTCACCGCGCCAAGCGGATTCCACGAGCAGGATATCCGGGCGACAGGCGAGCAGTTGCTCCTCGTAACGGGCAGAGTGCAGGGGAAAAATCCGGCAGACCGGGAGAAAACATGCTTTGGTGAACTCATCCATGACTGCCGCAATGCGAAGATCACGGAGATTCGAGGCAACGGCTGCTCCGGCGGCCCCCCCTCCGCGCCCGGTCGTGCTTGGCGGTGGCGTTCGCGCCGGCGGCTCACCCCGCGTGCCCTCATCAACCGGCGCTGGCGCCACCACTGGCGCCGCGGCCGGAGACTGGCGCCCTGAACCGCGCACGACTGCCCAAAGTTGACGTGGCAAACCAAGCAAACGGCGAGGCGATTTGACCGACATCACCAGCGCATTGCCGAAGCGGAAGGAGGTCGAGTGTTCAAGCAACTCGATTTTTCCGCGCGCCTGGCTGAGGTGACTCTCGGCTTCGGCCAGACGCCTGGACGCCCGTCCCGCATCGTCCCGCGCCACCAGCAAGTCGTGCTGCAGGGCTTCGATCTCCTGCTGGTCGCGACGGCTTGTCGTCCGCAGCAGATCGAGCTCGCTCTGGAGCGGGGTCGACGGCCCGGGTCCCGACAAGCTGCGGTCGTGTTGCGGTTCGTGATCAGACATGGCCAGAAATTGCTCCATCAACCGGCTCGGGTTCTCGCCCGCCCTTGCCTCCCTTGTGGACGGGATGCGGGACATCAGCCGGACAATGCGGCACACAGGCGCCGGACAGCTGGTGACTGCTACCTGGATCCCGGCACATCCGAGGCCACCGTTTTGCCCAACAGCACTTCGGTCTCGATGTCCCGCACGCCAGCCGCACAATGATATTCGACCACTGCTGCAGGCACACGCTTTAAATAGGAACGGCTGACCCAGCCCTGGATATCGGTGCCCTCCCGGCCCTTGACCACCGAAAGCCTGCAGTCTCCCTTGCGCAATACGAGGTGCCCTACCAGCGCTCCACGTGCAATCAGGCCAACGCCATCGGGCATCGGCCTTGCAGTCACGTCCGGCGCCAAGTGCCAGTAAGCTACCGGCCGTGAACCCTGTTTCGCGACGACGTGGTCGGTAATCGTCAGCGACTGGCCTGGTCGGTAGACAAAGCGCCGCTGATGGGTAAATCCACCGGTGCGCCGAACCATGCCGTCGACGGTGTACGTGTTCCCACGCCTCACCATGCGCGACAAGGCCGAGCCGTCCGTCACGGTGTCCGCGGGGCCAAATGCGACGCCTTCCAGCCCGACCACGTTGTGGGCGCGATCACTGATGAAGTAATTGCGCCAGCGGTCCTTGTTGTAGGAGTACTTTCCGGAATCCACCAGCAAGGGCCTGCCGGCATTGTACAAAACAAAGCCCAGCTCGTCGGCGTGATCGTGGCTCTTTGGGGCCATGGTGCTGCCGCCGACGAGCAACATCGACGATTGCGCCCTGGGTACGCCTGGCGCAGTGCGGATGACCGCATACCCGGCGGAAACAAGATCCTTGCTGACGATACAGTGTCCTGCCAGATCCCGCGATGAACACGCGGGCTTCCAGCTTTTCGGAAAGGACGCACCACCGCCGGCGCTATCCCCCATCGGTGCCACACTTCCGTCAGGCAAGGTGAACCATGGCGCGACTGCCCGCGCATCCGACAGGGTTTGCCCGAAATCGCGCGCAATGGACGGATACAAAGCCGGACGAATGCCGGAAAAAATGGTCAATACGAACAGGTGGTAGGCGGGAGAATTTTCGGTGTGGACGCCATACGAACCAAACTGCGAATGGAGCAAATCTGCCATCAGGCGTGACGAATAGGCTTCCTCACCGCGGCAGGCAGCATCCGGCCACGACAGACACAGGAGGCGAAGCCCGTGAATCTGGAAAATACCGTGATTGCCGTGGGTCACGAAAGTCGGGTCACGCAGTTTTCTCATGTGCAACCTGGCCAGTGTCCGGACTTCGGACAACTGCTCTGGCGTCAAGGCAATCAGATGCTCCTTCTGCAGATGCAGCAACATGGCCAAGTGCTGCGCCCGGTAGCCAGCCGCCATGTCGTACCACGCAAAATCGGATGAGCGTTTCAGCACGACGTGGTAAACGTACCAGTCGTGCACCCACGGCATCACCTCCGCAACCAGCCGCGACCAGTCGCGGCCATACCACCGGGCCCAGATCGGATTGAGCATGCGCCACGCGCTGAGCTGATAGCGCCAGTTGCGGTCATGGAATGGATCCATGTTCCAGTCCAGCGGATGGGTCAGCCTCACCGCCGCGATATCGGCGCGCGGCCGGAATCCTTCGCGCATCTGGTTGTCGTAATTGCCGCCGAAGACCATGAAGTCGCTTTTCTTCAGGTCGATACTCTGCGGCAACGGGCCCGCTTGCATGCCAGATCGCAAAAGGAAAAGGCCTGCACCGACCGCCAGCACAATGGCCGCCACACTCCACCACCAGGCACGCCGTTTTCCTCGCCGGATCACCGCTGGAGTCCGAAACAAGGCACGCCGCCCGACAACCCGACGTAACCAGGCCCGGTAACCGACAAATCACTCGTCTGCGGGCGCCTCGTCGAAACCGTGCCGCCGTGACTTTGCGTCATTGATGGATTCCTTCTCGAATTCATCTATCCGAATGATCCCCGGGTGCCCGCCCGGGTTCACCCGCTGCCCGCTTGATGGTTTCCGTCAGCAGGCCGGACAATCGCCGCCCCAGCGCCGAGACCGCATAGGCCGGCACCGGCGACAGCTGCAAACCCGAAAACAACTGGCCGGCGATTTTTTGTTCACGCAAGCGATCAAGCATCATGGCGATCGCCGATGCGTCGTCAGGGCACGACCATCCCCGGCCAAGTCGCTCGAGAATGGGCAACGCTGCATCGTCCGCACCACCCTGGATATGCAGGATCGGCTTTTCAACGCCGAAATATTCGAAAAGTTTACCGGGTACCTGTGACGGCATCCCGCGGTTGCCGAGGCTGAGCAAAACGTCCGCTTGATCTTGAAGGACCAATACCTGCTCATGTGGAAGCGGCCCGAGAACCCGCAGGCGGCCTTGAAGATCGCCACCGCCCAACGTGCCTCGCGGTGGCGGATCACCCAAGACAAGGGTCAGTCGCACGCCGCGGCAGGTACCGAGCACCTGAATCAGGTGGCCTGGATTGCGGAAAGGGTACAGGCGACCGGTATAGAGCAACTCCAGCTGATCCGGAACCACCGGTGAACGCTGCATAGCGGACGACGTCGGCAAGCGCCGATCATCATACCCTTGCGAAAGAACCATGCACCGATCTGGCGTCAGGCCGTGCCGTGCCGCCAGCAGCTCCCGCGCCCGCTCATTGGGAACCAGCACGAGGTCGGCCTCGGCGGCCACCGCCACTTCGAGTGCCCGCGCTCGTGCGCGCCAGCGGCGAGGGGTATACGGGGCACAGACCGGATCGCCCAGATCGGCGACCCACCGAAAGCCCAGGCGGTGCGCCCGCCTGCCCAATGACAGTGTCGACGCCGGCTCGTGCGAAGTCACCACAACATCGGGAGGCACCGAAACCAGCAAACGCTTCAGCGCCGCGGTCGCCCAAGGCGACCATTCGGCACGCGCATCAGGAAACAATACTGCGCCCACGCACGCCTTGAGCCACTCTACCAGGCGTCCTTTCCAGTTCAGCCCCGCTGTGGTTCCCACCGTTGCCTCGATCCCGCGCGCCCGGTTGGCATGCCTCCGCCGCCCTTTGCCGGTGAGCCTTCTCACCAGGGTCGCCAGCGGCCCCGCGAAGGTGCGATGGAAACGCACCGCGCCGGGCGCCGCTGGAAACGTCACGCCGGGGTCGCCCATATCCGGGACCAACACATGCACTTCGTGGCCGAGCAGCACCAGTTCCCGCACCAGATAGCACCAGCGCAGAGCTCGCGGCGAATGGCCCGGAGGGAATTCATAGGTGACAAGCAGGATACGCACACACTCTTCCGTCAGTTACAAGGTCACGTCGGAAAATATCGACCACGCGTTGGGCAGGCCCTGCAAACGCGCGATCCGGCCAGCCAACGGCTGGTTCTCCTGCATGCTGTCGACTTCGAATCTATCCTGCAGGCACGCCAGCAACCACCTTCGGGTTGACCAGGTTCTTGTAAACCTCCAGCGCATCATCGATCCCGCCGAAGTGCACGACCTTTCCCCGGTCCAGTACCAAACCCTTGTTGCAAATGCGCTTGAGCAGAGAATTGTTGTGGCTTGCCAGCACGATGATCTTGCTGCCGCGGACACGGTCATTCATGCGTTCTTTGGCAAGCTTGAGAAACTCGGCGTCACCTGCTCCCAGCCATTCATCCATCAGGATGATGTCCTGCTCCACCGAGGTCGCAATGGAAAAGCCCAGCCGCATCTTCTGGCCCGAGGAAAGCGTGTGAAGGCGACGTTGTGCCACCTCCAGGAGACCTGCAAACGAAAGGATCGGCTCTACCAGCGCTTTCAGTTGCGACGTATGGATGCCCATGGCCGTGCCACGCAGATAGATGTTCTCCATCACGGTCGCCTGCGCGTTGAAGCCCAGGGAGATATTCAACAAGGCCTGACGGCTGCCGGACACCTCAACCGTACCCAGCGTGGGAACGAAAGCCCCGGTGAGAACCCGGAGCAGGGTCGATTTGCCAGCCCCGTTGCGACCAATCAGCGCAAGCCGATCGCCTTCCTCGATACGAAACGAAACATCGTCGAGGATGGTCAGGAACTGCCGTTTCGGTCGCGCCGTAGCAGCACCCAGAAGAGTCTGGACCCAAGATTTGGCGGAGCGGTCGCTCTGCAAATACAGAGGAACCTCCAGCGACAGGTTGCGTACCTGGATGTGCGCGCTCACCAATTGATCCTCAAGCCCATAGCGGTACGAATCGCGCGTAACGCCGATACAGCCACGCCGCCAATATCCATCCGCCCAGAGTCATCGCCGCGACCACCACCAAAGAGAGCTGTTCAATATGCTCGCCCAGGACCGGTGCGCGCACCAGCTCCACAAAATGGAACGCCGGGTTGAAGCGGGCGATGGTTCCCCGCATCGATCCCACCGGAAGGGTTTGCGCATTCCATAGAATGGGAGTCAAAAAGAACCCGAACAACAAGATCGTGCTGATGAACTCGCGCACGTCGGGGTAGCGTGCGCCGAGCAATGAAACCGCCACGCAAAACCACAGCAGGTTGAACAGGTAAATGGGAAGCGTCACCAGCATTGTCAGCATGCCCTGCCAATGCACGGAGGGCTCACGCAGCAACACAACGAGCACAACTACAAACGCGAAAGCGAAATAAAAAATCGATTTCGCCATGGCGCGCAAAATAAAATCCGTAAGACAGGTGCGCCCATCCAGGATAAATGCCTTGTAATTGGAGTAGATACCCGACGAGTCATTGACGACCATGGTGGTCATGCGCCACAGGGCCCATCCCAGGCCCAGGTGGGCAATGAAGTTTGGCCCACGGCCAGAAATGGCCGAATACATGTAGCCAAGGCCAAATACATAAACGAGTGGAGGAATCAGGGCCCACAGCATTCCCAGATACAACTTGCGATAGCGGGTCACAATGTCCAGCCACGACGAATAGGCCCAGAACTCCGGCTGCCGAAGGCTTTCGCTCAGATCGCTGAATAGCGACACCATCACCTGGCGTCGTCGCTGAACGAGCCTCACGTTGGATTGCATGCGGTCGCGCCCTAGGTCAGCGCAAATCGAAGTTCATCGATCAGATCGCCAGCATCCTCCACCCCCACCGACAACCGGATCAATCCATCGCTGATACCCAACCGTTTCCGGTTGGCGGCCGGCACCGAAGCGTGCGTCATGATCGCCGGATGCTCGATCAGGCTTTCGACACCGCCGAGCGATTCGGCCAGCGAAAACAGCTTGCAGCGTTCCAGCATGCGCCTGGCGACTTTCAAGCCACCCTTCACTTCGATCGTCACGATGCCGCCAAAGCCGTGCATCTGGCGCCTGGCCAACGCGTGTTGCGGGTGACTCTTCAGGCCGGGATAGATCACGCGCTCAATCGCGGGGTGCTGCTCCAGCCACTTGGCCAGTTCCAGCGCATTGGCACAATGCGCGCGCATGCGCAAATGCAGGGTTTTCAAACCACGCATGGCGAGAAACGCATCGAAGGGACCGGCGATGGCACCGACCGAGTTCTGCAGGAACGCCATGCGCTCAGCCAGTGCATCAGTGCTGGCCACAACGATGCCGCCAACCATGTCGGAATGGCCATTGATGTACTTGGTGGCCGAATGCACCACGAGGTCGGCGCCAAACTCCAGCGGGCGCTGCACCAGCGGCGAGCAGAAGGTGTTGTCCACCACCAGGAGCAACCCGTGCTTCTGCGCAAACGCGGCCACCTTGGCCAGGTCCACCAGCTTGAGCATCGGGTTGGTCGGCGTCTCGGCCCAGATCATGCGTGTGTTGGGTTTGAGTGCGGCCTTCATCGCCGCCGCATCATTCAGGTCGACAAAGCTGAAATCCAGCCCGGCCGAGCGTCGACGCACCTTTTCAAACAAGCGATAGGTACCGCCGTACAGATCGTCCATCGCCATGACATGGCTGCCGGAATCAAGCAGGTCCAGCACGGTCGCTGCCGCTGCCATGCCCGAGCCGAATGCAAAGCCGGCCACGCCGCCTTCCAGATCCGCCACGCAGCGCTCGTAGGCCATGCGGGTGGGATTTTGTGTGCGCGAATACTCATAACCCTGGTGCTTGCCCGGGCTCCGCTGCACATAAGTCGAGGTGGCGTAGATCGGCGTCATGATGGCGCCGGTGCTGGGATCAGGGTGTTGCCCGGCGTGAATCGCCCGCGTGCCAAAGCCATACTGGCTCTGCTTTTCACCTGCTTTCATGATTTCTCCATGGTTCGCTGAACGCACTGATTGCGGTGCCGCCAAGTTCCCCATCTTACCTTCTATGCCGCGGATTGCCGCCATTTGCGCGGTCTTGCGCATTCATCGACGAGCAGGCAAAAGGTACCGGTACCGCTTTCGAACACGGGTTGCGCCGGGATTGTGCGACTTGGTCGCATGCACGAAAACGGGCATCATTGAGGATTGACCAGCCAGCGGCCGTACCACGCAGCGCGCTGTGGACCTGCAGAAATGTACTTGATCAGTGCCGGGATTTACCCTGCCAACGGCGGCGGGCAGTGCCCGCCCTACCGAGGTGCGTAGCGGAGGTGCAGGTCAGCACCGACGTCTTGCGCACGGCGGGCAGTGCCCGCCCTACCACGGCCATGCGCCAAGGGTGCGGGTCGATACGGAGGCTGCACGTAGGGCGGGCACTGCCCGCCAACTTTTCAGAAGGACGTATGCGATGAATCATCCAACCATCGGCGCCAGGACGCTGTTGGTCACTGGCGGTGCTGGCTTCATCGGTGCCAATTTCGTGTTGCAGGCGGTCGCAGATGGCTTGCGCGTGGTCAATCTGGACAAGCTGACTTACGCCGGCAATCTGGACACCCTGAGCGCACTTGCCGGCAACGCGAGGCACGTTTTCGTGCACGGCGACATTGGTGACCGGGCGTTGATCTCGCGCCTGCTCGCCGAACACCGCCCCGACGCCATCGTCAATTTCGCCGCCGAATCGCATGTGGATCGCTCCATTGATGGCCCTGGCGAATTCATCCAGACCAACGTGGTCGGCACGCTGGCGCTGCTGGAAGCGGCACGCGATTACTGGCGCAACCTGGAAGGCGACGCGCGCGCGGCGTTCCGCTTCCTGCACGTGTCGACCGACGAGGTGTACGGCTCGCTTGGGGCCGAGGGCAAGTTCACCGAACACACCGCATACGCGCCGAACTCGCCGTATTCCGCCTCCAAGGCGGCGTCGGACCATCTGGTGCGTGCGTTCCGCCACACCTACGGCCTGCCGACGCTGACCACCAACTGTTCGAACAACTACGGCCCGTACCAGTTCCCGGAAAAGCTCATTCCGCTGATCATCCAGAAGGCGCTTGCGGGCGAGCCGTTGCCGGTCTATGGCGATGGCCGCAATGTCCGCGACTGGCTGTTTGTCGGCGACCACTGCAGCGCGATCCGCCGCGTGCTGGACGCCGGGCGTGTCGGCGAAACCTACAACGTCGGCGGCAATGCCGAGCAGGAAAACCTCACCGTGGTGAAGACCGTTTGCGCCTTGCTCGATACCCACCAGCCATTGGCCGACGGCCGCGCGCGCGAATCACTGATCACGTTCGTCAAGGATCGCCCCGGTCATGATCGGCGCTACGCCATTGATTCCAGCAAGCTGCAAAGCGAACTGGGCTGGCGGCCGTCGCAATCGTTTGCCACCGGCATGGCGCACACGGTCGACTGGTATCTCGCAAATCAACCCTGGGTGCGACGCGTGCTCGACGGCAGCTACCGCATGGAACGCCTGGGTTCGGCAAGGGCTGACGCATGAGCAATACACGCAAAGGCATCATCCTCGCCGGCGGTTCCGGCACACGCCTGCATCCGATCACGCGCGCCATCAGCAAGCAGCTGCTGCCGGTGTACGACAAGCCGATGATCTATTACCCACTGGCCACGCTGATGCTGGCCGGCATTCGTGAGGTGCTGGTCATCAACACGCCGCACGAGCAGGAGATGTTTCAGCGGCTGCTCGGCGATGGCTCGCAGTGGGGCATCGACATCCAGTACGCCGTGCAACCATCGCCGGACGGCCTGGCGCAGGCGTTCACCATCGGCCGCGATTTCATTGCCGGCAAACCCAGCTGTCTGGTACTCGGCGACAATATTTTCTATGGTGTCGGGTTGACCGAGCGGCTCAAGCGCGCCGCTACCAGCGAGCACGGCGCCACCGTATTCGGCTACCGGGTGAAAGACCCCGAGCGCTACGGCGTAGCCGACTTTGATGCCAGCGGCCGGGTCATCGGGCTGGAGGAAAAGCCGGCCCAGCCCAAGTCGAACTACGCCGTCACAGGCCTGTACTTCTACGACGAGCGGGTGTGCGATTTCGCGGCGGCGCTGAAGCCTTCGCCACGCGGCGAACTGGAAATCACCGATCTCAACCGCTGCTATCTCAATGACAACTCGCTGCATCTGGAGCAATTGGGCCGCGGCTTCGCCTGGCTTGACACCGGCACCCACGAATCGCTGATGGAAGCGGGCAACTACATCCAGACCATCGAGAACCGGCAAGGCCTGCAAGTGTGCTGCCCGGAGGAGATCGCGTTCAACAATCGCTGGATTGACGAGGAGCAGTTGCTGCGCCTGGCCACGCCACTGGCCAAGACCGGCTATGGACGCTACCTGCGTCAACTGCTGGAGCAAGGACGCGTTCGATGAAGGTTGTCGAGACCAGCTTGCCCGGGGTGTTGATCCTGGAGCCACAGGTATTCGGCGATGCGCGCGGCTTCTTCTACGAAAGCTACAACCGGGCCGCATTCAAGAAGGCCGGCATTGCCGCCGAACTCATCCAGTCCAACGTTTCGCGTTCGGCACGCGGCGTGCTGCGCGGGCTGCACTATCAATGGCCGAATCCGCAGGCCAAGTTGATCAGCGTGCTGGATGGCGAGGTGTACGACGTTGCCGTCGACATACGCCGCGGTTCACCGTCATTCGGGCAGCATGCCGCGGCGATGCTCACTGCCGCCAATCACCGCCACCTGTGGATACCGGAAGGTTTCGCCCACGGATTTTGCGTCGTCTCGGACTTTGCGACGTTCACCTACCAGTGCACGGCGTTGTATGACCATGCCGCAGACGCCGGCATCCGCTGGAATGATGCCGCGCTGGGTATTGACTGGCCCGTGAGCGAACCCGTGCTGTCCGACAAGGACCGCGCTTCGCCGTTCCTGCACGAGGTTGCCGCGGAGCGGCTACCGGTCTTCATGCCGTGAGAATCCTGCTGCTGGGCGCCAACGGCCAGCTTGGCCGCACGTTTGTCGACCATGGTGGCCTGGCCAGCCGCGGCGAGCTGACTGTTGCCACGCGCGATGGTGCGTTGCATGACGGGGCGCGCAGCGAGGTTGCCGACCTTGCCGACCCGCCCGGCCTCATCCCGCTGCTCGACCGTGTGCGGCCGGAAGTGATCATCAACACGGCCGCCTATACGGCTGTTGACCGTGCCGAACGTGAGGAGGCCTTGGCCACCTGCGTCAACGGTGATGCCGTCGGCATGATCGGACACTGGGCCGCAGCGCACGGCGCGCTGGTGGTCCACTACTCCACGGATTATGTATTTGACGGCCGGCAGCCGCGACCCTACGCAACGGACGCACCCACCGGCCCGCTCGCCGCCTACGGCCGCAGCAAGCTGGCGGGTGAGCTGGCACTGCGTGACAGCGGCGCGGATCACCTGCTGTTCCGCACGGCGTGGGTCTACGCCGCACACGGCCACAACTTTCTGCGCACCATGTTGCGCCTTGCGGCCGAGCGCGCGGAGCTGCGGGTGGTTGCCGACCAGCATGGCGCCCCAACCACCACCTTGCTGATCGTCGAGGCCAGCCTCGCCGCACTCGATCGCTGGGTGCAGTCCGACGCCACGCAGCGCCGCGGCCTGGTGGGTACGTACCACCTGGTCGCCAGCGGCGCCACCACCTGGCACGGTTTCGCCAGCGCGATCTTCGCTGAAGCTGCGGCGCTGGGTGTCCTCGCCCATCCACCCCGAGTCCTGCCGATCGACAGCGCCGAATTCCCCACGCCGGCCGTGCGCCCAGCATGGTCGCTGCTGGACAACAGCGGCTTCCAGCGGCACTTCGCTTTCCCGTTGCCGGACTGGCACGATGGCCTGCACCGCGTGATGACCCAGCTTGCCGACAGCCGCAACGTTCCGTTGCCATAGTCTCGCCCCGCGATGTCCCGTAGGGCGGGCACTGCCCGCCGCCGCGATGTCCCTGCAAATGTCAGGGGTGCAAGGAAAAGCCGGCGGGCAGTGCCCGCCCTGCGAAGCCGCTGAAGCCGTCGAAACCCGTGAAGCCCACGAAGCTCGTGAAGCCGTGAAGCCGGGTGCACACACCGGGCTTCCGCAAAAGGTATGCTTGCCCCCATGTTGATTCCCCTCATCCTCAGTGGCGGCAGCGGCACGCGTCTGTGGCCGGTGTCGCGCAAGAATCTGCCCAAGCAGTTCCTCGCGCTGGCTGGCAAGGGCACGCTGTTTCAGCAGACGATCGCGCGCACGCAACAGCTGCCGAATGTCGCTGCGCCGATCGTGGTCGCCAACGATGGCCATCGTTTTCTTGCCGCTGACCAGCTGCTGGAAGCTGGCATCGACGGCGCCACGATTGTGCTGGAACCGGTCGGGCGCAATACCGCGCCAGCCATCGCGCTGGGCGCGCTGCAGGCTCTGGCACGCGACCCGGAAGCACTGCTGCTGGTGTTGCCGGCGGATCACTTGATTGGTGACACTGCGGCGTTCGTGGCAGCGGTCACGCAAGCCGTGCCATTGGCCGAGCAAGGCTGGCTGGTGACCTTCGGGATCCGCCCCGACCGCGCGGAAACCGGGTTCGGCTATATCCGTCGCGCCGAGTCCGTGGGCGATGGCGCGTACCGCGTTGAGTGTTTCGTCGAAAAGCCTGATCTGGAGACCGCGCAATCGTATGTGGCTGATGGCGGTTACGACTGGAACTCCGGCATGTTTCTGTTCAAGGCCGCACGCTACCTGGAAGAAA
>DAITPL010000039.1:0-15903 GCA_036833615.1 Rhodanobacter sp.
CTTTCGCGCGAGAGCCAGTCCAACGCGTTCTTCAGTACGCCGGGAATGGCCTGGTTGTATTCGGGCGTGGCGACCAGCAAACCATCGGCAGCGGCGATTGCCGTGCGCAGCGCCCGCACGCCGGCCGGGCCGGCTGGCTCGCGTTGTTCCAGGTCCTCGTCGAACAGCGGCACGCTGGACAGTGCGTGGTAGACGTCCAGCTGCAACGTCGCCGGTGCTTGCACCGCGGCCGCGCGCAGCAGGCGACGGTTCCACGAAGCGTGGCGCAAACTGCCGGCGAGACATAACACGCGGCGGGTCGGAGGGGGTATGCATGGGGTCACTTCGGCAGCTCCTGTGGGCGGAAAATCAGGGCGCGGTCAGCAGCAGGACAGCGCAGGCCACCAGCAACGCGCCCATGACGGCATCGACGCGGCGGCGAATTCGTGACTGCGCCAGCCAGCGCGCGAGGTATGCGCCAAGCGCGGCCCACAGCAGCAGGCACAGGGTGGGGATCAGCACGAACAACCCGGCCAGCGCCAGGTAGTCACGCCAACCGACCACGGGCAGCGCCGCCAATATGGTCAACACCATCACCCAGCTTTTCGGGTTGAGAAACTGGAAACCGAGCAGCGCCAACGTGCCGGTGGGCAACGTGGACTTGAGCGGGGCTGCGGTGGTGCGGCGCGGCGCGATACCTCCCGCCACCAACGTCATGCCGAGCCAGGTGAGGTACAGCCCACCGAGGGCGGCGATCCAGCGCCGTAGTAGTGGTTGCGCGGCAAACACCGCATCCGCGCCCAGTGCCAGCACGGCAAGCAGCAACAGACCACCTGCCACGACGCCGATGATCGTCGGCACCGCGCCACGCAAGCCGGCGTGCCCCGCGGCGTGCAACACGATCAAGTTGTTGGGGCCGGGCGTAATCGCGGCCACACCGAGCAGGCCACACAGAACGAGCAGGTGATGCATGCCTTGGCGTCCTCAGCAATGGTCGAGTGACGTGCATGATGGGCGATGCCAGTGGCCCGTACTGCGTTGGTTATGGTCTAGAATATCGACCATGCAGGACCTGCCGCTGAATGCCTTGCGCGCTTTTGCCATGGTCTACACCCATGGCGGCGTCCGTGCGGCCGCACGGGAACTGCACACGGCACATTCCTCGGTGAGCCGGCATCTGGGTGAACTGGACCGCTGGCTGGGCGTGCCATTGCTGCGCGTGTCGGGCGGTCGCGGGCCGCTGGTCTTTACCCCGCAAGGCGAATCGCTGGGGCGGGCAACGCTGGCAGGATTGCGTGAGATCGAGCAGGCGGTGGCGGCGTTGCGCGAAACGCGTCCGGCACACGCGGTAACCCTGTCCACCTCGCCGTCGTTCGCGATCCGCTGGCTGCTGCCACGGCTGCCGGCGCTGGAACATGCGCATCCAAAAATCGAACTTTCGGTGCAGGTGGAACAACGGCTGGATGCACTGGACGATGGCCGGATCGATCTGGCGATCCGCATGGGCACCGGGCCATGGCCGACCTTGCATGCCGAGATGCTGATGGATGACGCGTTGTATCCAGTGATGAGTCCCGCCCTGTGGCAGACGTCTGGACGTCCAGCGAAACCCGCGCAACTGGCTGGCAAGCGCCTGCTGCATGACCGCGATCCCCAAGCCGCCTGGGAGCTGTGGCGGAAGGCGTACGGACCGGCCAAGCTCGCGTTGCAGGGCGGTGCGCGCTATACCTCGTCCGACCTGGTGTTGCGTGCGGCGATGCAGGGGCTGGGCGTCGCACTGGCGCGTCATCGCCTGGCTGCAGACGATGTAGCCAATGGCAGCCTGCTGCGCCCGTTCGGTGAGCTCAACGTGCCGCTGGGTCCGGCATACTGGATTGTCCGCCCGCTGGCGAAACCGCGTCTGGCGGTCGCTGCGGTGATTGACTGGCTGCACTGGCAGGCAGCGGGAGCGGGTACGCCGGGCATACGCTGATCACTTGCGTGCCAGCGTGGTCTCGACGAACTGCCGCAGCTGCGTTGCGTTCAATGCGCCGGACTGCCGCGCCAGCTCGTGTCCCTGATGGAACATGATCAGCGTCGGAATGCTGCGGATGGCAAAGCGTTGCGCGAGTTGTGGCTGGGCTTCGGTGTCCAGTTTGGCCAGTCGCACGCGTGGTTCCAGTTCGCTTGCCGCCTGCACGAACACCGGCGCGAAGCCGAGGCATGGCCCGCACCACGGCGCCCAGAAATCCACCACCACGGGCAGGTCGCCACGGCCGGTTACCGCATCGAAGTTCGCCGTGGTCAGGGTCACCGGGTGGCCGTCGAACAACGCCTGCTTGCAGCGACCGCACGTTGGCTGTTCGCCCGTACGCTCGGCCGGCACGCGGTTGAGTGCATTGCAGTGTGGACAGGGGATGGTCAATGGGGTGTTCACGGCGGACTCCGGAAGCGACTCGATGGTGCTGGCTCATGATCGACAGCATGGTGCCGGTATGCTGCAAACCCAAGCGGACGAGGTGATGCGTTTGTGAGCAGGTGGCAACGTTCCAAGGGTGCAACCACGCCAGTGGGTGCACGTCGTGCAGGTTCCGCACGGCCGACCGCAGCAAAGGTGCGCAGACCGCCAGCGACGGCCTGGTGGGTGGTGGCGCTGGTGCCATTGGGCATGTTGTGGACGCTGCCGAATACTTTGCTGGGCTTGTTGCTTGGTGCCGCCGGCTGGCCATTTGGCGCGCGCCTGCGCTGGCAACGTCGCGAGCTGGCGTTGGTGGTACGCGATTGGCCGTGGGGCAAGGGCGGCGCGATCACGTTGGGCAACGTCATCGTGCATGCAGGCGCGCAACTCGATACGCCGTGTCAAACCTACGCCCAGCGCGCCGGGCGCGGTGTCGAGCCGTGCATATCACTGGCCGCGCATGAGCGCGCGCATGTCTATCAATACCTGCTGTTTGGCCCGCTGTTTCTGCCTTTGTACTTGCTGTGCGGCGGCGTCAGTGCGAATAACCGGTTCGAGCGTGCCGCCGACCGGTATGCCCAGACCGGCCACGGTTGGTGGCCATGGTCGCGCGCGACAAAGTCATAGCCGGCTGGTGGTAGCGGCACGCGTTCCCGGGCATCATGGAAAACTTGACGCGCTAAGGCATGCGAATGCGAGCCACGGCGCGCGTACCAACGAGGGAAAGCACATGGCCAAAGCCAAGACGGCCTACGTCTGCACCGAATGCGGCGCCGAACACAGCAAATGGCAAGGGCAGTGCGTCGCCTGCGGCCTGTGGAACACGCTCAGCGCCATCGTGTTGACGCCGGCTTCAGCGGTGGCCGTCTCGGTTGGCGCACAGCGTTCCAACTATGCCGGCAATGCGGCAGGCGCGGCGCGCGTTACCCCGCTCACGGCCGTCGCATTGACCACGGAAGCGCGTGTGCTCACCGGTATTGGGGAGCTCGATCGCGTGCTGGGCGGCGGTCTGGTACAAGGGTCGGTGGTGCTGATTGGTGGCGACCCGGGCATCGGCAAATCCACACTGCTCTTGCAGGTACTGGGCACGCTGGGTGCGGATTTGTCCAGCGTGTATGTCACCGGGGAGGAGTCGCTGTCGCAGGTCGCTTCGCGTGCGCAACGCCTGGGCTTGCCGCTGGAGCCGCTGCAGGCACTGGCGGAAACCTGTGTCGAGCGGATTCTCGAGCAGGCGCTGGTGGTAAGGCCACGGGTGCTGGTGATCGATTCCATCCAGACCATCTGGACCGAGTTGCTGCCGGCCGCACCCGGCTCGGTCAGCCAGGTGCGCGAGTCGGCGGCCAAGCTCACGCGCTTTGCCAAGGAAACCGGTACGTCCGTGTTCCTGGTCGGTCACGTGACCAAGGATGGCGGCATCGCCGGTCCGCGCGTGCTGGAACACATGGTCGATGCGGTGCTGTATTTCGAGGGCGAGGCCACCAGCCGCTTTCGCGTCTTGCGCGCATTCAAGAATCGCTTTGGCGCGGTGAACGAGCTGGGCGTGTTTGCCATGTCGGACAAGGGCCTGCGCGAAGTACCCAATCCGTCGGCGATTTTCCTGTCCACGCACAGCAATGCGACTTCCGGCAGCGCCGTGATGGTCACGCGCGAAGGCACGCGGCCATTGCTGGTGGAGGTACAGGCACTGGTCGATCAGTCGTCATTGGGCAATCCGCGCCGCGTGGCCCTGGGACTGGATCAGAACCGCCTCGCCATGTTGCTGGCCGTGCTGCACCGGCATGGCGGCGTGGCGGCTTACGATCAGGACGTGTTCGTCAATGTCGTCGGCGGCATCCGCGTGCAGGAAACCGCGGCCGATTTGCCGGTGCTGCTGGCCGTGCTGTCCAGCCTGCGTGATCGCCCCTTGCCCGAGCACACCGTGGTGTTTGGCGAAGTGGGCCTGTCGGGCGAGATCCGGCCCGTGCCAAATGGTGAGGAGCGGTTGAAGGAGGCCGCCCACCATGGTTTTCAACGCGCGATTGTGCCCAGGGCCAATGCGCCCAGGAAGGACCGCGTGGGTGATTTGCAGGTCGTTGGCGTGGAGCGTCTGGTCGAGGCGCTGGACGCCTGTCGTTGAGCGCTGGTCTGACGGCAAGGGATGGCTGGGGCTAGACGCTGCGATGCAGTACCAGTTCCAGCACGAACTTGGAGCCGAAGAACGCCAGCGCCAGCACCACCATGCCGAGCAACGTCAGGTTGACGGCGCGCGCGCCGCGCCAACCGTGGCGCCAACGTCCATATAGCAGGGTGCCGAACACCAGCCACGCCACTACCGACAATACCGTGGTGTGAACCAGATGCTGGGCGCGGATGTTCTCGATGAACAGCGCGCCACTGAGCAAGGCCACGGTAAGCAGTGCAAAGCCGCTGCCGATGAGGCGGAACATCAGCGCTTCGGTCCGCGTCAGCGGTGGCAGTGCGCGCAACCAGTCGCCGAAATTGCGCACGCGCAATGCCCGCTCCTGGGCGGCGAGCAGGAGCGCCAGCACGGCGGCAATGGACAGCACGCTGAACGCCAGCAAGGCCAGCGTGACATGCAGTTTGATCGGCCAGTCCATCTGCATCGGCGCCGTTGGCGGGGCCACGAAACTGTCCAGTGCCAGCAACAACGCCGCCAGCGGAAACACGATGACGCCCAGCGCAGCAACGGGACGCGACAGGTTGACCAGCAACGTCAGCGCGGCGACGACACATGCCACCAGCGACAGCGCGGCGAAGAAATGCAGGTCCAGCGCGCCGCGGTGCATGCCGAGCAGGATGCCCATGTGCAGGAGCACGGCAATGCCGGCCAGCACCAGCGCGAGTCGGTTCAGCGGCTTGCGCCCGCTCAGCAGCGGCCGCGCCAGGCCACCTGCCGCAGCAAGATACAGCGCGATGGCGAGCAGGGTGAAAACATGGGTGAGCATAGACGCGCAGTGTCGCACAGGCCTCGCGCGGAGTGCAGCAGGAAGCAACGACCCGGCGCGAGAGCTCGGTCGAGTGCTGCTCCATCTGCGCCAGCCGTTGATCGACAACACCGCTGCCGTTGCACTCTTCGCAGACTGGCTGTCTCGTGTCGACGACGGTCTGCATTCACTCGCTGCGCGCGTCGTGCGGCGAGGGGTTGGCAGCTCCGGGTGCAACTCGCCGTCGTCGCCAGGGTCTGTGGCACGGGGCAGCAAGGGCGTCTGGTATATTCACTGGCTGCTCCCGACCTCGTGCTTCGTCATGTTTGAATCACTCAGCCAACGCCTTGCCACCACCGTCAATCGTCTGCGCGGTCGCGGTCGGTTGACCGACGAAAACATTCGCGAGGCGTTGCGTGAAGTGCGGATTGCCTTGCTGGAAGCCGATGTCGCGTTGCCGGTGGTGCAGGCGCTGATCCAGCGCATCAAGGTGCGCGCGGTCGGTCAGGATGTCGTGAAGAGCCTGACTCCCGGGCAGGCGCTGGTGAAAGTGGTCAGCGATGAACTGACCACCGTGATGGGGACGGCCAACACGGAGCTGAACCTCGCCCAGCAACCACCGGCGGTAGTGTTGCTGGCCGGACTGCAGGGTGCCGGCAAGACCACCACGGTGGCCAAGCTGGCGCGCTTGCTGACCGAACGCAAGAAGAAGCGGGTGATGGTGGTCAGTTGCGACGTGTACCGCCCGGCGGCGATCGAGCAGCTGCGCATTCTGGCCGAACAGGTTGGCGTGAAGTTTTTTCCGTCCGCAGCAGGGCAGGAGCCGGTGGCCATTGCCCAGGCCGCAGTTGCAGCGGCGCGGCGCGAAGTGATCGATGTGCTGATTGTCGACACCGCTGGCCGATTGCACGTCGACGCAGCGATGATGGACGAGATCAAGGCGCTGCATGCGGCGGTGACGCCGGTGGAAACCTTGTTTGTCGTGGACTCCATGACCGGGCAGGACGCGGCGAATACCGCCAAGGCGTTTGCCGAGGCGCTGCCGCTGACTGGCGTCGTCCTGACCAAGACCGACGGCGATGCGCGCGGCGGCGCGGCGTTGTCCGTGCGTTATGTCACCGGGCGGCCGATCAAGTTCATCGGTGCCGGCGAAAAAACCGATGCGCTGGAGCCGTTCCATCCGGAGCGCATCGCGCAGCGCATCCTGGGCATGGGCGATGTGCTGTCGCTGGTCGAGGAGGTGGAGCGCAAGGTCGACCAGGAAAAGGCGCAGAAGCTCGCGCAGAAGGTCATGAAGGGCAAGCGCTTTGACCTCAATGACATGAAGGATCAGCTCGAACAGATGGGCAACATGGGTGGCCTGGCCGGCCTGCTGGACAAGTTGCCCGGCGTGTCCAGCTTGCCGGACAGCGTCAAGTCCAAAGTCAATGATGGCGAAATGCGGCGCATGATCGCGATCATCAGCTCGATGACGAAAAAGGAACGGCGGCATCCGGATCTCTTGAATGGTTCGCGGCGTGCGCGTGTGGCGCGCGGTTCCGGCACGCAGCCGGCGGACGTCAACCGCGTGTTGAAGCAGTACATGCAGATGGAAAAAATGATGGCCAAACTGTCGCGCGGTGGCACCAAGGGATTGATGCGGCAGATGCGTGGCGCGATGAAGGGCATGGGCGGCCTGGGCGGCCTGCCGCCGCGCTGACCGGGCGCAGGGGCGAAGGTCGGCTCTCTCGCTCCATGTTGAAAGGCCGTCCTGGCCGTAACGTGACCCCGGTGTTTCATCCCGCTCTTGACCGGTACAGGGCGAAGTCCGGGCGCCCTGGCGTTCAGCCGAACTGCACGCTCAGCATGGAGATCGAGCCGCCGTCCATGCCCTCGACCGGGAACGTCACCGGTTCGCCCGGGTCGCTGGCGCCGAGCACGTACAGTAACGGCAGGTAATGATCCGGCGTGGGGATGGCCAGCTCCGCGTCGCGGCCCAACGCCGCGTAGTCCATCAGCGCCTGATGATCGGCCTGCAGCATCAGTTCGCGCGCCTTCGCCTCAAAGCGCAGTGCCCAGTCGAACGGCTCGGCCGGATGTCGGCCCCAGGCGTAGCTGTGCAGGTTGTGCACCACGTTGCCGCTGCCGACCAGCAGGATGCCTTCGTCGCGCAGCGGCCGCAGCAGCCGGCCCAGCCCATAGTGGAATGCCGGTGGCTGCGACTCGTCGATGGACAGCTGCACCACCGGCACGTCGGCGGCGGGAAACACGTGGCGCAGCACCGACCAGGTGCCGTGGTCCAGCCCCCACGACACATCCGCGCGTACTTCGAGCGGGCGCAGCAGTTCACGCGCGCGGCGCACCAGGTCGAGGTCGCCGGGCGCGGGGTATTGCACCGCGAACAGCTCGCGCGGGAAACCGCCGAAATCGTGAATCGTGCGCGGCGCCGCCATCGCGGTCACGGCGGTGCCGGGCAGATACCAGTGGGCCGACACCGCCAGCACCGCGCGCGGCCGCGGCAGACGCTGACCGATCGCAGCCCAGCCCCGCGTCCAGTCGTTGTCCTGCAACGCGTTCATCGGGTTGCCGTGGCCGAGGAAGATCGTCGGCATCCGGGTCGCCGGAGTATTCCGCTCGGGCATGGGAAGCACTCCACAAATGACAGAGGATGTCCACGTATTGCTGACATCCGCGGCGTTAGTCTGGCGTGATCGTCGACGCTGCGCCAATCGACTGCGGATGGACGGCCATCTGCTCACGTGCCGCGCCGCTTCCGGCAATCCCGCCGGTTCGGACGAAAGCGGAAATCAGCTCGATTCAGCCACAGCGAAACAATCATGCACATTGCCTTGATCGGTGTCAGCGGCCGCGTCGGTTCGCGCCTGGTGGCGGAATTGCTCCGGCGTGGCCACCACGTCACCGGCATCGCGCGCGAGACCGGCAAGCTGGCCAGCCAGCCGCATTTGGTGCTGAAGCAGGGCGACGCCAACCAACCGGCGCAACTGGCGCCGTTGCTGGCCGGCCACGACGCGGTGCTCAGCGCGCTGAAGTTCGCCACCTCCGACGCCGCTTTGCTGATCGCCGCGGTGAAACAGGCGGGGGTCGACCGGCTGCTGGTGGTTGGCGGTGCCGGCAGCCTGGAAGTGGCGCCCGGCCGCGCGCTACTGGACACCCCGGACTTTCCCGCCGCGTATCGGCCCGAGGCGGAGGCTGGTCGTCGGTTCCTCGACACATTGCGCACCGAGCGCGCGCTCGACTGGACGTTCCTGTCGCCTGCCGCCGAGTTCGTCCCCGGCGAACGCACCGGCAAGTTCCGCCTGGGTGGCCAGCAATTGCTCGCCGACGCGAACGGCCGCAGCTGGATCTCGATGGAGGACTACGCGATCGCCTTCGTCGACGAACTGGAAACCCCGAAGCATTCGCGGCAGCGCTTCACCGTGGGCTACTGACCACCGCGAACGCGGTCGCGGGCGCGTCCACGGGGAAATCCCGCCGCAACAGTTTCCAGCGGTCACTGCACCACGTCACCAGATGAGGAACTTCGCATGACTACTTACAAAGTCGGCTACATCGTCGGCAGCCTCGCCAACGGCTCCATCAACCGTCTGCTGGCCAAGGCGCTGGTCGGGCTCGCACCGCCGCAGCTGCATATGGCGGAAATCCCGATCAGGGATTTGCCGCTGTACAGCTACGACTACGACGCCGATTACCCACCGACGGCGCATGCTTTCAAGCAGGCGATCGCCGAGGTCGACGCGGTGCTGTTCGTCACGCCCGAATACAACCGTTCGATCCCCGGCGCACTGAAGAATGCGATCGACTGGGCCAGCCGGCCGTGGGGCAAGAACTCGTTCGCACGCAAGGCCTCCGCCGTGATCGGTACCTCGCCTGGCGCGATCGGCACCGCGGTTGCCCAGCAACAATTGCGCGGCATGTTGTGCTTTTGCAACTCACCGCTGATGAACACACTGGAGGCGTACATCCATTTCACCCCGGGGCTGATTACCGAGGATGGCGCCGTCACCAATGACTCCACTGCCGAGTTCCTCACCAATTACATGAAGGAACTGCACCTCTTCATCGAGCGTGTGCTGATCGCCCTGCCGCGCGACGCCTGAGCCCGGCACGAGCGCGCCGGCGGCGCGCTGGCGCGGGGCGGTAACCGGCTCGGCCGAAGAACGTGTCAGAATTGCCAGCGGGAAACGAGCGAGCGCTCGAAAGTCGTTGATTGCGCCCGCAGCGGGGCGCGTGTTGCCGGTGTGGAACTTGCGCGTGCTGGCGGCGGGTTTGCCGCTGCGTGCAGGTGTTGGCGGCGCTGCGGCGCTTCCCTTTTCGTCAAATCCCGCTAAAATGCCGCGTTTACCATGCACGTTGTCGTGCAGCTGCCGTTGATCCGGCAACTCTGGAGTTTTAACTATGGTCAAGATTCGTCTTTCGCGCGGTGGCGCCAAGGGCCGCCCCTTCTATCACGTCGTCGTGACCGACCAGCGCAGCAAGCGTGATGGTCGCAACATCGAGAATATCGGCTATTACAACCCGGTTGCGGCTGGCAATGACAAGCGTCTTGAATTGGATGTCGAGCGCGTCAATGCGTGGGTCGCCAAGGGCGCCCAGCTGACCGACAAGGTTGCCGCGCTGGTCAAGGAAGCGGGCAAGTTGCAGCCGGCAGCCTGAAGTGGCAGTAGCCGGTCGACGCGTCCTGGTCGGGCGTATCGTCGGTTTGTACGGGGTACAGGGCTGGCTCAAGCTTGAGTCCTGGACCGAGCCCCGGTTGCGCATCTTCGACTACCAACCGTGGCTGCTGGGTACAGCGCCAGGTGCGGCAACGCAGGTCGACGGTGTCAAGGGCCACAGCCAGGGTAAAGGCATCGTGGCGCACCTGCCCGGGGTGGATGATCGGGAACAGGCAGCGGCACTGGTGGGGCAGGATATTCACGTTGCCCGTGAACAATTGCCGGCCACCGCCGCTGGTGAGTATTACTGGGCTGACATGGAAGGCATTGCGGTGTTCACCACGGACGGCGTGGCGCTGGGTGTGGTCAGTCACCTGTTTGCCACCGGCGCGAATGATGTGGTGGTGGTGCGTGACGGTGAGCGTGAGCGGCTGATTCCGTTTGTCCAGGGGTCAGTGGTGCAGTTGGTGGATTTGGTGGCGCGGCGCATGGTGGTGGACTGGGAGCCGGACTTCTGACAACGCGTGCGGCACGACGTCGACAGGACCGAAAGCATGCGCATTGATGTCGTTACCTTGTTTCCCGAGTTCGTGCGTGAGTGTGCTGCAGTCGGGGTTGTGGGGCGCGCGCAGCAGCGCGAGTTGTTGCAGGTAAACACGTGGAATCCGCGTGATTACACGCACGATCGCCATCGCACGGTGGATGCCACCTCGTATGGTGGCGGCCCGGGCATGGTGATGATGATTGAGCCGTTGCGCGCTGCGCTGGCCGCGGTACGCAACGCCGCACCGGAGCCGGTGCACGTGATTTATCTCAGTCCGCAGGGAGCGCGGCTGACGCAGGGCAGGGTGGAAGCGCTGGCAGCGATGCCGCGAATCGCCTTGTTGTGTGGGCGCTACGAAGGCGTGGATCAGCGGTTGCTGGCACATGCGGTGGACGAGGAACTGTCGATTGGCGATTACGTACTGTCCGGCGGCGAGCTGGCGGCGGCGGTAATCATCGACGCGGTGGGACGTTTGCAGGACGGTGCATTGAACGATGCGCAGTCTGCGGAGCAGGATTCGTTCGCCGATGGCTTGCTGGATTGTCCGCACTACGCGAAGCCGGTACACGATGTGCTGGGGTCGGTGCCGGAGGTATTGTTGTCCGGTGACCACGCCGCAATTGCGCGCTGGCGCCGGCAGCAGGCGCTGGGACGCACCTGGTTGCGGCGGCCGGATTTGCTCGCGCGGTGTGTGCTGGATGATGCGTCGCGAGGGTTGCTGGAAGCATTTCGCCGTGAGCATGTTCAACATGCACAGGCGCGACAAAATGAAGCGGCCGAGGCTGGTCGCAGTGATTGAAAACAAACAGGTGTTGCCATGAACAAGATCATTGAACAGTTCGAAGCCGAGCAGATCACCCGCCAGCTGCCGGAGTTTGCCCCTGGCGACACCGTGGTGGTCAACGTCAAGGTGAAGGAAGGCACACGCGAGCGCGTGCAGGCGTTCGAAGGCATCTGCATTGCCAAGCGCAGTCGCGGCCTGCATTCGGCGTTCACCGTGCGCAAGATGTCGCATGGCACCGGTGTGGAGCGCGTGTTCCAGGCGCACAGCCCGGCCATTGACTCGCTGACCGTCAAGCGCAAGGGCAAGGTGCGTGGCGCCAAGCTGTACTATCTGCGCGGCCTGGAAGGCAAGGCTGCCCGCATCAAGGAAGATGTGGCCGCTGCTGCAGCGGCCAAGGTCAAGGCCAAAGCCAAGGCCAAGGCCAAAGCGGACGCAACTGCCGCCGAGTAAGTGGTTTGCTGAATGCCACGGCACGCACCTGCGGAGCTTCCGCGCGGTGCGGGTCGTGTGGTCTGCCGTTTCGCCAGGTGAACCGGCGCCATACAGTACCGGCGACCCGCCCGTGTCGCCACGGTGAGCGGGTCAGACAGCTTCCCGTCGCGGTCGCTGCCCGTCGCGCGCGTGTCCGGAGTTGATGCGAATCGGCCGCAGGATAGCGATCATCACTGCGCAGCCGGTCACTCCAGCCGCTGCGGTTCCTGCAGAAAGTTGCCCTGCACAAAATCGACACCGCAGGCAAACAACAATGACGTGCTGGTGGCGTCCTCGACCCATTCGGCGATGGTAATGCGCTTCAGCTCGTGGGCCTGTTTGCAGATCTCGGTGACTTTTCGCTGGTTCTCCGGGTGCAGGGGCAGGTCGGCCACGTAACTGCGATCGATTTTCAGGTAGTCCGCATCGACGTGGTTGAGCAACTGGAACGAGTTGAGCCCCGAACCGAATTGTTCCAGCGCAAACTGGCCGCCCAGCTTTTTCCAGCCGTTGACGAACTCCTGCGCCGGACGCAACAGCGTCATCACCTTGCTCTCGGTCATTTCCAGCACGATGCGACCATGCTTGAGCGCGAGCTTGCCCAGGCGTGCGGCCAGCCAGGGCAACAGCGTGGCATCCTGCAGTGACGGGGCAGTGAGCTTGACGAAGAAAGTGGTCTGCTGCCCTTGACTGTCGCGCGCACGCAGCGCGGCCATGGCATGCTCGAGCACCCAGCGGTCGACTGCCGTTTCCAGGCCGTGCTTTTCCGCCAGCGGCATGAAGAACCCCGGCAGCACTTCGCCCTGGGGACCGTTCATGCGCAACAGGACTTCCGAGTAATCGCCCTCGATGTCCTGCAAGCTGATGGTCTGCTGGTGGTAAAGCATCAAACCGTCGCCAGTCAGTGCCTTGCGCAGCAACCCCAGCCAGTGCCGTTCGCGTTCCTCGTCGGCTTTTTCCCGCGCCGCGGGATCGTGGAGCTCAATCTTGCTGCCGCCAAGGTTTTGCGCGTTGCGCAGCGCCTGGCTGGCCTGGTTGAGCAGCAGCTCGGTGTTCGCGTTCTTCTCGCCCAGAAGACTGCCGCCGATGCTCGCCGTGACCGTGATGGAGCGCTCGCCGGCGTCGAAAATGTCGCTGCTGATCTTGCCTTGCAGCTTGTCGATCCACTCCTTGATGGCTTCGTCCTGACGCGAGTCGAGCACGATGCCGAGGGTGTGATCGGCGAGCATGCCCGCCACGTCGTCAGTACCCAGCAGGATGCGCACGTGGTCGGCGAAGCTGGCAATCAGCTGGTCGGTTTTGCCCATGCCGATGCCGGCCACGACCGATGCCCAGTTGTCCGGTTCGACGAGCAGCAGCGCTTGCCCCTTCTTGCCCTTGGCGGCCGCACCGACGGCATCGTCAATGCATTCGAGCATGCGTGCGCGATTGAACAGTCCGGTCACCGGGTCGCGCTGCAACTGCTGCAACAGTGCCGGGTCGACGGTCTGCAGGCGGAACACGATCTGCAGGCACGGCTCGCCCTCGAACGTGGCCGGAGCAAACTCGACCGTGGCGTCGAAATGGCTGCCGTCGGCGCGCCGCGCACGCAGCGGCAGATTTGGCGGCAGCTTTTCCTGCCGCGCCTGCCCGCGCAGCAACGCCTTGAACTCGTCGGCGTTGCCCGGTTCGATCATGTCCAGCACTGGCAAGCCCAGCAAGTCGTCGAAGCTGGCGTAGCCAAACGTGCTCAGGTAGGCCTGGTTGGCGCGTACGTGCATGCCTTCGTGCACGTAGGCAATGGCGTCGGTGGAGGAGTCGAGCAGCGCGTCGCAGCGGCGCTCCGATTCACGCAGGGATGCTTCCAGGCTGCGCACCCGGCGCCGGGTCTGCAAGGCATCGAATTCGCGCAGCAGCACGGCAAGCAACTGCTTGGGGTTGGCGCGGGAGGCGACCCCACGCACGCCTTGCACGAACAGCTCGGCGATCGTGTCGTTGTCCATCTGGCTGACGAGGCCGAGCAACGAGTAGTCACGCCCGGAGGCGTCCATCAGGCGCAGCGCGTCGGCCAGCTGCAGCGTCCCCACGCCGGGGTCAAACATGACAATGTCCGGTTCGAGCTCGGTAATGGCGGTTTGCATCTGTTCGGCGTTGGTGGCCCGCGCCGGGCGCACGGCGATGCCCGAATTGCGCAGCAGACTGATGATCTGCTCTGCTTCCTCCAGGGAGTGCTCGATGAAAAGAATCCTGATGACGTAGTCTTTTTTCATGGTCCGTCGCGCTGTCCGTTGGTCATCCCTGATCACGCCGGTGCTGCCGCGTGATCGGTTGCCGCATCCGATTTGTAGCGGATTCAACCCGACTCTGCCAGCGGCACACTTGGTGCCGGCGCGTCGCGGCCGCTCAGACCGGGCGTTTGGAGGGTTCCCCGGCGAGCTCGCGGACCAAGCGTGGCACAAGATAGCCGGGCAAGCGCACACGCAAGGCTTCCATCAGGTCGAGCGCCACAGCGTCGGGCACCTCGAAGTGTGCCGTACCTTGCACGCGATCGAGTTGGTGCAGGTAGTACGGCAGCACGCCGGCAGCAAACATGCGCTCGGACAGGTCCGCCAGAGCGTCGGCACTGTCGTTGATACCACGCAGCAGCACCGACTGGTTGAGCAGGATGGCGCCGCTGGCGCGCAAGCGGGCACATGCCGCATCCACACTGGCGTCGAATTCATTGGCATGATTGGCGTGCAGCACTACTACCTTTTGCTGCGGCAACGAATCGAGCCAGGCCAGGAACGATGTGTCGATGCGCTCGGGCAGCACGATGGGCAAGCGCGAGTGGATGCGAATGCGGGTGACGTGCGCGATGTCTGCCAGGCCTTGGCTCAGTTCGGCGAGTTTCGAGGTCGCCAGTGACAGCGGATCACCACCGGAGAGAATCAGCTCGTTGACTGAACTGTTGCCGCGCAGGTAGTCCAGAGCCTGCCGCCACTGCCCCGCGGCGGCCATTTCCGCGCCATAGGGAAAGTGCCGACGGAAGCAGTAGCGGCAGTTGACGGCACAACTGCCGCTGGCGATCAGCAGCGCGCGGCCGGCGTATTTGTGCAGCACGCCGTGGGCCGCGCGCGCATCCAGGTCGCCGACAGCGTCGACGACAAAGCCGGGTACCTGATCCAGTTCCGCCAGTTGCGGCAACACCTGCAGCAACAACGGATCGTGCCGGTCGCCGTGGCGCATGCGCGCGACGAAGCCGCGTGGCACCCGCATGGCGAACCCGGCATCGGCTGGCGGAAGTTCCCCGGCAAGCTGTTCGAGACCCACCAGCGCCAACAATTCATGCGCGTCAGTGACGGCTTCACGCCACAGTTGACGCCAGTCGGCCAACGCCTGTGGCGGGGCGGGCATAATGCGCGCGCCGGGACTAGCGGTTATCATGTGCGACCTGTTTATCGGGCGTACGCCCAGCAATTGTCCATCTTAACTGCTGATCGCTCGCCACACGGTTGACGCAAATCATTTCATCTGGAGCTTCTGTGTATGGCGACCTACGGCCTCAACGACGTCAAGAACGGGGTGAAGATCATTGTTGACGGTGATCCCTGCACCATCGTCGAGGCGGAGTTCATCAAGCCCGGCAAGGGCCAGGCATTCACGCGCATCCGGATCCGCAACCTGCTCAACGGGCGTACGGTGGAGAAGACGCTGAAAGCCAGCGAGTCGTTTGAAGGCGCCGATGTGGTCGATACGAACATGCAGTACCTCTATACCGACGGGGAATTCTGGCATTTCATGCAGCCCGATACATTCGAGCAGCATCAGGCGGACAAGACCGCTGCCGGCGAAGCCGCAAAGTGGATGAAAGGCGAGGAGGATTGCGTGGTGACGCTGTGGAACGGCCGCCCGATCGCAGTGCAGCCGCCCAATTTTGTCGAGTTGAAAATCGTGGAAACCGACCCGGGCGTACGTGGCGACACCTCCGGTGGTGGCGGCAAGCCGGCCAAGCTGGAAACCGGAGCCGTGGTGCGGGTACCGCTGTTTGTCGGTCAGGACGAGGTGATCCGCGTCGATACCCGTTCCGGTGAGTACGTCGGTCGCGTGAAGTGACGCATTGGCGCCCGGGCGATGCCCGCGCTGGCGTCTTC
>DAITPL010000039.1:16003-23576 GCA_036833615.1 Rhodanobacter sp.
CTGGCGGACGACCTGCCGTTGATGGTGTGGCTGCAACAACACATCTGGCCCGCCGAGGCCAAAGTGCTCGGCCCGGAGTTTGTGCGCGATGGCACCGAGCTGGCGGTGGCGGAAATGCTGCGCGGTGGCACCACCTGTGCCAACGAGAATTATTTCTTTCCGGACGTAAGCGGGGCAACGTATCGGCGCATGGGTTTTCGCGCCGTGATTGGCCTGCCGGTGATCGATTTTCCCACGGCGTGGGCCGGTAGCCAGGACGAGTACTTTGCACGCGCCGCCGAGGTGCACGACAGTTTCCATGGCGGTGAGCTGATCACCACGGCATTTGCTCCGCACGCGCCTTACACCGTTTCCGATGCGGGCTTCGAGCGCATTCGCGTGCTTTCTGACCAGCTGGATATTCCGGTGCATCTGCACCTGCACGAGACTGCACACGAAGTCGAAGACGAGAAGGCCAAGAGCGGGCTGCGTCCGTTTCAGCGGCTGCAGAAACTCGGCCTGGTCAACGACCGCCTGATTGCCGTGCACATGACCCAGGTGACGGCAGGCGAGATTGCGGCTTGCGCTGCGGCCGGGGTATCCATCGTGCATTGCCCGGAATCCAACTTGAAACTGGCCTCGGGATTCTGCCCGGCGGAGCAGTTGCGGCTGGCCGACGTCAACGTCGCGCTGGGCACTGATGGTTGTGCCTCCAACAACGATCTGGACATGTTTGGCGAAATGCGCACGGCTGCCTTGCTGGCCAAGGCCGTGGCTGGCGACGCGGCGGCATTCGATGCGGCGTATACGCTGCGCGCCGCCACGTTGAATGGCGCCAGGGCGCTTGGCCTGGAGACGCAGATTGGTTCCATCGAGCTGGGCAAACAGGCTGATTTGACTGCCGTGCGGCTGTCCGATCTGGAAACCCAGCCGCTGTATCACGTGGTGTCGCAGCTGGTGTATTCCGCCGGTCGCCGCCAGGTGAGCGATGTCTGGATTGCCGGCCAGCGCAAGCTGGCCAATCGTGAGCTGGTGGACGTGGATGTCGCGGCCATTCTGCTCAAGGCCCGCGCGTGGCGCGAACGCATCGCCGCCGCCAGCTGACGGCTGGCATGGCCCGGCAAGCTGGGGCGCTGGCTGCCGTGGCCGGCGCTGATCCAGGGTCGTGCAACGATAGCCGCAAGATTACGGTACGCGAATGGCGTGCGCGATAAACTACGCAGGTTGCCCGGAGGATGCAGGTGATGCCCACCACTGCCAATGTGAATCCGCAGGAGATTGCCCGCTTCGACGCATTGGCGTCGCGCTGGTGGGACCCGGATGGCGAATCGCGACCATTGCACGATCTCAATCCGGTGCGCCTGGCGTACATTGCCGAGCGGGTTGAACTGCGTGGCGCGGAAGTGGCCGATGTCGGCTGCGGTGGTGGCCTGCTGAGTGAAGGACTGGCGCGCGCTGGCGCTCTGGTGACCGGGGTGGATCTTGGGCGCCAGGTCATCGAGGTCGCGCAACTGCATCTGCACGAATCGCAGTTGACGGTGGACTACCGCGTGCAGTCATCCGCCGAGCTGGCCGCCGCCGAACCGGCGGCATTTGCCGTCGTGTGTTGCATGGAACTGATCGAACACGTCCCCGACCCGGCGGCGCTGGTGGCCGATCTGGCGGCCATGCTCAAGCCCGGCGGCTGGCTGTTCATGTCGACCCTGAATCGCACGCCGGCAGCGTTTGCCGCCGCCATTCTGGGGGCGGAATACGTCTTGCGTCTGTTGCCGCGTGGCACGCATCACTATGCGCAGTTCCTGAAACCGTCGGAGTTGTCGCGGTTGCTGCGTGCGCAGGGCCTGGAGGTGGAAAACGTGTGTGGCCTGGGCTACAACCCGTTGCTGCGCAAGGCATGGCAGAGTCGTTTCACCGGGGTCAACTATCTGCTCAGCGCGCGCAAACCGGCATGAAGACGCGGCCGGACGATATCCGTGGCGTGTTCTTCGATCTGGACGGCACGCTGCTCGACAGTGCACCGGATTTGTACCTGGCGTTGCAAGCGCAGTGCGCCGAAGAAGGCGTGCCCGTTCCGCCTTATGCGACCGTGCGCATGGTCGTCTCGCGCGGGGCGACGGCGGTGCTGCGTTGTGCCTTTGGCACCCGTGGCGAGGCCGCGCTGGCGCAACTGGTCCCGCGCTATCTGGCGCTGTATCAGGCGGTAATGGCGCAGCAGACGCGCGCCTTCACCGGCGTCGACGAGTTGCTCGCCCGTATCGAAGCGCGCGGTTGGGCCTGGGGCATCGTGACCAACAAGGCCGGTTTCCTGGCGCACGAGCTGGTGCGTTGCCTGGGCTGGGCCGAACGTGCCAGCGCGGTCGTGGCCGGCGATACGCTGGCCGTGAAAAAGCCCGACCCGGCACCGGTGGCGCTGGCGTGCACGCGCGCGGGGGTCGCCGCGGGTCACGCCGTGTTTGTCGGCGACGACAGCCGGGACATCCAGGCTGGAGCGGCGGCCGGATTGGTTACCGTCGCGGCTGCCTGGGGTTATCTCGATGGAGGCGATCCACACACGTGGGGCGCCGACGTCGTCATCGATACGCCAACGCAATTGGCCGCCTGGCTCGGTCTCGCCACGGTTCCGGCATGATCGACACGGTCGAAAAACCATCGCCACTGCAGGGTTTCATCGACAAATGGCTGGCTGCACAACCCCAACAGCACGTGGCGTTGATGTTCGTCGATGGCCGGCGGTATCCGGGTCACCTGGCGCTCGCCGCGTTCGAGCAGGAGATGCTGGATGCTGCCTATGGCCTGCGTGAGCCCCAGGCCACCATCGGCAAGCTCAACTGGTGGATGGCGGAGCTGACGGCGGCGCCGACGACTGGCGGGCAGCACCCGTTGACCAAGGTACTGTTTGACGACGACCGCGCGCTCGCCATACCCAACGCGGTATGGCTGGCACCGGCACGGGCGGCGATCGCGCAGCTGGAGCAGGGCACGGCGACGGATTTTCCGGCACAGCTTGCCGCTGCCCGGCCCTTGCACGGTGCGTTGGCCGCGCTGGAAACCATGTGGTGGTACGGCGCCGATGCCAGCGCGGAACGCGCAACGCAAGTAGCCATACTCGGCCATCTGCTGCATGCGCTGCGGCGGCTGCAACAGGACGTGGATCGCGATCGCTTGCCGCTGCCGATGGCGCGTCTCGCCCAGCACGGGTTGAGTCGTGAGCAGTTGCGCCAACCGGGCGCGGCGCGCACGCAAGCAGTCGAGGCGCAGTTGCACGACTTGTTGCGGAGCTGGCGGGAAGCCGTGAGGCAGCCGGGTCCGCTCAGCGTGTTCCGGGCGGTGGAATCGCGGCATGGGCGCCGGCTGGCCCGGCGCGCGGCCGGTGCGGCGGACGCCATGGCGGTGCTCGGGGTGGAACAGGTGCGACCCAGCGTGCTGTCCACCCTGCATGCCTGGCGCGCCGCCCGGGCCTGGCTGCGTGCCTGTCCGTCGGCAGTGCGGCAACCGGCGGCGGACGGTGCCACGCCGGGTTGACTGGTGTCCATCGGGTGGCACTGCGGCAACCGGCGCCCATTGTGAGTGGTGGCATTTGCCCCAAAATCGGATGTTTCGCGGCGGCCGGCGTCACCACCGGTGCCACTACGGGATCGCGACATGTTGAAACAGGAAAACCTCGTGCGACTATTGCCTGACGTTGCCGTGCACGCGCAGCCGTATCTGGCTGGCGCGCTGGATTGGGTCGGCATGGCCGATATCCAGACGCCCATCATGTTTGATGCCGGTGACGGCCAGGCGCAGCGTTCAAGTGCCAAGGTGGGTGCTTTCGTCAATCTCAAGCATCCGGAGCAACGTGGCATTCACATGTCGCGGTTGTATGTGCGCGTGGAGCAGGCGCTGTCGGCAACCCCGTTGACCCCCGACGCGTTGCGCACGCTGTTGCGTGATTTCATCGAGTCGCAGGCGGGACTTGCCGATTGCGCGCGCATCACGATCAGCTTTGAACAGCTCGTGCGGCGCACCGCTTTGCGCAGCCACTACAGCGGCTGGCGGGCATACCCGGTAACGATCGAGGCAAGCCTGATTGCCAATGTGTTTGCCATGGAGCTGATGACGGAGGTCATGTACTCGTCGACCTGTCCGGCGTCTGCGGCGTTGTCGCGGCAATTGATCCAGGAACAGTTTGTGCGTGACTTTTCCGCCACCGCCGCGCTTGACCGCGCCACCGTGCTGGCGTGGCTTGGCAGCGAGCAGGGCATTGTCGCTACGCCGCATGCCCAGCGTAGCGTGGCGCAGGTACGGGTACAGCCGATGGTGGGCGGGGACTTGCACTTGTTGCGTGTGCTGGATGCGATGGAACGCGCATTGGGGACACCGGTGCAAACCGCCGTCAAGCGTGAAGACGAGCAGGAGTTTGCGCTGGCCAACGGCGGCAATCTCATGTTTTGTGAAGATGCGGCGCGGCGCCTTCGCCAGGCGCTGGAGGCCGATGCAGGACTCGCCGATTTTCACATCCGCGTCGAGCACCAGGAAAGCCTGCATCCGCACGATGCCGTGGCGTATGCAAGCAAGGACATTGCACGCGCGACGTAGGGCGGTCGGGTGGACAGCCCGGGCGCCTGGTGTTGCGGGCGCGCGGTTGTTGCGGGTCATCGCTGACCGTGATCGCTGCGCGCGCATGATCTGCCGTGATCAGCGGCAGGTCACGGGGTGGCAATACCAGGCAGCAGTAGCGGGTCCAGGCGCACCCCGAGCCAGTTGAAGCCCCAGTGCAGATGTGGACCCGTAGCGCGGCCGGTCATGCCGGAGCGGCCGATGACCTGACCTTGTCGCACGTGCTCGCCCACCTTCACGTCCAGCTCCGACAGGTGCAGGAAGTTGGAACTCAGACCAAAGCCGTGATCGAGCAGCACGGTGCCGCCAGTGAGATACAGGTCGGGCTGCGCAAACGTGATGATGCCTGCCGCGGGCGCATGTACCGGTGTGCCAACGGGTACGACGATATCCATGCCCGAATGCGGTGCGCGTGGTTCGCCGTTGTAGATGCGCTGGTTGCCGAAGCGCCCGCTGATCCGTCCACGTACCGGCCAGATGAAATGCTGCAAAAAATCCTCCCGTGCATCATTGCGCAGTCGTGCCGTGGTCACTGCGGCCTGTTCACGTCGGATGCGCGCCGCCAGTGCCGGTGGGGGATTGACGGTTTTGGGTGGGACGCCGTCGATGCGCTCGATCGGCCAGTTGCGCGGTGTCACTGCGATTCTGGCTGATTCACGCCGGCCATGGGCTGCAGTGATCTCCAGTACCACGGGGCCGGCTGCATCGCGTCCCACGCCGAATACGGCTACACCATCCGCGCCCACGCGTACCGGGTCGCCGTCCACACGCAGCGTCGTGCCGGCCGCCAGATCGACAATGACCAGTCCGCCCTGCGCCACGCTGGCTGGCCATGGTGGTGTCGCCGCTGCAGGAGTGGATGCGGCCCAGCTCGCACACAGCGCGAGCAGCAGGTTCAAGGCGTGATTTGGCAGCCACGCCGAGCGTCGAGCCGTGCATGCTTCGGCCGACATTTTCTTCACCGACTCAGTAGTCCCGTCGCGGGTGGGTGCGCGAATCGCCGCGGTCATTGCCTGCCTCGACCGCTCCGACCTGCTGGCGAAGCCGGTCAGTGGAGATCCGACGACTGATGCTGGTCATGGCAATGGGGGAAATGAAATTGTTCGGGTACCGGGTCATTGCCGCCTTGGCACAGCGGCTGGCAACGCAGCACCCGCCAGAGCGCGAGCACGCTGCCGCGCCACGGCCCGAAGCGCGTCACGGCAATCCGTGCATAATCGGAGCAACTGGGATGAAAGCGGCAGCGCGGTCCGAGCAAAGGGCTGAGCCAGCGCTTGTACAAATGGAGCAGGCACAGTATCAATCGAGTCAAGGGATTCACGTAGCCGGACAGCTTGTGGCGGGCCATGGGGCAAGTATTCCAGAAGCAAGCTTGCCGGTACAGGATACATGGGTTATAACACCCGGCCGCCACGGCCAATGAATGGTGAAAGGATATGGCGAAAACGACGCGTAGTTCGACCACGACCAAGGGCCAGAAGAAAAGCGCGGCCAAGACGCACGGCTCGGTGGCGGCAAAGGTGAAACCGACCGCTGTGACGAAACGGCCGGTCAGTAACGCCAAGGCAGCGGCGAAACCAGCACGCAGCGCAGCCAAGCCGGCGGTGAAAGCCGCGGCCAAGCGTGCGACACCGCCCGCGGTGAAGAAGGCCGTGGCCAAGCCCGCACCGAAGAAGTCAGTCGCGCCGAAGCGAGTCGTGGCCAAACCGGCACATGGCAAGTCCGCGCCACCGCGCGCCGCAGGCAAAGTCATCAGCAAGACGACAGCAAGGAAAAAGCCGACCCCCGTCAAGTCGACCGGGCGCAAGGCACCAGCGGCCAAGACCGTCACGAAGTCTGCAGCCGGGAAAGCGGCATCCGGCAAGCAGGTTGGTAAACTGCACCAACACGGCAAGACCACGCCGACAGTTGCCGGTAAATCGTCCGTGCGCAAAGCGGCACGGAACGCCACGCCAGCTTCGCGGACGACAGGCCGCTCGGCCACGGCAGGTACTCCGGCAGTCCGGGCGGCCCGTGCTGGATCACGCGGCGGGTCGGCCGCAGGGCTTGGAGAAAACGTCAAACCGACGGGCAAGTCGAACGCTGGCAAGTCGGCAGTCAAACCGGGGCACGAGGTTCCTACATCGCCCGCAATTGCAGCGGCGGTTGCCACCGCGGCGGTTACTCCGCCTTTCAAGGGTCGAGTTGCCAGCGCCACTGCGATGGTGACCACACAAACTGCCAAGCAGGCTGCGCATGGTGGCTCCCATAAACACCACAAACACTCTTCAGGTTCAATGAATAAAACTGGTACAGCCAAACTCGAAAACGGCGTCACCCGTGAAGACGGGCGGTATGCATTGCCTTCCACCAGCGTCATCACTTTGCCGCACGGTTACGTGCCCAGCGGCAAAGAGGAGTACATGAATCCGAAACACCTGGCCTATTTCCGCGAGAAGCTGCGCCGGTGGCGTGATCAGTTGGTGGAAGAGTCCCGGCAGACCATGGACAACTTGCGTGGCGAAGTGCGTGACGTCGGTGACGACGCCGAGCGTGCGACGCGCGAGACAGAAAATTCGCTGGAGCTGCGCACGCGTGACCGCTATCGCAAACTGATCGCCAAGATCGAAAAGGCGCTGCGCCGCATCGAAGACGGCACGTATGGCTTTTGCGAGGAGACCGATGAGGAAATCGGCCTGGAACGACTCGATGCGCGCCCGATAGCGACCTTGTCGCTGGATGCGCAGGAACGTCGAGAGCACCTGCAAAAACAGATGGGCGACTGATCGCCGTCCCCGTCAGCAACGAGCCCCGCGGATTGCGGGGCTCGTCGTTTCGGCGGGCGCCTTGGGTTTCGGCGTAGCGATCAGGCATCACCCGTCGCCCCTGGTTTTCAGGCGATGCCCCATGTGCGCCAGGCAGTTCCGCAGGAAGGTCATTACCCGCCAGCTCTTCCCGGTGTCCTTGGGCTCACCTGCTGTGGTGGCAAGGAAGCGGCGGGCAGTGCCCGCCCTAC
>DAITPL010000040.1:0-23105 GCA_036833615.1 Rhodanobacter sp.
GCACGCGGCTGACGCAATGCGCCTCGGCCACCACCGCACCCGCGAGAAACGCCCCAAGGGCTACGCTGAAACCCATCCACGCCGCCAGCAAACTTGCCCCGAAACAAATGCCGAGCACGGCGATCAACAATGTTTCATCCCGCCCGAACCCGGCGACGTAATCCACCAGTCGCGGCAATATCAGCAAGCCAAGGATCATGCCGACAACCACGAACAAACCCAGGTGGCCAATAAGCGTCAACGCGGCCCCGGTCTGCACCGAACCGCTGATGGACACGGCGGTCAACAACGTGAGCATGATGATTGCCAGCATGTCTTCGGCTACCAGCAGACCCACGACCAGCTGCGCAAACGGCTGGTGCTGCTGGTGACGTTCGGCAAGCATGCGCGTGGCGACCATGGTTGAAGACAGCGAGATGATCGCGCCAATGAACAACGCGTCCATGCCGTCCCAGCCAAACAGCCGCCCGATGCTCATGCCCAGCCAGAGCATCGTGGCGACTTCGACCACGGCCACGCCCAACATGCCGGCGCCGACCTCGCGCAACTTGCGCACACTGAACTCCAGCCCGAGCGTGTACATCAGCAGCACGACGCCGAGGTTGGAAATGTCTTCAATCGTGCGCGGGTCGGCAACCAACATGCCCGGCGTATGTGGGCCGATCAATATGCCGGCCAGAATGTAGCCGAGCAGTACCGGTTGCCGCAGGCGCTGAAACACGATCGTGGTGGCGCCAGCAACCAACATCACCATCGCCAGGTCGCGGATGAATCCGATTTCGTTCATGCCGCTCCGTAGTCAGTCGCCGATCGTCACCGATTGCAGCTTAAACGATGATTCCTTGGCGGAACCAGCCGAACCCGGCAGCGACGCACATCACGACGCCGTACATGGGACACGGTACGACGCCGAACAGACGGGTCCGGTCGGTGAGAAAAGGCTTGACGGACATGCCATCGCACACCTATTCTTCCGGGCTTCCAGCGGCGGGGCCATAGCTCAGCTGGGAGAGCGCCTGCATGGCATGCAGGAGGTCGGCGGTTCGATCCCGCCTGGCTCCACCAACTTGAATTGTCCCCATCGTCTAGAGGCCTAGGACACCACCCTTTCACGGTGGACACCGGGGTTCGAATCCCCGTGGGGACGCCAGGTTCGGTTGTCGCCGCAGTGCTGGGTGGGAGCGGCACGGCGTCAGGTTGCGATCCATGTGGAGCGGTAGTTCAGCTGGTTAGAATGCTGGCCTGTCACGCCGGAGGTCACGGGTTCGAGTCCCGTCCGCTCCGCCATCATGGATTTGGCAGATGCCACCAGCCCGCTGGCTGCGTGTCCCGTGCCGAATACTCAGAAGCAACCACGTGCCCGGGCCAACGAGAATGTCCGCGCTTGCGCGCGTTGCCACCAGGTCACGGCTCGTGCAGCGGTGCCGGCATCTCGACCATCAACGTGTCCACACCATGCCCCTGCTCGCGCAGGTATTCCAGCCAGCGTGAAAGGAAGCTGTTCATGCGCAGGCGATGTTGCAACACACTGCGCGCCGCCGGAAACGGTCCGAGGATTTGCCACAGGTGGCGTCCGGGGTGGCAATGCAGCGCTTCAGTCAGGCGCGCATCGGTGTACACGCGCAGTTGCGCGGACGGCGCCCGCACGCCGGTACAGGTATCGACAAAGTCGTACGTCAGCTCCAGTTCCAGCGTATAGGGGTGGCGTTCCTGTACGCGCAAATGGACATCCAGCTCATCTCCGACAGCGGAAACGTAGGACCCCGTGGCGAGCCGCTGCGGTGCAAACAGCTGCGCCAGGCGCTGATGATTCTCGGCGTACAGACCCATCAGGTAGCCGAAGCGCCCCGGCAAGAACCTGGCTGGATTTTCAGCGGCGACAATCATCGCGACAAAAAACTCCCCGCACCGTGGTGCGACTAGAACATCGTCCGCTCGATGCCGAAGCGGTCGAAGATCTTGCTGGCAATTTCCTCGATCGAGACATGTGTTGTATTGAGGCTGGGAATGCCAGATTGCTGCAACAGACGTTCGGCCTGCCGCAATTCCCAGCGACACTGCTCGAGCGTGGCATACCGACTGCCCGCGCGGCGCTGTTCACGGATCTGCGCCAGCCGCTCCGGCTCGATCATCAAACCGTACAGGCGAGCCTTGTAGGGACGCAGGCGTGCCGGCAACTCGAGCTTTTCCAGATCCTCGTCCGTAAGCGGATAATTGGCGGCGCTGACGCCGTAATGCAAGGCCATGTACAGGCAGGTCGGGGTCTTCCCCGAGCGCGACACGCCGACCAGGATCAGGTCCGCGTCGGCATAGTCGACGTCGATGCCATCGTCGTGCGACAGCGCGTAGTTCGTGGCGTTGATACGCGCTTCGTACTTGTCAAAATCCACGACACCATGCGAACGGTTGACCGCCCCCGAACGCCGGGTACCGAGCTCGCCTTCCAGCGGCCCGATGAACGGGGCGAACACATCCATCATCAACGCGCCACTCGCGGCGACGATGTCGCACAAGGCGCGGTCGGCCATGGTATTGACCACAATGGGGCGCTGCCCGCTTTGCGCATAACGGGTCTTGATCCGCAGCGCCGCTGCCTCCGCTTTCACCGGACTGTCCGTGAACGGCAGACGGTGCTTGTCAAATTGCACGCCCTCGAACTGGGCCAGAATGCTGTTACCGATGGTTTCGGCAGTGATACCGGTAGAATCGGAGATGTAATAGACAGTACGACGCATAGCGCGGGTTCGCCCGATCGACAACAATAATGTGCACCTTAGCTCAAGGAAGAACACGGTCGCACCACATGCAGCCGGATCGGCCCACGCCACGATCGTCCCCGCGTCGCAAACAGCTTCTTGTGCCGTCGGGCACGGACGACGGACAATACGGGGTTGGCAACGCCGCGATCGCTGCAGATGGCGGGTATACCTGCGTGGCACCTCACCTGCGCTCCACGCAACAGCATTTTCTTCCACCTTCCAGGAGACTCCCTTGAACGATCTGGTGCTTTGGCTCGATCGGCTGCGCATGACTGACCTGGGCCGGGTCGGCGGCAAGAACGCCTCGCTGGGCGAAATGATCGGCAACCTGACCAGGCTCGGGGTCGCCGTGCCCGGTGGGTTTGCCACCACAGCCGAGGCATTCCAGGCGTACCTGGAAAAAAGCGGCCTGGCCCAACGCATTCAGCAGCGTTTGGCCACACTGGACGTGGAAGACGTCAGCACACTGGCCACCGCCGGCCACGAAATCCGCGAATGGATCGTGCACACGGCGCTGCCGACGGAACTCGAACAGGCCATCCGCGCGGCCTACACCAAGCTGTGCCAGGATGCCGGCGCCGCCGATGTCGCGGTTGCCGTGCGCTCATCGGCTACGGCCGAGGACTTGCCCGATGCGTCATTTGCCGGTCAGCAGGAAACCTATCTCAACGTCGTCGGTATCGAGGACGTGCTGCTGAAGGTGAAGGAAGTCTTCGCCTCGCTGTACAACGACCGTGCCATCGCCTATCGGGTGCATCAAGGCTACAAGCACGAAGAGGTATTCCTGTCCGCTGGCGTGCAACTGATGGTGCGCTCGGACCTCGGCGCTGCCGGTGTGCTGTTCACGCTGGACACCGAATCAGGCTTCCGCGACGTGGTGTTTGTGACCGGCAGCTACGGCCTCGGGGAAATGGTCGTGCAAGGTGCGGTCAATCCCGATGAGTTTTACGTGTTCAAGCCCACGTTGAATGCCGGCAAGCCGGCCGTGCTTCGACGCACACTCGGCACCAAGCAACTGCGCATGGTGTATTCGGCGGCGCCCGGCGAGCGGGTGAAGACCGAAAACACTCCCGATGACTTGCGCCACCATTTCTGCATCACCGATGACGAGGTGCAGGATCTGGCGCGGCAGTCGCTGATCATCGAAAAACACTACGGTCGGCCGATGGACATCGAGTGGGCCAAGGACGGCCGCACCGGCAAGCTGTACATCGTGCAGGCGCGCCCGGAAACCGTGAAGTCACGTGACCAGGCCACCCATCTGGAGCGCTTTCACCTTGGCACAAAAGGCAAGGTGCTGGTGACCGGCCGTTCGATCGGCCAGAAGATTGGCGCAGGCAAGGCGCGCGTAGTCCGCTCGCTCGCCGACATGCACAAGGTGCAGCCAGGTGACGTACTGATTGCCGACATGACGGATCCGGACTGGGAGCCGGTGATGAAGCGCGCTTCGGCCATTGTCACCAACCGCGGCGGCCGCACCTGTCATGCCGCGATCATCGCCCGGGAGCTCGGGGTGCCGGCGGTGGTCGGCACTGGCGACGGCATGAGTCGCGTTCCCGACGGCGCCGAGGTCACCGTGTCCTGCGCCGAAGGCGACACCGGCACGATCTACGAGGGCATTTTGCCATTCGAGCGCATCACGGCCGACCTCGGGGCAATGCCGGCGGCGCCGCTGAAAGTCATGATGAATGTGGGCAATCCCGAACGCGCCTTCGATTTCGCCATGTTGCCGAATGCCGGAATCGGCCTGGCGCGACTGGAGATGATCATCGCCAGCCACATCGGCGTGCATCCCAACGCCCTGCTGCAGTACGACAGGCAGGACGCCGACATCAAGGCGAAAATCGACGAACGCATTGCCGGTTATGCCGATCCGGTGAGCTTCTACGTCGATCGTCTGGTCGAGGGCATCGCCACCATCGCCGCCTCGGTGTTCCCGAAGCCGGTGATCGTGCGCCTGTCCGATTTCAAGTCCAACGAATATGCAAACCTGCTCGGCGGCGCCCGTTACGAGCCGCACGAGGAAAACCCGATGCTCGGTTTCCGCGGTGCCAGCCGCTACGTCGACCCGGCGTTCACTGCGGCGTTCGGGCTCGAGTGTCGCGCGGTGAAACGCGTCCGTGAGGTGATGGGCCTGGACAATGTATGGGTGATGATCCCATTCGTGCGCACCCTGGACGAGGCACGCAAGGTCATCGAAACATTGGCAAAAAATGGCCTCAAGCGCGGCGAGCACGGCTTGAAAGTCGTCATGATGTGCGAGATTCCTTCCAACGCGCTGCTGGCCGATGAATTCCTCGACATCTTCGACGGCTTCTCGATCGGCTCCAACGACCTCACCCAGCTTACGCTCGGACTGGATCGTGACTCCAGCATCGTCGCCGGCTTGTTCGACGAGCGCAATCCTGCAGTGAAAAAGCTGCTGGCGATGGCGATAAATGCCGCGCGCGCCAAGGGCAAGTACATCGGCATCTGTGGGCAAGGCCCGAGCGATCACCCGGACCTTGCCGAATGGCTGATGGAGCAAGGCATCGAGTCGTTGTCCCTGAATCCGGACACCGTCGTGGACACATGGCTGCGGCTGGCCAGGAAAAAGGCTGGCTGAAAACACACCACGCCAGCCGGCACACGCGGTGGCCACGCTTGTCTCGCCACAGGCCACCGCGTACACTTACCGGCTCGCGCCGACTCGCAACCCACCGGAGAGGTGGCAGAGTGGTCGAATGTACCTGACTCGAAATCAGGCGTACGTGCAAGCGTACCGAGGGTTCGAATCCCTCCCTCTCCGCCAGAAACAAGAAACGCCCCGTCTGGGGCGTTTCTTGTTTCTGAAGGGGACGCTGGGTAAGAACCCACTTGGCTCGACGAATTCGCCCGGAGCGAATTCGGACAGCCGCAGGCTGGCCCCGGAGCGCAGAGCGCGCAGGGGTGAGGCCCATGGATGGGCCGAACAATCCCTCCCTCTCCGCCAGAAACAAGGAACGCCCCGAATGGGGCGTTTCTTGTTTCCGGGGGACGATGTCGGGTGAGAACCCAGGGTCGACGCACTCGTCTGGAGCGAATGCGGACAGCCGCAGGCTGGCCCCGCAGCGCGCAGCGCGAAGGGGTGAGGCCCATGGATGGGCCGAGCAATCCCTTCCTCTCCGCCAACAACACCAAGGCCACCAGCAGTGGGAGGTCTTTTCTTTTTCCGCCCGGTCTGCGGCGCACACTGACCGACTCCGGCCAAACTGCTTTGCACCTACGTTGTACATCCGGCATGCTGCACGCATTCGTTTAGCTGACCACCATGATTGAATTCGGACACGGCACTCACGTCGGCCTGCGGCGCACGCGCAATGAGGACACCTACTACGCAGATGCCGCACTTGGCCTGTTCCTCGTCGCGGACGGCATGGGCGGCCACCAGCATGGCGAAGTGGCTGCCGCGCTGGTGCGCGACGCCATGGTGGAACTGGTGACGCAGGGGTGCGATCTGGTCCACGCGGTGCAGGGTGCGGCGGAACGTTTGCTCGCTTGCACCCGCCACGGTACCGATGTATTGCCCATGGGTACGACCATCGCGGCGTTGCGCTTGACATCCGCCGATTACGAGGTGGCTTGGGTCGGCGACAGTCGCGTCTATCTATGGCAAAGAACACTGCAGCAGATCAGCCATGACCATTCGCTGGTGCAGGCGCTGGTGGAGGCCGGCAAGCTGAACCCCGAATTGGCGGCGCAACACCCGCAACGCAACGTGCTTACGCAGGCACTCGGTGTCACGGCGAGCGCGCAGCTGCGCATTGGCATGGCGCGCGGCAAGTTGGCAGCCGGCACGAGTTTCCTCTTGTGCAGTGACGGACTGACCGAGGGTGTAAGCGATGCATCGATCGCGCGCATCGTTGGACGCAACGACCTGGCCCCACAGGAATGTACAGATCACCTGCTGCTGAGCGCGCTCGATTGCGGCGGCGACGACAACGTCACGGTACTGATCGTGCGCGCTGCCTGAGCCGCAAGCGCCGGCCCGTCAGCCTCGATTTGCCGCCACATGCTGGGGGCATGCAGCGCCGCCGCCAACGCGTCCAGTCGCTGCTCATGCAGTACCAGTTCGGCGGGCGTGGCACGGCGGACCAACGGTCGTGCCACGGACGCAAGGGTTGCCGTGCTCGCGGCGACGTGCGGCTCAGGGCTTGCTTCGAAGCCCAGATCAAACGCCACCTGGCCCGAAGTCATGGCCAGATACACATCAGCCAGCAACTGGGCGTCAATCAGGCCGCCATGCAGCGCGCGGCGTGCGTTGTCGACTCCCAGCCGCCGACACAATGCATCCAGGCTGTTGCGTTGTCCCGGATACTGCGCACGCGCCATCGCCAGGGTATCCAGCACCGTGCAATGGTCAGCGATGCACCCACGTGAGACGGCCAGCGCGGCCAGTTCGGCATCCAGAAAGCCGACGTCAAAACTGGCGTTGTGGATTACCAGCTCGGCGCCTTCAACGAAGAGCAGAAACTCGTCAACCACGTCGGCAAACAACGGCTTGTCCAGCAGGAATTCGTCGGCAATGCCGGTGACTGCACGTGCGCCTTCGTCGATTGCCCGCCCCGGATTGAGATACGTCTGGTATTCGCGCCCGGTGAGCTGGCGCTCGACCAGCTCAACGCAGGCGATTTCGATCAGGCGATGGCCCTGGCGAACTTCGAGTCCTGTGGTTTCCGTGTCCAGCACTACTTGTCGCATACCGACTCCCTAAGCAGCTCAGCCTGCTCGCGCGCAGCTTGATCCACGCGTTCATTCTCGGCGTGGCCGTTATGCCCGCGTACCCACTGCCAGCGTACCGTGTGCACGGCATTGGCCGCAGCCAGACGTTGCCACAAATCCTGATTCTTGACCGGTTTGCGATCGGCGGTGCGCCAGCCGTTGGCCAACCATTTTGGGACCCATTGCTCGATGCCCTGCTTGACGTAGCGCGAATCCGTGGTCAGCGTGACCCGGCAGGGGCGCTTGAGCGCTTCCAGCGCGCTGATGGCGGCCATCAGCTCCATGCGATTATTGGTCGTGGCAGGGGCGCCGCCGGCCAGCATGCGCTCACCTCCGCTGGCCCGCAGCAATGCGGCCCATCCACCTGGGCCGGGATTGCCCAGACATGCGCCATCCGTAAACGCCTCCACTTCACTCATCGCTGGAAGTACACCTGGTCGGGATTCATGCGGTTGTGCCGCGCCGCGCGCTGGGTGAAAAGCTGCTGGCGGGCATGCGCAAAGGCGGAGCGTGGACAACCCGCAACGGCGTTACCAGGCAACGCTGTTTGCGCGCCAGCAGCACATAACCGCCACCCCATGGTGCACGATCCTGCGGCCCGCAGTTTCCCGCCATCGGCCACAAATGTCCGACTCGATGCGTGCTGATGACCTCCAGTCCGGCACGACGCAGGGCGTGCATCAATTGTATCGGTGAGTGCAACTCGCGCGCTGCCCCGCGAGTTGCCCAGTAAAACCACGGCGCCCATGCGCTGAAGGGGTGCACGCCAGCAATCACCAGCGTGCCGCCTGGCGCCAGCACGCGCACCGTCTCCCGGAGCACAGCGGCGGCCTGCGGCAACACCTCCAACGCATGTCGCAACCACACGACGTCAAATGCGTCGTCGACAAATGGCAGCGGCTCGTTCGCCGCCGCAACGAGATCACCCGCATAACGTGCGTCGTCCACCCGCAGTTCCGTCCAGCACGCAAGCAGCGGCAAGGCCGGTGGAGGTTTACCCCCGGGGGTGGTGACCAGCAGGGCATGAGTGCCCGCACACCGCTGCAGATCCGGCAATAGCGCGCGTAACTGGGCATCCTGCAGGCCACGCAGCGGCGCCTCGACATAGATTTGCTGATTGCGGAGTTTGCGCATGCCAGCCCAGATTCAACGGATCACGACACGCAAAGTGTAACGGCTGTGCTCACTGCTGACATCGACGGTCACCAGCCAAGCCTGCAGAAAGCTGAATGCGAGCACTAGGCGTTTAACGCTCTGCTAACGAGCCGAACACTTATATTCCGTGGCTCAGTCCAGTTGCGGAGCGGTCCGGAAGACCGCGGTTGCAGCGCGATACCTTTTTGATCCGCAGTGGAGACAGCCTTGCATCTCATCCCGCTCCCGGCCTTGGCTGACAATTACATCTGGTTGCTGCACGACGACACAGGCCACGCGTTGGTCGTCGATCCGGGAGATGCCGACGTGGTGCTGCGGGCCTTGGCAGCCCGCCAGTTGCAGCTGTGTGCCATTTTGCTCACCCATCACCACCAGGATCACATCGGCGGCGTTGCACGCCTGCTCGCGCGGCAGCGCATGGAAGTGTACGCACCTGCCGACAGCCGCATTGAACCATCAACCCGCTCCGTCGGCGACGGCGACGTGCTTGAGCTGGAATTCCCGCGCGCACGCTTTTCCGTTATGGCCGTCCCCGGTCACACCCGCACCCATGTCGCTTACGTCGGCGAGGGCGTGCTGTTGTGCGGCGACACCTTGTTCAGCCTCGGCTGCGGACGCTTGTTTGAAGGGACACCGGCGCAAATGCTCACGTCGCTCGACCGCCTCGCGACGTTGCCGGCAACCACCCAAGTGTGCGCGGCGCACGAATACACCGCCGCCAATGGGCGCTTTGCGCACACTATCGAACCGGACAACCCGGCCTTGGCGGCACGTCGCGCACAAGTCGCCCGATTGCGGGCACAGCAGCTGCCCACCTTGCCAGTGACCCTGGGCAGCGAATTGGCCAGCAATCCGTTCCTGCGGGTGGATGCTGCACCAGTGGCCGCGTGGTGCCGCCGCGAACACGCCATCGAGAACGATCGGATCGCCTGCTTTGCCGCCTTGCGCGCCGCCAAGGACGGATTCCAGTGATGGCGGGTCGATTGCGCCTGCTGCCGCTGGCGCTGTCGATCGTGCTGAGCGCATGCGCGAGTGCGCCGCCTGTGGTACCAAAGACGGAACCGCAACCACCCGGCGTTGCCGTTCCCGCGACAGCCAGCAACACCGAACAGGAAACGTCGTCAGCCTCCACTGACGAGCCGGTTGCTGGCGCGCCAGAAGCGAGGGACCTGTGGGAGCAGTTGCGTGACAGTTTCGCCATGGCCGATTGTGACGCCGACCCTGCAGTGCAGGCCTGGGCAAAACGCTACACAAGCAATCGCGCGCAATTCGAGGGCAAGTTGCGCGCCGTCTTGCCGCGACTGGCCTATGTCCAGCAGATAGCCGCGCAATACCACGTACCGGGTGAGTTCGCCCTGCTGCCATGGGTCGAAAGCCATTTTCAGGCCGTGCCGGGCGGCCGCGGGCGTCCGGCGGGCATGTGGCAGATCATGCCCACGACAGCTGGGGCCATGGGTTTGCGTGTGGACGGCCACTACGACGGCCGGCTGGATGTACCGGCTGCAGCACATGCAGTCATGAAACTGTTGAATGACTACCACGACCAGTTCGACGACTGGCGCGTGGCTGACTATGCCTACAACCGTGGCGCGTCTGCCACCGCCCGGTTCATCAAGCGGCACGGCCTGCCACCGGCGCAGCCAACGATCCCGGCGTGGCCGGTGCGCAGCGTGACGCGCCAACACCTGACCAAACTGCTGGCGATCGCATGCGTGGTACGTGAACCGGAACGTTTCGGCGTGAATCTGCCTACCCTGCCGCCGGAACAGCATCTGGTGCAGGTACCGATCAGCCATTCCATGCCGATGGCGCAAGCTGCCAACCACGCAGGCATGTCGGTGGAGGCGTTGAAGGATTTCAACACCGGCTTCCGCAATGACATGGTCGACACCGACGCTGCAGCGTATTTGCTGTTGCCGGCGATCCATGCACGGCAATTTCGCGCGGCACTGCTGCATCAGACAGATACCACGGACGCGACGCGCACCGACCCGGACTGGGTGAGCACGCCGATCACCGGTCCGATCCGCACCACCGCCAATTCCGCAACGCGTCGCGTGGACCGCACGCGCACCTACACCGTACGCCGCGGTGACAACCTGTGGCAGATTGCGCGCCAGTACGCAGTCAGTATCAAAGACTTGCGCCGATGGAACAACTTGCAACACCACCCGTTGCGTCCGGGCCAAGTATTGAAAGTCAATGCCCCGCGCTGAAATTGCCCTTGGCAATGGGCATCTCAGCGCGGACCTTGCTGTCCCGCAGCAGCGGGTCCACCCGCCGTTTTGCCGCTCGGTATTCCGGGCGAGCTACAGCAGCGTCTTGTTGTACTTGATCTTGGTCTTCGCACGCAGCGTGTCGACCAACTCGCGCGTGGCTTCCACTGCATAGGCTTGCGCCATCTGCTGACGCAACGATTCGCGCTGTTCGGCGGTTACCTTGGACAGATCACCAGGCTGCACCTTGTCCAGTGCCAGCACGGCAAAACTGCCATCATGCATGTCCACTGCCGCGAACACCGCTTTGCCAGCCGCAGGGTGCGGCAGCAGAAATGCCTGTGTGAGCAGCGGCGCCGGCACATTGGTGGCGTTACGCTCAACCGCAGGAGCTGACTGCACACTGGCACCAGCCGCGGACGCTGCAGCGTCCATCGTCGTGCCTTGACGTACGCGCGCCAACAACGCGTCAGCAGCTTGCTTGCTCGCGGCGGTGATGCGCTCGTTGAGCAACCGCTTGTCCACATCTGCCCGCACCTCGGCGAGCGGACGTGCTGCTGCGGGGACATGTTTGTCCACACGCACCACCACCGAATGATCATTGCCCAGATCGATCAAGCCCGAATTGTTTCCCTGTACCAACACATCGTCACTGAATGCTGCCGCGATCACTTTGGCGTTGGCTGCCACCCCTTCACCACCCTCGCGTGAAAACAGTCCGGTCGTCTTGATCGGCAGGTCGATGGCTGCCGCCGCCGACTCCAGCGAGGAAGGATTCTGATAGGTCTCGTCCGACATCTTGCCGGCCACTTCATTGTACTTGCGATCCCGTTCGGACGCCGACACTTCCTTGACCAGCTGCTCGCGCACTTCCGCGAAAGGCTTGGAAGCACCCGCGCGGACGTCCCGCAACCAGATGATGTGGTAGCCGTCCGTCGATAGCACCGGCTTGGAGATCTGGCCCTTGTCCAGCGCAAACAAGGCGCTGTCGAACGCCGGGTTGGTCACGCCCTTTTCCAGCCAGCCCAAGTCGCCGCCCTGACGTTTGGAGCCGGCATCCTGGGACTCCTTGCTGGCCAATGCCGCAAAGTCCGCGGGGGTGGCTTCAGCGGCAATCTTGTCCGCCTGGGCCAAGGCGGCTTTCTGCTGTGCCGGCGTAGCGTTGGCGGGCACGTCGATCAGGATATGTGAGGCCAGGCGTTGCTCGGGTTGCACGAAGCGCTGCTTCTCGTTTTCGTAGCGCTTCCGCAACTCCTCGTCATCCGGAGTGGCATCCAGCTTGAGGTTGGCCGCATCCACTTCAAGGTACTTCACCGACACCTGCTCGGGGTTCATGTAATCGGCAAGATGCGCCTTGTAATAGGCCTGCGCTTGCGCGTCAGTTACTTGCTGGTCGGCTATGGTTGGCTTGGGCAAGACGATGTAGCGCAAATCGCGGCGCTGGGCGACCAGTCCGAGGAATTGATTCACCTGCGCATCGCTGACGAAGGTGCTGTCAGCGATGGCGCTCGGCAGCAACTGCCCGGCCAGGGAACTGCGAATGTCATTTTCGAACATGCTTGGCGTCTTGCGCTGGCTCTCCAGGAACGTCCGATAGGATGTCGGGTCAAACTTGCCATTCAGCTGAAACTGAGGGATGGCTGCGATGTAGTCACGCACGGCCTTGTCACTTACGCGCATGCCCCAGTCACTGGTGGCAGCGAGCAACAAGTGCTGATCTACCATGCCGTCCAGCACCTGCTGCTTGACCTCAGGCTTTTGCAACACGCTGGAGTCGAACTTGTCGCCCTGCTCCGCCGTTGCCTGCTGGCGCACCTGATTCATGCGATCCTGGAAATCGCTTTGGCTGATCTCCTGGTTGCCGACCTTCGCCACGTAAGTGCTGTCACGCGACGTGAGGTAGCCTTCCATGCCGAAAAACGACATCGCAAAGACACTGACGCCGAGCAACAGGATCGACGGCCAACCGTGCATCTTGTTTCGCATTGCCTGCAGCATTTGAACCTTCCCGCAAGGTGGTGAACACGCATGTCGTGCGTGGCATCGTTGGCCATGAACAACGCGAACGACGCCCCGGCGCAGCAGCAGGTCCAGTTCCGACAAGATACCGGAATAACCTGTCTGGCCAAACAACAAGGGCGCCACAGGGGCGCCCTTGCGAACTGTGGCGGAGCGGACGGGACTCGAACCCGTGACCTCCGGCGTGACAGGCCAGCATTCTAACCAGCTGAACTACCGCTCCGCATTCTTTCTGGTGGGTGCTGTAGGGATCGAACCTACGACCACCGCCTTGTAAGGGCGACGCTCTACCGCTGAGCTAAGCACCCCAAACCAAGCGAATGGTCGCTCAGTTTAAGGCATCTTTCAGGGTCTTGCCAGCCTTGAACGCAGGGACCTTGGACGCCTTGATCTTGATCGCTTCATTGGTACGCGGGTTCCGCCCAACACGAGCGGCGCGTTTGCGCACGGTGAACGTGCCGAAGCCGACAACAGAAACGTCCTCTCCCTTCTTCAGCGACTTTTGCACGGTGGCAAAAAAAGCTTCAAGCGCACGGCTCGCGTCAGCCTTGGTCAATTCCGCAGCTTCGGCGATGGCCTGGATCAGATCGGTTTTATTCATTGAAAAACTCCCTAGGTTTGTTTTCAACTCGCACGCCACGTCGCACGACGCGGCCAGATGCAGATGGATGGGGGACTTCTGCCAGATGCTTGATGCAACCCCGCGTCACTGCGCTTTCAAGCAACGCCGGGACCACGGTGGCACCTTTATACCAGTGCCTTGCCGGGGTCCGCAACACAAGCTGCAGCAACGGTTCCGGGAATCATGCGCCGAGCAAAAAGTGCTTGCAATGTCAACGCAGAGAGACTACGCCAGATGTACGCGCTGCGTACGCGACAAACGCGAAGCTCAACATGCACCTGCCGGGCAAACTCGTCACCCGGACGCACCCACTCAGTGGGTCAGCGAATGCGCATCTGCATCCTCTTCCGCGTTGACCGCAGGCAGTTCGCCGCTCGCGCGCGGCGGGTTCGGCTGCAAAGGTCGCGCCAGTGCGATACCCAGTGCCTCCTCGACCCAACGCACTGGATGGATGTCCATCGACGAGGTGATGTTGGCCGGCATATCCACCAGATCCTTCTTGTTTTCCTCGGGAATGATGACCGTGGTGATGCCACCACGATGCGCGGCAAGCAGCTTTTCCTTCAGCCCGCCGATGGGCAGCACCCGGCCACGCAACGTGATCTCGCCGGTCATCGCCACCTCGGAACGCACCGGAATCCTGGTCAGCACCGACACCAGCGCAACGCACATCGCCACGCCGGCACTCGGGCCATCCTTTGGTGTGGCACCTTCCGGGACATGGATATGCACATCAAGCTTCTGGTGAAACTCCGGATCGATGCCAAACTGGTCGACGCGCGCGCGTGCCACGGATAACGCCGCCTGGATCGATTCCTTCATGACGTCACCCAGTTGCCCGGTATGCAGCAACCGGCCTTTGCCCGGCATCACCGAACATTCGATGCTCAACAGTTCGCCGCCCACCTGGGTCCACGCCAGACCCGTTACCAGGCCAATCTCGTTCTGGGATTCCTTGCGGCCGAAGTCGAATCGGCGCACGCCAAGATAGTGCCCGAGGCTGGCCGGGCTCACTTCCACGCCTCCGCGGGTTTTGCCTTTCGCCCTGGCCTTCGCCGACTTGGTCTGGGCCGCCTTGGACTTTGCCTTGCGCACCTCGCCCAAGGTCAGCTCCTTGACCACCTTGCGGCAAATCTTGGATATCTCGCGCTCCAGATTACGCACGCCGGACTCCCGCGTGTAATAACGCACGATGTCGCGCAACGCATCCTCGCCAATGGACAATTCGTTCACCAGCAGGCCATTCGCCTTGAGTTGCTTGGGCAGCAGATATTTTTGCGCGATGCCCAGCTTCTCGTCTTCGGTGTAACCCGGGATGCGGATGACCTCCATGCGATCCAGCAGCGGGCTGGGAATGTTCAAGGTGTTCGCCGTCGCCACCCACATCACCTCGGACAGGTCGAGATCCACCTCGAGATAGTGATCGTTGAACGCGTGGTTCTGCTCCGGATCAAGCACTTCGAGCAGCGCCGATGAGGGGTCACCACGGAAGTCCATCGACATCTTGTCGATCTCGTCCAGCATGAACAGGGGATTGTGCGTACCGACCCGATTGATGTTCTGCACGATGCGCCCGGGCATCGAACCAATATAGGTACGCCGATGACCGCGAATCTCCGCCTCGTCGCGTACGCCACCGAGGCTCATGCGGACAAATTTGCGATTGGTGGCACGCGCGATCGATTGTCCCAGCGAGGTTTTGCCAACGCCGGGCGGCCCCACCAGACACAGGATCGGGCCCTTCATCACTTTCACGCGTTGCTGTACGGCCAGGTATTCGAGGATGCGGTCCTTGACCTTCTCCAGCCCGAAATGGTCGGCGTCCAGAACTTCCTGGGCCACACGCAGATCCTTGCGCACCTTGCTGCGCTTTTTCCACGGTACGCCCACGAGCCAGTCCAGATAATTCCGTACCACCGTGGCTTCGGCCGACATCGGGGCCATCTGTTTGAGCTTGCTGAACTCCTGACGCGCCTTGGCCAATACTGCCTTCGGCATGCCGGCGGTATCGATCTTGCGTTGCAGTTCCTCGACCTCGTTGGGGCCTTCCTCACCGTCGCCAAGTTCTTTCTGAATCGCCTTCAGCTGCTCGTTGAGGTAGTACTCGCGCTGACTTTTTTCCATCTGCGACTTGACGCGCCCGCGGATGCGCTTCTCCACCTGCTGCAGGTCAATCTCGCTATCGACCAGGCCAATCAACAGTTCGAGACGTGGCCCGACTTCGGCGGTCTCCAGCACTTTCTGCTTGTCCGCCATGCGCACGGACAAGTGGGCGGCAATCGAGTCGGCGACGCGCGACGGATCCTCGATTCCCGCCAAGGTAGCCAGTACCTCCGGCGGCAGTTTGCGGCTCTGCTTGACCAATTGCTCGAACAGTGAGATCAACGTGCGCGACACGACGTCCAGTTCGCGGTCCTTGGCGTTGTAGACCGGTTCAATCACGCGCGATTGCGCGGTGAGCATGCCATTCTCTTCCTGCACGTGCTCGAGGGCCACGCGTGACTGGCCTTCGACCAGCACCTTGACCGTGCCATCCGGCAACTTGAGCAATTGCAGCACGCTGGCCGAGGTACCGATCGAATGCAGATCGGCCACCTGCGGGTCGTCCGTGTCCGGGCTCTTCTGCGCCACCAGCAAAATCTGGCGCTCACCCTCCATGGCATGTTCGAGCGCGCGCATGGACTTGTCGCGCCCGACGAACAACGGGATCACCATGTGCGGATAAACCACCACATCACGCAGCGGCAATACCGGCAACGGGTTACCCACGACGGGGGAAGGTGTGTTCCTGGCCATAACAGAGGATTTCCTCGAAGAAGCAGGTCAAGGTGTATGCCGACACCATGCCGGCCTTGCCAATAGGTCACATGGAGGCTGCATCGCGATCCATCAAGATACGACGGAGCCGAAAAGCAGAACGGCTCCGGCACAATCAGCCGGAGCCGTCACCTGGCTCAAAATGCTCGCGGCAATCAGGCCGCGCCGCTACCGTCGCTGGCCACACGCTGTTGCAGGTTGCCTCGATAGATCAGATATGGCTCCGCCTTGCCCTCGATCACGGCATCGTCGACCACAACCTTGCTGACGTGTTCCAACGACGGCAATTCGTACATCGTATCGAGCAACACCTGCTCCAGAATCGTGCGCAGTCCGCGAGCACCGGTCTTGCGCTTCAGTGCCTTCCTGGCGATTGCCTGCAGCGCTTCAGGGCGAAATTCCAGCTCCACGTCTTCCATCTCGAACAACTTCTTGAACTGCTTGGTCACGGCATTTTTGGGCTCGGTAAGAATCTTCACCAACGCCGCCGCGTCAAGCTCGTCAAGCGTGGCCACCACGGGCAACCGCCCGACAAACTCCGGGATCAAGCCAAAGCGCACAAGATCCGCGGGCTCGACATCGGCCAGCACCTTGCCCAGATTCTGCGTGCGTTGCTTGCTGCGCACTTCGGCAGAAAACCCGATGCCGGTATTTTCCGAGCGCTGCTGGATGATTTTCTCCAGACCGGAGAACGCCCCCCCGCAGATGAACAGGATGTTCTTCGTATCCACCTGCAGAAATTCCTGCTGTGGATGCTTGCGCCCGCCTTGTGGTGGCACGGAAGCCAAGGTGCCCTCGATCAGCTTCAGCAGCGCCTGCTGCACGCCCTCGCCCGATACGTCCCGGGTGATCGAAGGGTTCTCGCTCTTGCGCGAAATCTTGTCGATCTCGTCAATATAAACAATACCCGACTGCGCCTTGTCGACATCGTAGTCGCACTTTTGCAGCAACTTCTGAATGATGTTTTCGACATCTTCGCCAACGTAGCCGGCTTCGGTGAGCGTCGTTGCATCAGCGATGGTGAATGGCACGTTGAGCAGGCGTGCCAGTGTCTCGGCGAGCAATGTCTTGCCCGACCCGGTCGGGCCGATCAGCAGGATGTTGGATTTGCCCAGTTCAACCTCGTCGCTCTTCTGCCGCGACTCCATGCGCTTGTAGTGGTTGTACACCGCCACCGACAACGCCTTCTTGGCCCGCGTCTGGCCAACCACATACTGGTCCAGCGACTCGCAAATCTCGCGTGGCTTGGGTAGCTGCGTATGCCCGGAAGCCGCCTTTTCCTCCAGCTCCTCGCGGATGATGTCGTTGCACAGCCCCACACATTCATCACAGATGAACACGGACGGGCCTGCAATCAGCTTGCGCACCTCATGCTGACTCTTGCCACAGAAGGAGCAATAGAGAATCTTTCCGCTATCGCTGGAACGCCCCTGTCGGTCGTCGCTCATACGTTTGATCCCGCTGATGAATCCAAGTGCGATGCGAGAATAACACAGGGCTTCGCGTCTGCCTGCAGGCGTGAAACCTACTGAGTTACCGCACGCAACAACGTGTAAGTCAGGCGGATTTGACCGTCTCCACGGGGCGCCTGTCGAGCACTTCGTCAATCAAGCCGTACGCCTTGGCTTCGACCGCATTCATGAAGCGATCGCGCTCCAGATCCGACTCGATCTTCTCCAGCGGCTGGCCGGTGTGATCGACATACAGCTGGTTCAGGCGTTTGCGGATGTACAGGATTTCGCGCGCCTGGATGTCGATATCCGTGGCCTGGCCCTGCGCCCCGCCTGATGGTTGATGAATCATCACCCGCGAGTTGGCCAGCGAGTAGCGCTTGCCCTTGGCGCCAGCGGTCAACAACAACGAACCCATGCTGCAGGCCTGACCGATGCACATGGTGCTGACGTCAGGCTTGATGAACTGCATGGTGTCGTAGATGGCCAACCCCGCCGTGACTGCACCGCCCGGGCTGTTGATATAAAACTGGATGTCCTTGTCGGGGTTCTCCGATTCCAGGAACAGCAGCTGCGCAACGAGCAGGTTGGCAACCTGGTCGTTGACTTCCCCCACGAGAAAGATCACGCGTTCCTTCAACAGACGCGAATAGATGTCGTAGGAGCGCTCGCCACGGGCGGTCTGCTCGACGACCATGGGTACCAAATTGAGGTTCTGGATCGGATCCATGGTCATCTCGCGAATGTTCCGGTGAATGAAACGCCGCCCGCTCAGGCAGCGCTGACGGGACGCATCACGTCGTCAAAACTCAGATCCTGCAGCGTGGTATTGGCGTGATCCGCCACCCATTCCGCCACTTGATCTTCCATGACGCGATTTTGCAGCCCGGACATCAACTGGGGGTCGCCATTGTAGAGTTCAATGACTTTCTCGGGTTCCTCATATGTCGACGCGATGGCGGCAAGCTGCTCGGCAACGCGCTTTTCGTCGATCTTGAGCCCCTGCTTGCGCGCAATTTCCGTCATCAACAATCCGGCCAGGACGCGCTTGCGCGCCATCGGCGTCGCGGCGTCGATCATCTCCCGCGACGGCTGCTGCCCCTTCGGCACGTTTGCCGCTGCCATGTTCTGCGCTTCGGACTGCACCATCAACCTGGGCACGTCCAGCGTTTCGTAAGCCTGTGCGAGTTTCTCCGCCACCTCGGACTTCAGGCGCACCATGAGCGCTGCTTTCAACTCGCGCTCAAGATTGGCGCGGACTTCCTTGCGAAAGGTCGTCAGGTTGCCATCGTCAATCCCGAACAACTTGGCAAATTCACCGTCAAGTGTTGGCAGCTTGGGCTCCTGTACCTTGAGAATGCTGAAAGCGACGGCAGCCGTCTTCCCCGCCAGTTGTTCGTTGCGGAAATCCGCCGGGAACGCGACATCCGTATCGAAGTGCTCGCCTGCCGTGCGCAGCAACAATGCTTCATCCAGTGCCTTGAACAGCGTACCCGAGCCCAGCACGCTCCCCGCGCGCTCGACACCTTCCTTCGGGAAGCGGTAATCGCCCACGGTCGCCGCGTATTCGAACATCACGAAGTCGCCTGCGGCCGATGCGCGTTCCACCTCATCGAAACTGCGCCGCTGCTGGCGCAACGTCTCCAGCATCTTGTCGATATCCGCATCGGTCACCACGGCGGCGGCACGGTGAATCTCCAGCGCGGTAGCATCGATGACGGGGAACTCCGGCATGATCTCGAACGTTGCGGTATACGCGATCTCGCCATTTTCCGGCTGACCGGTGGTGTTGATGGCCGGATTGGCGATGGGTTGCAGCCTTTCCTGCGCAACGGCCTCACGCAGCGTCGTGCCAATGAGATCCGACAATACTTCGCCGCGAACCTGCGTGCCGAAACGTTGCTTGATTACCGCCGCCGGTACCTTGCCCGGGCGAAAACCCTTCAACCGCACCGTACGGCCCATCTCCGCCATACGCGAACTCACCTGCGTCTCATAGCGCTCCGCGGGAAACTTCACCGTGAGCCTGCGCTCGAGCGTGCCGATGTTTTCAACCGAAACCTGCATGATGTCTCCTGGTACTACCTGATGTTGTGGGTTCGCCGCAGGCGCCATCGCGACAACTGCCATCCGAAAATCCAAACTGCCGACATGGTGCGAAAGGGGGGACTCGAACCCCCACGGGGTTAACCGCCAGATCCTAAATCTGGTGCGTCTACCAATTCCGCCACTCTCGCCTGGCCATTGCCGTGTTGCCGAGCTCCGCAGGCAGCACCTGATTCTGCAAAGCGCGCCGTTGCTCCACGACGCAAGACTCACTTCGTCGAGCCGCTGATTTCATCGCACGCAAGCGTGGTATTTTACGATTGCCAGCACCCCCAGCACAAGCCGCCAGTCACGGTCGTGCAACACTCTTGCCGGCCCCGATCTGTGACGCAGACGCCATTTGCATGACGCGGACAGCAAAACGCCGATCGCGTGCGATCGGCGTTGCCATGATTGGTGGGCCGTGAAGGATTCGAACCTTCGACCAATTGATTAAGAGTCAACTGCTCTACCAACTGAGCTAACGGCCCATGCAACAAGTTTGCAACAACAACATCAAAGCTGGGGTGGGTGGAGGGATTCGAACCCACGACAACCGGAATCACAATCCGGGACTCTAACCAACTGAGCTACACCCACCATAAATCTTCAAACTGGTGCGCCCGACAGGACTCGAACCTGCAACCGTCGGCTTAGAAGGCCGATGCTCTATCCGGTTGAGCTACAGGCGCAGTCACTGCAAGTAGAACATGTCGCTGGTCGGGGTAGAGGGATTCGAACCCCCGACTTTTGCGTCCCAAACGCAACGCTCTACCAGACTGAGCTATACCCCGCAAATCTTCAAGCCATCCGAGTCCTTTGTGCGTGCGCGACACCTGCGCCAGCAAATCCGTGCTACCCGCCGCGCCCGGACTACCGCCACCGCGCAAGGCAATACCGAGGAAGCACGACGACAACGCAAGCATCCTGCATCGCCAATTGTAATGGTGCGCCCGGAGAGATTCGAACTCCCGACCACCTAGTTCGTAGCCAGGTACTCTATCCAACTGAGCTACGGGCGCACTGGTGAAACATTGTCTGCCGTATCGATGTAGGGAGCATCGCACGACGAAGCAAGGAACGGAATTATTCAGACTCCGCGCGCCGGCGTCAACACCTTTCGCTGAAAAACCTTTCCCACGAGGCCTCCACACGCCGCCGACAGTACCTTGCGAATGGTCTCGAGCGGCACCGCACGCTGCACCGATATCGCGCTCACACCCATGCGCGAATGTCGTTTGCGGCAGTGTAAATAGCCGTCCAATCCACAATCAGCCATCCAGTCGGTCGCGGTTCTGGGTGGCCGGATCGCCCACTTTGCCCACGGGCGATCCAGAGTCCCCGCGTGGCGGCGGGGGTGGAGGTACGCCGTTCCTGGCCGCATCCTTGATCCAGTCTTCCGGCGGTCCCGGCTGCCGTCCAGCCATGATGTCGTCAATCTGATGCGCGTCGATGGTTTCATACTGCAGCAGCGCCCCAGCCATCACGTGCAGCTTGTCGAGGTTGGCCGTAAGCAATTCCCTGGAGCGCGCGTAGGCGCGATCGAGGATGCCACGCACCACCTCGTCGATCTTGCTCGCGGTCTCGTTGGAGATGCTCTTGTGCTGGGTCACCGAGCGACCGAGGAACACTTCGTCCTCATCCTCGCCGTAGGTAATCGGGCCAAGCTCGTCGGACAAGCCCCATTTGGTCGCCATGTTGCGCGCCATCTTCGTGGCCCGTTCGATGTCGTTGGAGGCGCCAGTGGTGACCTTGTCCGCACCAAAGATCAATTCTTCGGATACGCGGCCTCCGTACAGCGAGCATAGCTGTGATTCGATCGCGACCCGGTTGATGCTGTACTTGTCTCCCTCGGGGAGATACATGGTGACGCCCAGCGCCCTGCCGCGAGGAATGATCGTGACTTTGTAAACCGGGTCATGCTCCGGCACCAGGCGACCGACGATCGCGTGCCCTGCTTCGTGGTAGGCGGTCAGCTTCTTCTCATCCTCACTCATCGCCATGGAACGCCGCTCGGTACCCATGAGAATCTTGTCGCGCGCACGGTCCAGATGACTCATGCGCACTTCTCGCGCGTTCTCACGTGCGGCAAACAGCGCCGCCTCGTTGACCAGATTGGCCAGGTCGGCACCGGAGAAGCCCGGCGTGCCACGCGCAATCACCATGGCGTCGACATCGCTGGCCGTGGGCACCTTGCGCATGTGCACTTTCAAGATCTGCTCGCGACCACGCACATCGGGCAGACCCACCATCACCTGTCGGTCAAAGCGACCTGGCCGCAACAAGGCGGGATCCAGCACGTCCGGACGATTGGTCGCGGCGATGACGATGACGCCTTCGGTACCTTCGAAGCCATCCATCTCCACCAGCAACTGGTTCAGGGTCTGCTCGCGCTCGTCGTGTCCGCCGCCGAGGCCCGCGCCACGATGACGACCGACCGCATCGATCTCGTCGATGAAAATGATGCACGGCGCATGCTTCTTCGCCTGCTCGAACATGTCGCGCACGCGACTGGCACCGACACCGACAAACATCTCGACGAAATCGGAACCGGAGATCGAGAAGAACGGTACTTTGGCCTCGCCGGCGATCGCTTTGGCGAGCAACGTCTTGCCGGTACCCGGCGGGCCCACCATCAACACGCCACGCGGAATCTTGCCGCCCAGTTTCTGGAAGCGCCCAGGATCACGCAGGAACTCGACCAGCTCGCCAACTTCCTCCTTTGCCTCATCGCAACCGGCAACATCCGTGAAGTTGACCTTGACCTGATCCTCGCCCTGCAGTTTGGCGCGCGAGCGCCCGAAGCTCATGGCCCCGCGCCCGCCACCACCAGACTGCATCTGGCGCATGAACCAGATGAACACACCCACAATCAGCAACACCGGCAACCAGCTGATGAGCAGCCCCATCAACGAGAAGCCCTCGGACGGGGTCTGGCGCACTTCGACGCCCTTGTCCTGCATCTGCTTGACCACCGCATTGGTGGAGAAGCCAAGCATGGGTGCAACCGTGCGGAACGCGCTGCCATCTTTCAGCTTGCCGCTGATGGTCGCCGGTTGATCGGCGCTGATGACTGCGGTGGCGACGTTGCCGTTGTCCACGCTCTGCACGAACCCGCTGTACGGCAGCTCCGACGAGCCGGCATTGCGCGGACTGAAGCTCTGGAACACGGTAAACAACACCACTGCGATGATGACCCAGAGCAACACATTTTTCGCTGTTTCGTTCATGCACGGTTCTC
>DAITPL010000041.1:0-23076 GCA_036833615.1 Rhodanobacter sp.
ACTACGACCTGGTCGGCAACAACACCCCGATCTTCTTCGTCCGCGACCCGATGAAATTTCCGCACTTCATCCGCAGCCAGAAGCGCCTGCCCGATTCCGGCCTGCGCGACAACCACATGCAATGGGACTTCTGGACGTCCAACCCGGAATCCGCCCACCAGGTCACCTATCTCATGGGCGAGCGCGGTCTGCCGCGCACCTGGCGGCACATGAACGGCTACGGCTCGCACACCTACATGTGGATCAACGCCGCCGGCGAGAAGTTCTGGGTGAAGTACCACTTCCACACCCGCCAGGGCATGGCCTTCTTCAACAACGCCGAAGCCGCCGCCATGGCCGGCAAGGACGCCGACTTCCATCGACGGGATCTGTTCGCCGCCATCCAGCGCGGCGAGTTTCCGGTATGGGACCTGTCGGTGCAGGTGATGCCGTATGCCGAGGCGAAGAACTATCGCTTCAATCCGTTTGACCTGACCAAAACCTGGTCACACCGGGACTACCCACTGCTCAGGGTCGGCACGCTGACCTTGAACCGCAACCCGGAGAACTTCTTCGCGCAGATCGAACAGGCCGCGTTCTCGCCAGGCAACACGGTGCCCGGCATCGGCCTGTCGCCGGACAAGATGCTGCTCGGCCGCGCCTTCGCCTATGCCGACGCCCAGCGCAACCGCATCGGCACCAACTTCCACCAGCTCCCGGTCAACCAGCCCAGGGTGCCGGTGAACACCTACATGTTCGATGGCCAGATGGCCTATCAACACAGCGGCAACGCGCCCGTGCATGTCCCCAACAGCGGTGGTCGCAGCTGGTCGGATGCCACCGGTCCGGTCGCCGACGGCTGGGAAGCCGATGGCGAGATGGTGCGCAGCGCCTACACCCTGCACGCGGAGGATGACGACTTTGGCCAGGCCGGTACCCTGGTGCGCAAAGTGTGGAACGACGCCCAGCGCGCACAGTTTGTCGAACAGGTCGCCGGCAGCCTGCTTGGCGGTGTGCGCAGCCCGGTGCTGGAACGCGCCTTCGCCTACTGGGAGCAGGTCGACGCGGCGACCGCGCGGCAAATCCGGGACAAGGTACGCACCGGCAGCGCCGCGGAACCAGCCGCGGGGATGGGCGAAAAGTGAGTCGTCCGCCACGCGGGAACACCGGCCGGCACCCGACGACCGGTCAGCTTTCCCAGCGCCGGTTCATCGCAAATTACTTGCCGGTAGTGTGCGGTTTCCATGTCGATTTCATGCGGATCTCGTGCGGATTTTCCCCCATTTGACAGCCCCTGTTTCGCTGTGATAACCAACAAGAAACCTGCCGATTCGGCCATGACGAGCTGATATCGCTGCGCTGGCAGCTGTTACTGCACTGCGTTCCAGCACGCCGTTTCCCTTGACAGATGTTTCCTGCCCGAGAGGAGTGTCAACATGCAAGCCATCAGACATCAAGAAATCGTGGAAAGGTTCCTCCAGTCGAAGGCCATTGACTTCAATGCGCTGGGCAAGTTCGTCGCTGAAATCGGCCCGGGCATCGCCGCTTCCGGTATCGGCGATTACGGGGTGCGCTTCGGCCACTACAACATCCTGGCATGTTTCAACATTGGCCCCATCGACGTGCGCCTGGACCAGTTTGCCAGACGCTCGGAAATGGCCGCCGAAGTGACCGGTGCGCGCGAAGCCACCAACGGTCACTGACGCCGGCCGCTGCAGGCAGACATTCCGGGCAGTCGGATGGCGGCACTGGCGCAAGCGTCGTGGCCGCAGGAGGACTTGTTGCGCCGAGTGGCGTCGGCGCTCAACATCGCCCGACGCACCATCGAAACCCTGGGCCTGGACGGCTATCGCGAAGCGGGCCCTACCGAGGACAGTTTCGGCCCGGACAAACCGCTCGCTGAAACGGCCATGCTGCTGTATGTCGTCGCGACCATCGACGAATCGACACGCAAGCACCTCCGGGATGGCGAACTCTGCCTTGCGCTGGCACCACTCGCCAGGTCGCCGCGTACGGCCCTGGCGATCGCATTGCATCCAACCATCTGCTTCCAGCTGGCGATGCCGCATATCCTGTTGACCCGGCTCGGGCTCGGCGACCCACACTTCGATCGCGTGTTGGCGCTCAGTGCGGAAGCCCTGGCCAGTCGCGGCAGGGAGTTCCTGCCCCATCGCGCACTCGAAAGTTGCTGGCTGCGATCGCTGTGGAGCACGGCGCAGCCGGGACCGGAGTTCGACCATGCGGTGGCCCGCTCCGTGATGAGCCACCCGCTCGACCTGCTTTGGGGTAGCCGCGATGATGCATACGCCTACACCCATACCTTCATGTATTTCACGGATTTCGGACGCAACCTGCGCGCCGTGCCACGCGCCCGTGCCGAACTGGTCGCCGAATCGACCGGGTTGTTGCTGCGCAGCCTGCTCATGGAAGACTTCGATCTTGCCGCGGAAGTGCTCATGACCTGGCCGCTGATGTCGGCGGACTGGACGCCGGCAGCCACCTTCGGTTTCCGCGTGCTGGCGGAACTTGAGGACCGGACGGGCTACCTGCCGGCCGGCAACGGGGTCCCCGAGAAGTTCCACCACCTGTCCGGTGCCGAACGCACCAGATACGCGGTGGCTGCTGCGTACCACACCGCCTACGTCATGGGCATGCTGTGTGCGCTGGCAATCGGCCCGGGGCGCAGCCCGCCACCTGCCATCGCGGGCCCGCTCGCGCCTGCCACCTTGATCGAATCGTTGTTGGGCCTGCTGCCGGTGACCGACACGCCGTGGCAGATCACCTTTCGGAAACTGCAGCTGGTGGAACAGCAGGCGCTGGCACCGGAACTGCTGCACCTCGCCCTGCTGGCAAAAACCGGCAGCCACGATCTGTCCGGCACCGCCGAGTTGCTCCAGGTCGCTGCGCGGCACGGTATGGCCGACACGCCCGTATGCGCGCAAGCGGCCCAACTCCTGCAACGCGTGGCGACGTGCGCAGCTTGATGGCTGGCGGTAGGTGCGACGAATATCGCCACGTGCGCTGCAACCACTCCGACCAGACGCGGTCGGCATGACTGTGGTTGACCGGACAACGCGGTCGCGTCGGCGCCCGCCTGCCCCGGGGCACCGCATCGACGCCGTCACCGGCAAACACCGCCGGGCACGGCTAACGATTGCCTGATACAGGCATCCCCGGTATCCATCTGCGGCTGTCGCCATCGAGCCCGGTCGCCCTGGTGGATATCCCGGCCACCGGGCCGAATGCCGCGGCGAAGTATCATGCGGGGCGCGGACAGGACGCCGTGTGCCGACAAGGTCATGGACTGTGCAGGCGACCTCGTCCATCCTGCAGACAAGAACCCGCTCGCACAATATTGTTCCGACCACCCGCGCCCGGCGTCACCCGCGCTGCCTTCGCGCCGATTCCGCATGGGGCCGACCTGCCCCGGCAACATCGCATCGCGCATGGGTACCACTTCCAGGATTTGTCATTGAAACTTTTTTTGCCCGATTTACCGCGCCACCACGACAGCCGCTGGCGCGCCCACGGGCTGTTGCTGTCATGCCTGCTGCCGCTACTCGGGGCGCAAGCACAAGGCACCGCGCCGCACGTGAACAGCGCGAAATCGACCGCGGCGAAGACGGGCACGCTGGCGATCAAGATCTACGACGACCGGATGACCATTGCCGTCGCCGGGGCACCGCAGGTTTATCTCTCCGGCGTGATTGACGCCGATGCACCACGGCGCCTCGCGGAGCTGGTGCAGTCGTGGAAGGTCCCTGCCGGTTCGGACGTCTATTTGAACGCCACGGGTGACGACATCGACGCCGGCATGGCCTTGGGCAGGCTGTTGCGCAAGGGTGCGATGTCGACCCACCTGGGCCAGCCGACACGGGGCCGGCGTAGCAAGGCCGGGGACAAGTCCTCGATTTGCACCGGTGCCTGCGTGTATGCCTACCTGGGCGGGGTCTACCGTTGGGCACCTGCCGGTCACGATCGTTTCGGCATCGTCGGCGCGCGCACCACGGATCCGCAGCACGCGGATGCCGCGCCGGAGGCCGGGCGCAGCGCCGCGTATTTCAAGGACATGGGGATCGACCCCACCGCATTCGCCGCCATGCAGACCCATGCGCAGCAGCAGGTGGTGTGGCCCACGGCGGACCAGATGATCATGGCGGGGCTCGCCAACAATGGGCACCAGCCACTGGTCGCCAGCTATCGGCTGACCGCGGGCGTACCCAAGCTGGAACTCAATCGGGTCGGCCGGCGCGGTGCGCAACGCCTCACGCTGCAATGCAAGCCCGGCAGCGTCGCACTCACTGCGTACAACGAGGTTGGCGCCAATCGTGCGCAGCAGATCGTCCGCCACGCGGCGCGCTCGTATCTGGAGGTCGACCAACGGGAGATGCTGTCGCAACCAGCCGGCAATGCCAGCGTCGAGCGCGATACGCTGGTCATCGACCGCGCCTACCCACCCGACCAGCTGGGCGGCCTGCTCTATGCAAAGTCCGTCGGGGCCTGGATCAACCAGCGAAACAGCACCCTGCGTTACGGCTTCGCGTTCAACCTTGCCGGTATCGATCGCGCGCTCAACGCGTTCTACCACGGCTGCTGGAAATACGCGCCGTGGCCAGTCAAGCCGGGCTCCCGACCTTCAGCGCCCTGAGCGGGAAAAACCCAAAACCGCGCGCTGAGCAGTCGCAAACGCAGCGCGTCCGGGCGAGGTCATGGCTCACAAAACTTCACCTGGCACAGGCCCCTTATCACCGCAGGCATGCGTCGGCTGCATGAGTCGGCGCTGAATGCGGGCCGCAACTTCACGCCGGTTTGAACCGTGCCCGCACAAGCTGGCCACACCATGTCGCGAACACGCAAGGAGTTCACCATGATCAAACGCCTGCTTCCCGTGCTGATTGGATTGACGATTTGCGCTGCCGCGTTTGCGCAGGACATGCCGGCCACGGCGCAATCGACATCGACGACAACCACCACTACCACCACGTCGACCACCTGGCTGACGCAACCGCCGGCCGGTGCATTAACCGAAGATGCGATCAAGACCGCAATCGCCAACGCCGGTTACCAGGAGGTCAAGGATCTGCAGTTCAAGGATGGGGTGTGGCGCAGCGAGGCCCGCGGCGGCAACAAGCAGTGGGTCAAACTCGCGGTCGGGCCAGTCAACGGCAAGGTCTACGTGACCAACGCGCCATCGAAACTCAATGAAGACGAGATCAAGGCCAAATTGGCCACCGCCGGTTATCAGGACGTGCACGACGTGGAATTCGAGCACGGCTTGTGGAGCGCGGAGGCCGAGATGCAAGGAGGCGGCGACGTCGACCTGCTGGTCGATCCGGACGATGGCAGCGTAGTGGCCAAGTCACGCGATTGAGGCCTGACGTTTGCGATGGCGGGAGAATTCCGCACCGTACTGGCGTCGGTTTCTTCACTTGCTGACGGAAATGGGCATATCCGAATGGGCATATCCGCAGGAACCTCAGAGATACGCCCCGCGACGCGGGGCGTATCGGTGTCTCCTGCTGTTGCGTTCACTTGACGGCGACCTGCTCATGCACCGCGCTTTGCTCCGCGAGGTACTCATGCACCAGCCCGTCGTAGCGCCTCCTTGCCCGTTCGACCCCGCCGCTCAGACTCTCCGGATAGGACGAACTGGCGCCGAACAGCATGCCGATTTCGCGAACCGTCAAGTTGGCTCGAATCATCCGATGAAAATTTTCGCAAGCCAGCTCATACGCCGGCGGCGTGCAGGTCGCGATATCAGCGGCGGAAACGTAAACCGGAGCCAGGGTCTGGTCACTGCCGGCGAGCGCAGAACCGGCAAATCCGGCCAACACCATGGCGACGGTGATTGTGATTGCTTGCGATTTCATGATCGTGTCCTCAGGGAGTGGATCGGTGTGCCGTCGCTGGCCGTCCCTGTTCGGTAGCGCCTCACTGGGGAGATTGCTACTCATCGAACCAGGAATCATGGGGACGCGGGAGGGAATTGGTGAGAAATTTCGACAAAATCGCGACGCTGGCGACGAGGTCAAATGCCAGGCTCGAAGAACTGTGGAGCAGATACGGAAACCGTCTCCCGCCCTGATCAATCCGACGGCATTGGGCAATGAAAGCGCGGGAAAAACTCAGGGACGGAGGTGCCAACTGTCTTGACTGCCGCCGTCCCCTTGGTCCCGATAAATATCCGTGAAATCATTTCGTGTCGGGTGTCAGGCGCTGCGCTGCGACGGTACCGGCGATGCGTGCCAATACGGTCGTGCCATCTGCGGCGAACTGGGTGATCGAGACGGTACCCGAGTAGCTGTTGCCACGACGATCCAATTGCAACTGTTCACTGATATTGGTCGGCCCGATGAATACCGTTCCGGTGGGATCCCAGGACAGCGCATAGTGATTGAGCTTGTAGCCATAGACGCTGGTGTGCCGGAAAACTCCCATGCAGAAACTACTGGTCTGGGGCGCCCGTCCGGAATTCATGATTTCGGTGCCGTCGGCGTGCCAGGTCACGAAACCGGCATCCAGTTGGGCGCCGTCCGGAATGCCGACATTGTTCTTCGACGTGAAAGTAACTTGCCACAAGCCGGTAATCGGCTCGAGCCGCTGCAGCGGGTTTTTGGCACTCACCGCAGCACGATTGGCCGCTGGCGAGGTCTGGGCTGCCGCCGCGGCCTGGACAATCGCCGCCGCCCTGTCCGGCAGAGCGCGTGGCAGCGACCAATGGAACGAGCTGGGAATACGGTAGTCAGTGATATTGCAGGCATTCGCCTTGGTGGAAAGCGCGGCGGCTGACGTCCCCAGGACAGCGATGACAATGGCTGTTTGCAATCGTGTATGCATGGCAAGCCTCCTCTTGGGTGATGACCCGTCGCTGGTTTTCCTCGACCAGCCACGACTCGTTGAGGAGGGTGCTATTCATTGCATCAGGAATCATGATGGCGCGATAGGGAAATGATGAGAAATCCCCCAAAATCGCTTTTGAGCAGACAAACCTGATCGGCGTAATAATGCGGGGATGGATACCGGCAAACCTCCAGGGCAAGAGGCGGCGACAGGCGTGGTGTCCTTCGCCGACGTGCAGGTGGATGTCGGCGCGCATCGTGTGACCCGGGCCGGGACGGAGGTCGGTCTCGAGCCCAAGGCGTTCGCGGTGCTGCTCGAATTTCTGGCCCATCCGGATCAACTGCTCAGCCGCGACCAACTGCTTGATGCGGTCTGGGGCCATGTCTATATCACCCAGGCAACACTCAATCGCCTCATCGTCCAGTTGCGGCGCGCGCTGGGTGACGACAGCAAGTCGCCACGCTGCATCCAAACCGTGCACGGCCTGGGCTACCGTTTCATAGCGCCACTGATCACTACGCCCGGCGCGCCACCGCCCGTGTTGAGCTTTGCTCCGCCCGTGCATGCACGCTTGCCCGAGCGCACCAGCGTGCTGATCGGGCGCGAGCGTGCCATCGTCGAACTCGGGGCATTGCTCGCCAGTGAGCGACTGGTGACGGTCACCGGACCGGGCGGCATCGGCAAGACACAAGCTGCCCTGGAAACAGCGCGTGTATGCGCGCATACATTCCCGGATGGAGTCTGGTTGTTCGACTTCACTCCGTACACAAAAGGCGAAGGGCTGGCGCGCGTACTGACCGATGCATTCGGTATCCGCGATGTGCCTGACGCCGACAATCTCCTCGACCGGCTGGCCGAAGTGCTGCGGTCGCGCCGCGTTCTGCTGTTGCTCGACAACTGCGAGCGGGTGGCCGAACCTCTCGGCCATCTCGTCGCGTACCTGCTATCCCTGTGTGCAGAGCTGCGCGTGCTGGTGACCAGTCAGCAGTGCCTGCATTGCACGGGCGAGACGATTTATTCACTGCCGCCGCTGGAAGCGCCCGAGGCGGGGATTTGGACAACCGCCGACGATGTCGCACGCCTGGCCACGGTGCCCGCCGTGCAACTGTTGCTGGTGCGGTCACGTTCGTTGGCTTCAGGATTCAAGCTGACAACAACGAATGCCAGCGCCGTGGCCGAGCTGTGCCGCCGCCTGGACGGGCTACCGCTCGCACTGGAACTCGCCGCGGCGCGACTGCGCCTGTTGAGCCCCCAGCAATTGCTGCTGCGCATGCAGCATCGTTTCCAGTGGCTGGCGGATGCGCCCACCGAACAACCGGCCCACCACCAGACACTGGGCGCACTGATCGATTGGAGTTTCGCGCTGCTATCGGACCGGGAGCAGGCGCTGTTGTGCGCCCTGGGCGTATTCGCCAGCGGCTGGACGCTGCATGGCGCCATGGCGATAGGCGCAGCTTGTGAACTCGGCGACGAACAGACGCTGGATCTGCTGGGCGGACTCGTCGACAAGTCGCTGGTCGCGGTCGATGCCAGCATCAGCCCGCCACGTTACAGCCTGCTCGACAGCGTGCGATTGTTTGCACTCGCGCGTCTCGACAAAAGCGATGATGAGGCGCGCATCCGGCGGGCGCACCTGGCGCATTGCATCGACTTCACCGCTCGCGTGGATGCGGAAGTGCGCGGCGAACGTCAACTGCTGTGGGTCGAGCGCGTGTTGCGCGAACAGGCCAACCTGCAGGCGGCACTCGACTACGCACTGGGGCAGACGGACCTCGCCGATAGCGCAATCATGCTCTGCGCCAACCTGTGCTGGTACTTCAGGATACAAGGCGAGTATTACCAGGCCAACCATTGGCTGGACACGGCGCTGCGCGTATCGCACACGCAATCGTTGCATCGTGCGCGTGCATTGATCGCCGATGGCATCGCCTATCACCACCGCCAGATACACGCGCGCGCAGCTTCGTTGCTGCGGGAAGGCATCGCGCTGGCTGCGCAGCTCGGCGATGACGTACTCGCCGCATCTGGCCAAGGCGTGCTTGCGTTCGAGCTCGCGAGTTGCGGTGACTTCGATGGCTCGGAACGCTGCGTGAAAGCCGCACTGGCCATCGCCGAAGCACACCACTCGAGCTGGGTGCGCTCCATGGCGCTGCTGGGCCGTGGCATTACCTGTGCAATGCGCGGTCAGCATCGCGAAGCGGAAGCATGGTTGAGCGAAGCCGCCAGCCTCGTGTCAGCACGTGGCGACGATATCTTCCAGCGCGGTTTCGTGTTGATCAATCGGGCATTGGAGAGGTTTCAACTCGATGATGTACGCGGAGCAGCCCGGGACTGGCTGCGCATGCTCGACCTGAGCATCGGATTGCAGAGCCGGCGTGGCATCGCCGGCTGCATCGAAGGCACGGCTTACCTGTGGCTCAGGCAAGGGAATGCTGCTTGTGCCGCTGGACTGCTCGCAGTTGCCGCACGCGTGCGCAAACTGACCGGTGCGCCACTGTTTCCGCAATGGCACGCAGCCCACGCAGCGGCCGAAGCCGGTGCGCGTGAAATGCTCGGCACGGCGTTCAAGGCTGCTCAGAAGCAAGGTGCCGCTGCGCGACTCGAAGATGTAGTCGAGCGGACGCGAATGCTGTTGACCGAACTCGCCGCCTAGGCACCGCGCGGGCAGCCGCCGCCAGCTCGCCGAAACCGGTTAGTGGCGCGAGCGCATGCGCGGCGCGCGTGGGATCGCCAGTCCCACGCGACACCCCTCGATCAGGCGCCAGTGCCAGGATTGCCGAGCGCTTGGGCCATCTGCATGGTGTTGGCGAGGCTGGGGTACCTTCTCCCGACGACGCCCGGTTACAACGCGGCCCGCGGCATGCCGCCGCTGCGAGCAGCTGGCACGTGTTGCGTGGGCACGCCACCGCACCACGGGCTTTCAGCACGAACACGGATCGCTGGTTGCTTCTCCCGTGCACGGTGCGAGATACGCAGACGATCTGCCTCGGCCTGGAGAGAGAGTCGGCACTGTCGCGATGGGAAACTTCCCGCGCGCGCATGTCGTGACCACACTCCCGTTCGGCTACAACGCGCCGGGCAGTCTTGATGTGATGTGCTGGGTGTGCACGTCGCCGCTTGCCAGCGCCGACACCAGCGGACGTGCCGTGGCATCCTGTCGCGGCCGTGATCCGCGGTGCCAAATTGCGCACTGGCCAGGATGCCGCACTGCACGCTGACCCCGACGTTGCTGGCACCAATTTCGACAACGCATGCGCCTGCAATCAGACCGCCACATCCACGAAGAGCGCACGCGTCCCGCGCCGCAGGACACCGCGTTCACGCCGTCACCTGCCGCTCCAGCGCGCCGCGATCCCAGCGTGCAAGTTCGGCGGCGCGCGCGTAGGTGCTGTCGATGAACGCATGGAGCATCGCCTCCGGCGCGTCCGCCTTGCGCACCGCGTCGTACGGCAGGATGAATTCGTTGAGCTCCCGGTGGTAATACGCCGCATCCGGTTGCACGCGTGCATCCTTCAGGCCCGCCGGTTCCGGCGCGGCGTACGCATAGAACGCTGGTTGCAGCAGCGGTCCGCTGCCCGGCCAGAAGCCATGGCTGATGACTTCGTGCGAGTACGCGTCGCGCTCGAAAGCAGGGCCGTCGCGCGGCGGCGCGCGGCGACCGGAAAAGCGTGTCACTGCCAAGTCGAAACTGCCCCAGAAGAAATTCACCGGGCTGCTCTTGCCGACGAACGCGCAACGCGACTCGTCAAATACACGATCGACCTGCACCAGGATGCGCCACAGGCGACTCACGTATTCGGGATCGTAGCTGTGATGTTGCGTGTCGCGGTCGAGCCGGATCGGTTGCGGCAATTCCGTGGACAAGGGATGGATCTGCACCGGCAGACGCATTGCCGCCAGCATCGCCAGCAATTCGTGGTGGAAATCGGCGACGCTGCATGCACGCAACGCCAGGGAACGCGTCTCACCATCTGACGCGCTGACGACCAGCCGGTGCTCGATGAAATCAAACTTGATCGTGAAGGTGCGCTCGCCGTGCGGCAGCGTCCGGGTGGTCAAGCCGCGCGGCGTGACCCGCAGCGCCACGGCCCAGCAATGATTGAGCGGCGGCGCCCGTGCCAGTGCGATCTTGCCGACCACCTGCGTCCACAGATGCAACGTCGCGTAGGTGTCCTGCCATGCTTCATACGGCAGCGCGGGCCATTGGGTCTCTATATCCGTCGCCATGGTGGCCAACCTCGGTGCAAGACCTTCGGTCATCATAGCCGCACACGCCAGCGGTGCCCGGGACAGTTTCGCTGCCGGAGCCGGGCGCCATGCACCGCCGTGCCAACTTCATCGCTTTCTCGCAGGTGGCAGACATGACCAGACGACCGGAAACGGCAGCGGCGACAGGCACAAGCGGTCATCCGCGCGCCGCCCCATCACCTTGCGCAACCTGGGACATGGCCTTGCTCGGCAGCGTGCTGCTGGCCCTCACGGCATGCGCGCCGCCCCCAACCCGAACCGACACGAGGCCGTCCGTTGCCCCCGATGCCAGCGCAGCGCACAGGCCGCCTGCGGCATGCACGCCAGCCCAGCTCGTTGTCCAGCTCGACTCCGGCGATGGCCGGTTCAACGGCATGTCGCACAGCGGCACGGCGCTGCTGGTGCGCAATATCGGCACGCTCGCCTGCACCCTTCCCGCACAGCCGCTGCCGGGTTTCGCCAATTCCAACCGACAAACACTGAACATCACGGCGCAGCCCACCCCGGGCGTCCAACCGGCATCGACGTCCACCATCATCCTGGCACCGGGCGCCACGATCAGCAGCGACCTGCGCTGGGTCTCCGGCGATGTCTACGACGGCGGCGGTTGTGTATCGCCCGCCTTCGTTACCCTGGCCATCGGCAAGCACACACTGAGCACCAACTTCACCGGCCATGTGTGCGGCCCTGCTGGACAACCGCCTGACGTGACGGTAAGGCCATTCCAGCCGGCCGCAACATCCATCACCGCCGCGGCGAAAGCATTGATCTACACCTGCGCCAGCGGCCGCATCGTGCAAGCTGCCTACCCCGACACCGACACCGCCGTGCTGACCCTGGATGGCCAGACCCAGTCATTGCACATCGCCATTTCCGCCGACGGTGCGCGCTACGTGGGCAAGCAGTGGCAGTGGTGGACCAAGGGCATGCACGATGCCTGGCTCGCCCGGCTCGCGCCGGGGGAAACCATCGCCGCGGCAAATGGGGAGGCGTGCACCGCGCCGTGACCGGGGCATCCACGCGACAACGTGCCCCACCATTGCGATGACCTTCGCCTTTGCGTTCGCGCGCCTCCAGACTGCGCCGTGGCCCCCGGCCAGGGTCTTGCTTACTAGCTCATCGGGCATCGACGATGGCTGTGTATCCCGCGTCACTGTCCCTCCAACCAGTCGCCCTTTCCGGATCGAGCACCATGTCCATCGTCCTGACCTCTTTCGCCCGCAACCGCCTGTTCCCGCGTGATCGCCGACGCAGCGCCATCCAGGATTGCAGCGCCGAAGACTTCGAGCGGCGCCTCAACAGCGAAGCGCCAGCACGCGTGCTGGCCGGCTATGCGCCATTCTGCCAATTGCACGTGCATCGCAACTGGACCTCCACCCGCTGCACTGCCGTACCCATCACCGACACCAACCGCGCGTTGCTGCGCTCGGCCTATGAAGCCCGCAGCACCGATGAACTGCCCGTGCTGGTGCGCTGGTTCGAAGGCATCGACCCGCCCGTGGCCAACTACCTGCTGCCGATTCTCTATAGCCGCGAGCAACTTGCCCGGGAAAGCTCGCCGATCGACGGCGACTGGGGCGTGGTCGGCTGCCTCTACACCACCGAGCCGGAGGAAATCCCGATGGTGCCGATCACCATGCTGCGCAACGCACTCGGCGTAACCGAAGGCGGCTCAGGCGTGCCGCTGGACCGTGCGGCGTACCGGCGCAGCGTGGCGTTCTGGGAAAGCCATGCGAACTGGCGCGGGTGAACCGACACCATCGGTGCGTGCATCCGCAATATGGTTCCCGCCGCTTTCCCGTTTGGCCCGGGCGAAACCGAAAAGCGCTGACTGGCATGACGCTTGCTACTTCACTCCGTATGCAGAGTGGAGACGGTCATGGACATGCGTATCGACGCCGAACAAATTGAGCAGGTGTTGAGCCATTTGGCCCGTTTGCGGCAACAACGCGACCAAGGCGGCACCGACGTGCTGGAAGGCCTCAGGCCCTCCTGGCTCAGCGTGGGCGCATGGGACGTCATTGTCGAAGACCTGCAAGCCCAGCGTTACCGGGAGCGTGCGCGCGATGTGCGCTTGCGGCTGGTGGGACGCTGACCAGCAGCGACATGTGCCCTGCACGGATTGCAGATTTGCGTCGTGATTGGCCGTGTTTCGGCACTATCTGAAAAAGGGGACGGAGGAAATCAATTCGGTTCGACTTCCTGCGTTCCGGTTTCCGCAGCGCTACGCAAAGCTCACGGCACCGGTTTTTTCGGCTTCGCGAGCTTGTGATGTTCCTTCTTGATGGCCGCCGTTCCGGAACCGATCGCGGTCGGATCGCTGGCCGGGAATGTGTCCATCAAGGCGTCATCCAGCAGCGCGTCGATGCGCTCGCGGGCGGGAAGTTCCTGCGCTTCTTTCCCATGGTGTTTCGAAAGCTGTGTCATGACTGGCTCCGCTATCACCAAAAGCCAGTGTGCACCTACCCCTGAAGGTTTTCAAAGGGGACGGAGAAGATTGATTCGGTTCAACTTCCTCCGTCCCGGTTTCCGCGATCCCGGTTTCCGCTCAAGGAACGGATCTGCTGTGCGTCAACCTGCCGCTTCGCGCAGGGCGGCATCAAGTACCTTGTCGGACACTCCGTGCTTCTTCAGTGCGCGCGACAGACGCTCCACGGTGTCGGAGGCATGGATGGCCTCATCTCGACGCAAGCCTTCGCTGATGTAGGCCTTCAGCAGGGTTTGATAACCGCTGTAGCCCTTGTGCGGGGCGATGGCCTTCAGGCTCTCGACCACATCCACCGGTATGCGCAACGTGATGCTGGTCACCGGTCGATCCTTGGCAAGGCGCTTTTTCAAGCTTTCATTGAGCATAAAAGGCCTCCTCGTGGGGCTCGGCGGCGCGGGCGGAGATGATGCGGATGCAATCGCCTTCAAACTCGATATGCACCACGAACAACAGTCGGCCCAGTTGATCGAAACCGATAACGGTGCCTCATCGTTGCGCGACGCATCGGCCAACACCAGCAGCGGGTCCATGAATACGCTGGCGGCATCCTCGAAGCGGATACCACGCCGGCGCAAAGTGCTGGCTGCCTTCTCCGTACTCCATACGAAATCGGTACCGCCGATGCGGTGGCCTCATCCATGGACTACGAGTATCCGTATGATATTTACATTGTCAATACGTCTATCGGAGATGTCGGGTACATCGCTTCGGCGGCGACTGGTGGAAGCCACACATCTGCGTTACATTGTGCTCACACGAGGATCAGCCGTTGCCGCCCACCAAAACCGCCACGCTCAATCTGCGCATCGATCCGGCCATCAAGGAAGCGGCGCGCATCGCGGCCCTGCGCGAACACCGCAGCGTGGCCAATCTGATCGAGCTGTTGATACGCGAATACTGCAAGACGGCAGGCATCGAGATCCCCACCCAAACGGAAATGTTCGGTTCGCTGGAGTCCGACGATGAATGAGCAGACCCTGCGCGCGCTGGTGAACGCCGGCGCTGTGCGGCGCGTACGCATCATTGCCGACGGCGCACGCTTCCATGTGGAAGCCGATACCGCCACTGGCACCTTGATCGCCGCCACCGGCAAGGGCGCGCCGCGTACCTTTGGCAGCCTGGATGCCACCGCGCGCTGGATGCATCGGCTCGGGCTCGGCATCGCCCAACTCGACGTCAGCCGCTGGCAGCCGCAACAGCGCGGGTTGACGCTGTAACCGCATGTCACCCGAGACGCCGTTGCTCGACATCGCCGCCGCCCGGCGCGCGCCGCGGCTTGGGTTCTGGTGTTTCCTGGCGAGCAATGTGTTGTGGATCATCCGGGGCTGGCACACGACGCCTACGCGTTGATCGTGCTCCAGGTGGGCCTGGCGGTGATGAATATCCGCGGGGCGAAGAGGAACGAGGTCGTGTAGACGCGGTCACGGCGGACACGGTCGATGGCCCAAGGGTGATGTCGTTGAATGTCCGACGAAGCCAGCGGGCCGCAAAAAGGCCGGGCGCGACGGCCCGACCTTATCCTGAGCGACTGCGTTGGAGGGCGGTGGCTTACTTCGCACTCGCCTCCGATGCGCTGGAAATGTCATCCGCGTTGTTGCGCTTGAAGACGTCCTTGGCAATGTCCTTCTGTTTGCCGTCTTCGGTGTGCACCGAAATCAGGATGTTTCCCTCGCGAATCTTGGCGTCGTAACGCTTGGCTTCAAACTCGGGGATGCCCAGGCCGACCAATGCGCCGATGAGGCCGCCAGCCGCCGTGCCGACGGCCGCGCCGCCAAGCGCCGCCATGATGGGGCCGGCGGCGATGAAGGGACCGACGCCCGGGATCGCGAGCGCACCGATACCGGCTAGCCAACCCAACGCCGCACCGACGCCAAGCCCGGCCACGCCACCGGTGGTGGCGCCTTCCGGTGCCTTGGTGCTGTGCTCGTGGGCGAAATCCTTGGTGCCGCGTTTGTCGGGAAGCAGGGCGGAAATGTCGTCGCTGCCAAAGCCTGCCTGCTTCAGTTCGAGAACAATGTTCTCGGCCTGTTCGACGGTCTTGGTCGTGCAAAAGACGGAAGCGTTCATGACGTTGATCCTTAGTGTTGGGCTTTCACATCAAGCTGGTTGTCGACGCGGGATACGCCAGCGACGCCCCGCACGACAGCCTCGACGCTGGCCTTTTCGGCATCGCTGTCTACCGGTCCGCGCAGCGTCACGACGCCACCCGCCGCCACCAGCTTGACGTTGTGTGCCGACATCGAGAGTGATTTGTCCTTGACGATGGCACTCCGCACGGCGGCCGCCAGCTTGATGTCGCTCTTGTCATTGGGCTGGTCGAACGGCGTGGTCGTCTGCGATGAACGATCGCGCTCGTTCACGCCCGAGTTGTCGGCCGGAGCCGACATCGCGGCCGCGCTGCTCGCCGCGTGTTGTTGCGCGTAAACGTCGGTTGTCATTGCCAGCGCCAGGGCTAACGTGGTTGTTGAAAAAAGAATCGCGGGAACGTGGCGCATGGATCCTGTCCTTTGAAAGGGGAACCGCAAAGACGAGTGCTCGGCGGACGTCCGTTATCCGATGAGGCGGGTGAACTGCGCGTGCAACAACCCTGAAGCCGTCGATGACAGAGGTGTTGCGGTGTGGCTTTGTTCATCGGAACACTGCCCACCGCCCGGCGTGTCGTCCGCACTGGTTTCGCTTGGTAGCCGCCCCGGCGTGACCGCTTCCGACAATTTTCGATCCAGCGTCGCTTGATGCGGCACCCCGCCAATACACGCGCCGTTCATGGCGAGCGCCGCACGCTTCGCTCGGGGCAGCCACTCAGTGTGGATCGCCTTTGTGCCACCCGCGGCGCGATCGCCCCGCAAACAACACGTTCCCCGTGACGGAGCACGATCATCAAACGACGCTCGCCTTCGCTCGCCACCGCCTGGTTCGACCTCGCGCAACGCTCCATGGAAATGATGCAGGGCTCGGCGACCGTGATCGCCACGCGCACCGCAGCCATGGCGAAAGCCGAAACCCACCCCTCCGCCGCGCACGATCGCGAGATGAAGCGCATGGTGGACGAGAAGGTCGATGCCTCCGTCGCGTCGTTGGCTGGGATGGCGTTCACCGCCGCGGCATCATGCCAATCACTCTGGCTGGCTTCGCTATGGGGCGGCCGCGCACCCACCGCCACGCAACTCCAGCGCGCCACCACGCGGGTGCTGGGCGCTGGCCTCATGCCTTACCAGAAGACCGTGCGCAGCAATGTAAAACGTCTGAGGAAGTAACGTTTGTCGTTGATTGCGCGTGCGGCGCTTGATATCGCGGGCAGAGCGGCGTGGTAACCACGTCGCGGCTCACCTGATCCTGACGACGACCTTGCCCTTCGCGTGCCCCGCCTCGACGTAGGTCAGTGCCTCGTTGGCTGACCCGAATGGAAAGACGCGATCGATTACCGGACGGATGGCCCCGCCCTCGATGAGTCGGGTGATCTCGCGCAACTGCTGTCCATTGGCCCGCATGAAAAGGAATGCATACGCCAGATCGCGACGGGCCGCTTTTCTCCTGACGCCGGCGCTCAGCAGACGAACGATGAGCCTCACGAACCACGGCGCGCCGATGCCTTGTGCGAATGTGGGATCAGGCGGGCCGGAAATCGAGACGAGGGTTCCGCCGGGTTTCAACACGCGCAAGGATTTCTCCAGTACCGCCGCGTCCTGGCTGTGCAGGACCACATCGTAGTTCTGCAGAACCTTCTCGAAATCGTCTTTCCTGTAGTCGATGACGACGTCTGCCCCGAGGCTCTTCACCAGGCCGGTATTGGCGCCGCTCGTGGTGGTGGCTACCGTGGCCCCGATATGCCTGGCCAGTTGAATGGCGAAGGTGCCGACGCCGCCCGACCCCGCCTGGATGAAGACCTTCTGCCCCTGCTTCAGGTGGGCACGCTCGACCAGCGCCTGCCACGCCGTCAAGCCAACCAGCGGGATCGAGGCGGCCTCTTCCATGCTGATGTTCACGGGTTTGGGCGCGACAGCGTTTTCATTCACGGCAATGAACTGCGCAAGCGTACCGATGCGGCGATCAGGCACCCGCGCATAGACTTCGTCGCCCACGTTGAATTGCCGAACCCGCGATCCCACGCGAGTCACGACGCCGGCCACGTCATGGCCCAGCACAAGCGGCATGCGGTACGGCAGGATCAGTTTGAGCGCGCCGCTTTTGATCTTGGCATCCAGCACGTTCAGACCCGCGGCGTGAACCTCGATCAGCACATCGTCGTCGCGAAGCTCGGGTTCCGGCATGTCGCCAAGCCGCATCGGATCCTTCTTGCTGTACCGATCAATGATGAACGCCTGCATGATGTTTTCTCTCTCGTGGAGGTATCGGGCGAGGCTCGGTGTCCGCACTGCTGGCTGACAGGACGATCACCGGGCTGTTTCAATGCGAACGGCAGTCCTCTGAGACCACATGTATTGAACATCCGGCAAGTGGCACATGTTGCACCTCCGCACGGGTGATGGCGTCGAATTCCTGCGTGCCTCACGCGGAAGAAAAACCCCGCGACGTGGGGCTTTTCTTGAAGCATGCTGCCGCGACGCCCTCCGGTTTTGAGTCACCGTGGTTTGGAGTCCAATCTCGCATCCGAAGTCGGCGGAGTGCCGGTCGAGGCTCACCAGGTCGACCAGACGGCCCGGAAGCAACTCGTCGACTGTCTTCGGAGGATTCCTCAAGGAGCGCGCAGGTCACGGGCTGCCTTGCAGACGCAGCCTGATCAAGGTCAAAGGCGTGGTCGACGAATTAATCGGGATGCTGCGCGCAGATACCGTACGGTGCCAGCACCGCACCCGGAAAGTGTTCGAGGTTGTAGGTGGTGGCGGTGCCCGCCTGGCAGAGAATCGCCGCCGCCAGCACATGGCAGTCGCCGGGATCGGGCGGGTTCAAGCTTGCGTCCAGATGCTCGTAGCCGGTAACCAGGCAATCTTCCACGGCCCGATTCATCTGATCGCGAGTCGATTCCAGTTGCTCGCGGGCCAAGTCCGGCCGTCCACGACAACGAGCCAGCCCACAAGTACAGGGGCAGTTGCCTGCCCCGGCTATCACAGCAAATGTGCCAGCCGCCTGAGGAACGCGATCAGGCTTCCGGCCGAAAAATCTGCCCCGTTCAAGCCGTTCTGCTCCCACGCTTCGATGACAGCCAATTCACGGGTCGTAAAGTGTCTGGATCCGCCACCGCCACCGCGCGGCGGTGCCATCAGGCAAAGCTCGGCATCATTGGCCTGCACGATGACCACTACTGTGACAGGGAGGCCGTCATGCCTTCGGCCATTGATCTCCCGCTCGACCCACTGCGGATCTGCGTCGCTCAAGAGGCGTTCGTCGCCACCAATCTTTACGGTTGTCATGGGCTTCTTCTGTCCGGAGAAGCGATAGATATTCCATGAGCCTCTCAAATCCTAAGACAGTGGCCTTGATCCACCCGAGCCACGGCGACCCCTGCCGTCCGCTTCTGGTCTCAGTTTCCGAGCAGTGCCTCGATAGGTTCCCACTGCCGATCGCGCACCATCACGAATTTGCAGCGGCCGCCGCTCAGAGCCGCCCATAGGCCACCGATGTCGCGATCGTCCTGGGCGTCGTTCCAACGGTCGCCACCCTTGTACTCGACCGCCATCGTCGCGCCGTCGTTGAGTTTGCACAGAAAGTCCGGGAAGAACCGGCCGTCCGCCTTTTGCAGGAAGAATGAACAGCCTTCCTTGCGCACCAGATTGCGCACCCAGAACTGCATGCGACCCTGTTGCGCCCATTGGTCCAGCTTGCAGGCGCATGCGAACTCTTCCTTGCTGTCAAAATCACCGATCCGCCCGTAGTAGTGCCGCCTGAAGTCAAACGGGCCGAAGCGGCCGTCGTAGTCACGGCTGGGCGCATACCCTTGCGGATTGAATTGGAAGGTGTAGTCATCACCGACCGCGACGCGGCTGGCGGCATCGTCGCCAAACAGTGTTGCCTGGTACGCCTGATTCACCGCGGTTTGCCGCAACTGGCGCACAAGCGCTTCCAGCAGTGTGCGGATCAGGAACTTCTGGCGGTTGACCCGGGCGAGGTCGAACCCTTTGACTTCGAGTAGCTGCCGCAGCCAGTGCGCGACGAAGGCGCGCTTGCTGGCGTGAGTGATCCCCGTGTCGGGCAGGTTGCGCGTCAGCCAGGTAGCGAGCCGCGTTTCGTCCCAATGCTCGGGCCGATAGCTCAAACCAAGGTCGCGCTGCAGTTCCGCGATGAAACGCGTCGTGACCTTGCCGGACTCGGTATCAATGTCGATCTCGCCCCCTTCCGCGACCCGGTTGCCGTCCAGCACCTCGATCTGTGCATGCGTCGGCACCGCATCGTAAGGCGACAGCTCCCATGGGTAATCCAGCGCCTCGGGATCGTCGAACAGTTGCAATTCGCCCTGCATGCGCAGCGCCATCTGCGGCACTGACAGGATCTCGCCGCGTTCGGCCGGCGTCTGGAACATCTCGACTGCGGCACGGCATTTCTCGGCCGCAACCTCGATGGCATGTTTGGCGTCGGGTTGCACGACGCTCGCCTGCACCGTCGCGGTTTCATCTTCCGTCAGCGGCGTGATGATCGTCAGCGTGCCGGCCTTTTTGTTCCACGTGAGCTTGTCGCGGACGGGCTTCGGGATGCTGCGCAAATCCGGCGCCTCCGACAGCGCGACGCTCACCGGCGTGACCACTATCTTGCCGGGTCGCGCAGACAGATCCAGCCGAGCCTGCTCGTCCTTGCGTGCCGCCACGAAATCGCCGACCTCGTGCCGCTCGAAACCGGCGCCATCAACCAACCGTTCGCGCAGCGCACTCGCCGTCTGGCCGAAGTCGCGCGACACCACGAAAGCGTAGGACTGGTTCAACAGCGCCGATACACGGGCTTTCGCCTGAGGCTGGCGCAGGATACGACCCAGCAACTGCTCCACGGCGGTGGAGGATCGCAGCTCGGCCATGCTCACCAGCACGTAGGCGCTCGGGCAATCCCAACCTTCCGCCAGCGCCTGCTGGGTAATCACGTACTTCACCGGGCAGCGCTCGTCCACGATGCCACGCTGGTATTCCTTTTCGACGGCTTCCAGCCCGCGTGTTTCCCCCGTGGCAATGACGATTTCGTCCTCCGGAACGTTGTGGTTGTCGATGAGCGCCTTCTTCACGGCGTCCACATCGCGGGTTTCCACGTCCTTGCGCCGCGCTTCGGCCTGGATCAGGACGATAGGCCGCAGGTACGGCGCACCCTGTCGGCGCTCAGTATCCGCCGCGGCCTGCAACTGGTCGCGACAGTCAATTGCGTAAGCGAGGCACTTCTGCCAGTCGCCTTCGGTTTCCAGGCGGATCGGCAACTTGATCATGCTCTCTGTCTTGAGTTCCGCCGCTGACACGCTGTGCAACACGTTGCTGGGCGTCTGTTCGGTATCGGGCGTCGCCGTCAGTTCCATGATGCCGCTGGGTCGAAAATTAGCGAACGTTGCAAATGACAACGGCGTGCGGCTGTTGTGGGCCTCATCCACGATCAGGAACGGCCGGCGCAACCGCAGCACGTTGGCCAGCGAGCACACCACGGCGCCGTTTTCATCGCGCTGCAGTTCCGCGATCTGGGCGCGATCCAGATGCTCAAAGTGCGACATCAGCGCGCCGTTCGACTCGAATACCTTCAGACTCTCGGTGTTCTCGCGGCGGAACGCTTGGACGGTCGAAACGACCACCGTGGTGGACGATTCCAGCGTGGCGCGGGTAACGCTCTTGGCTTCGTCCAGTGAAAGCACGGTGACCGGGCCAACCTCGCGCAACGCGGCGTGGTACGGATGCTCGCGGTCGCGCAACGCGCGCAACGTCTGTTCGCGGATCGTGTTGGACGGCACCAACCACAGAACCACACTGAACTCGCTGCGCAGCAACTCGGCGTTGACCAGCCTCACGCTCTTGGCGGCCAACCAGGTCTTGCCCCCACCGGTCGGCACACGCAAACAAAAATATGGCATCGCGGTGTCGAAACCCTCGATCGGGTGATACGCCACGCCACGGTTCCACAGCTCAAGGGTGGCGTTGTAGAACGCGCTGTTGGCGTTGCCGGTGCCCTGCACCGCGCGGAAATACTCCTGCACGCTGCCCAGCACGGATCGCTGATAATTCTTGGGGGAATAGGTCGCCACGCTCAGCCCTCCAGCGCGTAGGGCGTCTGCTTGAACACGATGCCTTCGCGCGCAAGGCGCGCCGTACCCAGGCGGCAGGCAGCCGCGTAGATCACGCGTGGGCCATCGAACGGCGGCAACACCTCCAGCACGGCGGAAGTGAGCACATTGCCGCCGGCCACGGACTTGTCTTTCAGGATGCCGTTGTACAGCAGGTACACCGCGCGGCCCTCGTGGACGCCGATCTGCGGCGAGTCGGTTTTCCCGGCGAAGCCCGATCCCGTCTCCACGAACCACACGAATTCCGCCAGCTGACCGAAGGTCACGTCCGCGCGTATCTGGCCTTCGGCAGTGAACAGCGGTTCGTCGGAGAGGGTGGAGAACTGGAAGCCGCCGCCGAGACCCTCGACCCGTTCGCCCTTGGCATTCGTGTAACCCTGCGCGACGCGCTTCACGCGCTCGGCGGTAACATCGCGCGCGATCTTCGAGTCCATTTCTACGAGGATGAAGCGACGGTTGCCACCGTCCTCGGCGTTCTGCTTCAGCACCGCGTGACCGGTGGTGCCGGAGCCGGCGAAGGAGTCAAGCACGAGCGAGTCGTTGTCGGTAGAAATTTGCAGGATGCGTTGAATAAGGCGCGATGGCTTCGGCGTAATAAACACATCGTCAGACGTATCAAAGTTCACTAACTCGAGAAGTTCTTTCTTTGCTTCTTGAGTGTGACCGACATCTTTGTAGAACCACATTGTCTGAGGAACAATCCCATTCTTGACGTTTGACAGATAGCGTTTCAAACGCGGCATGTTGTTGCCTGATTCACCCCACCAAATGCGTCCCTCCCTATCGAACGCATTAAATGTCTCCTTGGAAATAGTCCAGTAACGCCCGGATGGAGGGCCAGCAATAACTCGACCAGAAGGGGAGTCCACGGCATAGGTGCCAAGACTGTAGTAGTTGCGTGCAGTCAGATCGCTCGAAGTCCACGGTCCATCCGGATCACCCGTGTCCTTGTATCGCGCATTTGCGCCTTCGGTGCGGGGCAACAGATTCGGCTTCCAGCAACCTGAGTTCGAGGCATAGATGACCACATAGTCATGATCTTCCGATAACTGTCGTGCAGAGTTCTTGGGCGAAAAGATCTTTTGCCAAATGACCGTCGCAACAAAGTTGGCGCCGCCAAAAATCTCGTCCATCACCAGTCGCAGCTTCGCCACTTCGTTGTCGTCAATCGAAACGAAGATCGCACCGTCCTCGCGCAGGAACTGCTTCAGCAGCACCAGCCGCGGATACATCATGCACAGCCAGCGGTCGTGGCGGTCCAGCGTCTCGCCGTCCTTGCCTACCACCTCGCCCAGCCACTTCTTGATCTCCGGGCTGTTGACGT
>DAITPL010000042.1:0-22931 GCA_036833615.1 Rhodanobacter sp.
GCATGATTTCCGGCAAGGTCAAGGGTGGCTTCACCGTCGACATCAAGGATGTCCGTGCGTTCCTGCCCGGTTCCCTGGTCGACGTGCGCCCGGTGCGCGACCCGTCGTACCTCGAGGGCAAGGAGCTCGAGTTCAAGATCATCAAGCTCGATCGCAAACGCAACAACGTGGTGGTCAGCCGTCGTGCCGTCGTCGAGACCGAGTTCTCCGAGGAGCGCGAGAAGCTGATGGAGCGCCTGGTCGAAGGCGCGGTGCTCAAGGGCGTGGTCAAGAACCTTACCGATTACGGCGCGTTCGTGGACCTTGGCGGTATCGACGGCCTGCTGCACATCACCGACATGGCGTGGAAGCGCGTTCGTCATCCCTCCGAGATCGTCAACGTGGGCGACGAGCTGGATGTGCGCGTGCTGAAGTACGACAAGGAGCGCAACCGCGTTTCGCTGGGCCTGAAGCAGCTGGGCGACGATCCGTGGGTGAACATCTCGCGTCGTTACCCGGTCGGCAGCCGCATCTTCGGCAAGGTCTCCAACGTCACCGATTACGGCTGCTTCGTCGAGATCGAGCCGGGCGTGGAAGGCCTGGTGCACGTGTCCGAGATGGACTGGACCAACAAGAACGTCAACCCGGCCAAGGTGGTGCAGGTCGGCGACGAGACCGAAGTGACCGTGCTGGACGTGGACGAGGAGCGTCGCCGCATCTCGCTGGGCATCAAGCAGACCCGCTCCAATCCGTGGGAAGCGTTTGCCGCCATGCACAAGAAGGGCGACAAGGTGTCCGGCCAGATCAAGTCGATCACCGACTTTGGCGTGTTCATCGGCCTGGAAGGCGGCATCGACGGTCTGGTGCACCTGTCCGACATTTCCTGGCAGATGTCCGGTGAGGACCTGGTGCGCAACTTCAAGAAAGGCGACGAGATCGAGGCCGTGGTGTTGGCTGTCGATCCGGAGCGCGAGCGCATTTCGCTTGGCATCAAGCAGATGGAGCAGGATCCGTTTGGCCAGTTCATGGCGGCCAATCCGCGCGGCACCATCGTCACCGGCACCGTCAAGGAAGTCGATGCAAAGGGTGCGGTGATCGATCTGGGCGAGGGCGTGGAGGGTTACCTGCGTGCCAACGATATCGCCAAGGAGCGCATCGACGATGCCACACAGCATCTGAAGGTGGGTGACAAGGTCGAGGCCAAGTTCACCGGGATGGATCGCAAGGGTCGTCAGTTGGCGCTGTCAATTCGCGCCAAGGACGAAGAGGACGTTCCGGAGCCGGTCGCCGCTGATTACGCGTCGGCGGCGGCAGGCACGACCAAGCTTGGAGCGTTGCTCAAGGAGCAGTTCGACAAGGCCGATTGAGGCTGCGAAGCTGCACAGGACACGGGGCGGCATCACGCCGTCCCGTTGTTTCATGTCACGGACATTGGGGCCCATGACCAAATCTGAATTGATCGAGGCGCTGGCCAGGCGTCAGACGCATCTTGCGTTTGTGGATGTGGAGATGGCCGTCAAGAGCGTGATCGAACAGATGAGCTACGCGCTCTCGCATGGAGAGCGCATTGAGGTGCGAGGCTTTGGCAGCTTTGCGCTGCATTACCGACCGTCGCGTATTGGCCGCAACCCGAAGACGGGCGAAGCGGTCGCGCTGCCGGGCAAGCATGTGCCGCACTTCAAACCCGGCAAGGAATTGCGGGAACGGGTCGATCTGCCCGCGCACAGCCGCAACCCTTGAGCTGTTGGGGCGTGGTGTGCACCGAGCGCGATGTACTGAACCTGCGCGCGCCGGAGGGTTCCGCTTTTTGCATCCAAGCTGCGGCCGAGAGTCTCGTACATGAGCCTCGTACGTGAGTCTTGCGGCGCCACACGGCGTCACCAACATCGAATCCGCATGCTTTGTCTGTGCCTGCCACGATCAATCAGGTAAAGTCCCGGCATGCGCTTACTTGCCTTGATCATCCTGGTCCTGTTCATCGTTGCCGGCGTGGTGGTTGGCGCGCTCAACGCGGAATTGGTCGATTACGATTTTGCGTTTTTCCGGTTGCACTGGCCCAAGGGCGCGGCATTGCTGGGAGCGCTGGCGATTGGCTGGGTGCTGGGTGGCCTGACAGCGTGGCTGGGCGTGAGTTCGGTGGCGCGGCGCGCGCGCCGTCAGGCACGACCTGGCGCCGACAAGAAGCCAGCGGCCACCCCATGAATTTCCCGTATGTGCTGGTGGCCCTGCTGCCGGCAGTCTTTGCGCTGGGCTGGTGGGCCTCGCGCCGGATTGGTGTGAAGCGCTCGGGTGCACGCGTCAGTGAGTTGTCGTCTGACTATTTCCGCGGCTTGAACTACCTGCTCAATGAAGAGCAGGACAAGGCCATCGAAGTTTTTCTGAAACTGGCCGAGTACGACCGCGACACAGTGGAGACCCATCTGGCGCTGGGCAATTTGTTCCGTCGCCGCGGCGAGGTGGATCGTGCGATCCGCCTGCACCAGCACCTGGTGTCACGGCCAGGGTTGTCCGAGGCAATGAAGACCGTAGCGTTGCTGGAACTGGGTGAGGATTACATGCGCGCGGGTTTGCTGGATCGCGCCGAAGCGTTGTTTTCCGACCTGGTGGCGATGGATGCGCATGCGCCATCGGCATTGCGCCACCTGATTGCGATTTACCAGCACGAGCGCGATTGGCACAAGGCCATCGAGCATGCGCGGCGGCTGGAGGTGATGACCGGCGAGGACGAGGCGCCGATGATCGCGCAGTTCTACTGTGAGCTGGCGGACCGCTCGCGACAGCACGGTGCCCATGCCGAAGCACGGGAATATTTGCAGCAGGCGTTTGCGTGTCTGCCCGACTGCGTGCGTGCGTTCATGCTGACCGGTCAGTTGGAGGCGGAGGATGGTCGGCACGAGGCGGCGGTCGAGGCCTATGAGGCAGCGGTCGGTGCGGACGCCGCGTTTTTGCCCGAGATCCTGCCCCCGCTGCTCATCAGCTACGCGCGCTCGCAGCAGATGGAACGTGCCGAGAAGTTTTTGCGCGGCATGCTCGAGCGCTATCACGGCGTGTCGCCTGTGCTCGCACTGACCCGACTGTATCGACAGCGCGATGGTGAACGCGCCGCCATCGATTTTCTCACCGCGCAACTGCGCCTGCGCCCGTCAGTGCGCGGGTTGATGGCGTTGATTGATGCCACCATGGACAAGGTCGGCGGGGAAGCCCATGAGAACTTCCTGATCCTGCGCGACCTCACCCGGAAGTTGCTGGAAGGTCAGGCCATGTATCGCTGCAGTCGTTGTGGTTTCGGCGCCAAGGCCCACCACTGGCAGTGCCCGAGTTGCAAGAACTGGAGCACGATTCGTCCGATCCATGGCGTCGCCAGCGAGTGACATGAGCTTGCTCCTTGCCAGTGGATGGCTGTTCGCGGCATGGCTGATTTCGCTGCTCGTGGTACGTGGCGCGATTGGTTACACCCGGCGGCGTGGCATGCTGGACCAACCGGGGCGCCGGCGCTCGCATGTGCAGCCCACGCCGCGTGGCGGCGGGGTCGGTATCGTTGGCGCGCTGCTGGTATGCGTGCCCGGTGTGTTGTGCACCGGGGCGTCGGCGTGGCCGGTCGCGCTGGTGGTCGCCGTGGTGGTCGCGCTCGGGTTGGTCGCGCTGGTCGGCTGGCAGGATGATCGTCGTTCGCTGCCGGTATGGCCACGGCTGGCCGCGCAGCTGCTGGCAGTGAGCGCGTTTGCCGTGGCGTTGCTTGGCGGCGATGCATCGTGGTGGTGGCTGGTCGTGTTGTTGCCGGCCGGGGTGTGGAGCGTCAATCTGCATAATTTCATGGATGGCATAGACGGCTTGCTGGCATTGCAGGCGATGTTTGTGGCCAGCGGCCTGGCCTGGTTGGCGTGGTCGATCGGTCAGAGCGCGTTGGCATTGGCCGCGGCCGTACTCGTGCTGGCTGCGTTCGGCTTCTGGATTTACAACCGGCCGCCGGCACGGATTTTCATGGGGGACGTGGGTAGCGGCAGCGTCGGCCTGATGGTTTTCGTGTTCAGCGCAATGTTGTGGCGCGCCGATACCCAGTCGCTGTGGCCGGCGCTGGTGTTGTCTTCGGCGTTCGCGGTGGATGCGGGTCTGACCCTGCTTTCACGCATCCTGCGCGGCCGACGCTGGTACAGTGCACATCGGGAGCATGGGTACCAATGGCTGGTGCGGTGCGGTGCCACCCACGCCCAAGTCGCCGCGACCTATCTGGCCTGGAACCTGTTCGTGGCTGCACCGCTGGCGTGGTGGGCTGCCAGTCAGCCGTCGCGGGCGATGCTGATTACCATCGTCGCCTATCTGGTTGCTTCGGGCGCGTGGCTGCTACTCAAGCGCCGTCTCCTGCGCTGCCATTCATCCAGGGTTCGCCATGCTGCGTAATGCCGTTGCCGCCATTCATCCGCGGGTTGCCGTAGTCATCCACGACTTGGGCATGGTGGCGCTGGCGTGGTGGTTGGCCAAGGTGTTGCGCTATACCTTGCAGCCCGATGAGCTGGTGACCTTCTCCGCGCTGGAGTTCCCCATCGTGTTGCTCGCGCAAGGCGTGGTCATGCGCTGGACGGGCTTGTACAAGAGTGTCTGGCGTTTTGCCAGTCTGCCCGACTTGTGGAACATCCTGCGTGCGGCCACGGTGGGTACCGTGACGATTGCTGTGTTGTTGTTTGCCTACGATCGACTGGACGGCGTACCGCGCTCGGCTCTCGTCCTGTATGCGGCATTGTTGACAGCGTTGCTTGGCGGTCCGCGGCTGGCCTATCGGTTCTGGAAGGATAGTCGTGCGGGACTGCCCGATGCGCAGAACGTCAAGCGGGTGCTGATCGTCGGTGCTGACCGTGCCGGAGAAGTGCTGTCGCGTGATTTGCAGCGCGACAGCGCTTATCAGGTGGTGGGATTTGTCGATGACAACCCCGGACTGCGCGGGGCCGTGATCAACGGCCGCCCCGTACTGGGGCGGACCGAAGACATGTCGACGCTGGTGCAGGCGGCCGCGGTCCAGATGCTGCTGATTGCGCTGCCGGAGGCCAGCACTGGCGAGATGCGTCGCATCGTTGCCTTGTGTGATGGCACCGGGGTGCCGTATCGCACGGTTCCGCGGCTGGAAGATGTGCTGGCCGGCCGGGCCCAGGTCGGTGAAATAAAGGAGGTGGCGATTGAGGATCTGCTCGGTCGCGATGCCGTGGAACTGGATTGGGCGGCCATTCACGGTGCGTTGAGCGCGCGCCGCGTGCTGGTTACCGGGGGTGGTGGCTCCATTGGTTCCGAGCTGTGCCGGCAGATTGCCTTGCTGGGTGCGCAATCGCTGACTGTGGTCGAGCACAGTGAGTACAACCTGTACCGCATCCTGCAGGAGTTGCGCACCGACTTTCCCGAACTGATCGTTGACGGTGTGCTGGCCAGCTGTGGGGATCTGGTGGCGATGCGCCGGGTATTTGCGCAAGCCATGCCGCAAGTGGTGTTTCACGCCGCGGCATACAAACACGTGCCGCTGTTGCAGGCGCAGTTGCGGGCGTCGTTCCACAACAATGTGCTGGGCACACGCACGGTCGCCGACGTGGCGTCCGCGATGGGCGTGGAGTGCTTCGTGATGATCTCCACCGACAAGGCAGTCAACCCCACCAGCGTCATGGGGGCGTGCAAGCGCGTGGCCGAGATCTACTGTCAAAACTTGAACGCACATTCCAGTACGCGGTTTGTGACTGTGCGTTTTGGCAATGTGCTGAATTCCGCCGGGTCGGTCGTACCGCTGTTTCGCCGGCAGATTGCCGCAGGCGGTCCGGTGACCGTCACGCATCCGGAAATGACGCGCTATTTCATGTTGATTCCCGAGGCCTGCCAGCTGATTCTGCAGGCCGCGACCTTGGGCAAGGGCGGCGAAATCTTTGCGCTGGACATGGGGCAACCCGTTAAAATCCGCGACCTGGCCGAGCAGATGATTCGCCTCGCCGGCAAGCAGCCGGGGACCGGGATTCCCATCGTGTACACCGGATTGCGGGCGGGGGAAAAACTGTTCGAGGAGTTGTTCCACCCGCTGGAAAACTACAGCGCGACAGAACACGCCAAGATCTTTCTGGCGCAACATCGCGAGGTGTCGTGGGAGCTGTTGCAGGTACTGCTGGACAAGGCGGTGGACGCAGTGGCAATTTTCGATGAGGAAGAATTGCGACGCTGCGTATCCAGCTTGTTGCCATCGTTCCGCTGGAGCGAGGTGGCGCAACCGGATAACGTGGTGTCGATCCGTCGCAACGAATCTGGGGAGTTGTGAGTGAGCAAACCTTTACGCAAGGTAGTGTTTCCGGTCGCTGGGCTGGGTACGCGTTTTCTGCCGGCAACCAAGGCCGTGGCCAAGGAGATGCTGCCGGTGCTCGATCGACCGTTGATTCAATACGCGGTGGACGAAGCGGTAGACGCGGGCGCGGACACGCTGATTTTCGTCACCAATCGCTACAAGCATGCAATTGCCGATTATTTCGACAAGGCATATGAGCTGGAAGCGAAGTTGCACCAGCGCGGCAAGGAAAAGCTGCTCGCGCTGGTACAGAGCACGTTGCCGCGCAATGTGCGCGCGATTTTCGTTACCCAACCCGAGGCATTGGGCCTGGGCCATGCGGTGCTGTGCGCCAAGCCGGTCGTCGGTGACGAACCGTTTGGCGTGATTTTGTCCGACGACCTGATCTGGAATGGGCCGGTCGGTACGCGCCCTGGCGCATTGCGGCAGATGGCTGAACTGGCCTATTCGCAGCAGGCGGGGGTCATTGCGGTGGAGGAAGTGCCGCACGCCGATACGGACAAGTACGGCATTGTCGATGCAGTAACGGTGGATGAGCGCAGCATGCTGATCCGCCACATGGTGGAGAAACCCAAGCCGGCAAACGCTCCATCCAATCTGGCCGTGGTCGGCCGCTACGTGTTGCCGGCGCGCATTTTCCAACTGCTGGAAGACACCACGCCCGGGGCCGGCGGCGAGATCCAGTTGACCGATGCCATCGAGGCACTGTTGCACGAAAACGGCAAGGTCCTGGGGTGCCGCTTCGCAGGCACACGCTTTGATTGCGGCAACAAGGCCGGCCTGGTACGCGCGACGATGCACATGGCCATGCAGGATCCCGAACTCGCGCCCACCGTGCGCGCGTTCCTGCAGCAGCTTTGATCTTTCGTCCACGCCAGTTCCCCGGCGGTGCGCGCCTTTCGGCGTGGGGCACGGCTGCAGGTTCCGCGCCGGCATGAAATCGATTCCGGCGCCGTCGTATTACCGCGCTACCGCCACACCGTACGCGCCATACGCGCCATACGCGGGCAACACGCACGCACGCGTGGCGATCATCGGCGGCGGCTATGCGGGCCTGAATACCGCACTGGGCCTGGCCGAGCGCGGCGTCAGTGACGTGGTGTTGCTGGAGCGTGACCAGGTGGGTTTTGGCGCGTCCGGGCGCAACGGTGGCTTTGTGTTTGCCGGATATTCGCTGGGGGAGCAGGCCCTGCTTGAGCAGCTTGGCGCCGGGTGCGCGGCAGCGCTTTTTCAATTCACGCACGAAGCCGTGCAACGCATCCGCCAACGCATCGTCAATTATGCAATTGCCTGCGATGTGGTGGATCAAGGTGTCATCTGGGCCAACTGGTTTCGGGATCCGGAAGTGCTGCGGCGGCGTCAGCAACTGCTGGCCGAGCACTACGCCACGCAGTGGCAATGGCTGGAACCCGATGAGTTGGGTGAGCAGGTACGCACCACGCGCTACCACGGTGGCCTGTACGAGCGCGATGCGTTGCACTTGCATCCGCTCAATTACGCCATCGGCCTGGCTGCTGCCTGTGCCAGGCAAGGCGTGGTGATCCACGAGCAAAGCGCCGCCATCGGGCTGCGACGTGACGGCGCGCAGTGGTGCATCAACACGGGGCATGGTGAACTGCGGGCTGATCAGGTGGTGCTGGCCTGCGGCGGTTATCTGGCGCACTTGCGCAAATCGATTGATCGCTCGGTCATGCCGATTGCCACTTATGTCATGGCGACCGAGCCGCTGCACGAACGCCTGGACGATTGCCTGCGTACACGTGCCGCCATCTACGACAGCCGTTTCGCGTTTGACTATTACCGGGCGTTGCCGGATACACGGCTGTTGTGGGGCGGGCGCATTTCCATTTGCGATCGCGCGCCGCGGGCGGTACAGCGACTGCTGCGCGCCGACCTGTTGCGCGTGTTCCCGCAGTTGCAGAACGTGAAGATCGACTACGCCTGGTCGGGCCTGATGAGTTACGCCCGGCACCAGATGCCGCAGATCGGCGGCGACGGTCAAGGTCTGTGGTGGGCGCAGGCGTTTGGCGGCCACGGTCTGGCACCGACGTGCGCCGCTGGGGAATTGCTCGCTGCCGCGATCGCCGAAGGCGATGACCGCTGGACGCAGTTCGTCGATTATGGCTTGACCAGCACGCATCGGCCGCTGGGTTATCTTGCGGCACAGGCAAGTTATTGGTGGCAACAGGGCCGCGATTGGCTGAAGACGGAGCTGGAAGGATGAGTACAGATTCCGCTGGCGACATCGACACGATCGCCTGGGACGACTTCGCCAGGGTGTTGCTCGTGGCGGGTACAGTGACCCGCGTGGAAGCCTTTCCCGAAGCACGCAAGCCGGCGTGGAGGGTCTGGGTGGATTTCGGCGCTTACGGCGAAAAGAAAACCAGCGCGCAAATTGCCGCGTTGTACCGCGCGGAGGATCTGCTCGGGCGCCAGATAATCGGCGTCATCAACTTTCCGAAGAAACAGATTGGCCCATTCCAGTCCGAGTTTTTGTTGACTGGATTCCCCACTGCCGAAGGCGTGGTGATCACCACCGTCGAGCGGCCGGTACCAAACGGTACACGCATGGCGTGATGCCGGTAGTTCCCATCGCCGGTTTGTTTCTGCAGCGTCGAACGACCTTGCAAAGTGGCTGGCGGCCTGGGGCGGGGCTTTGGCCCCGATGCTCTTGGCCATGTGCTCGGCAACTGCAGCGCAGCTGAAGTCGCGCCCACAACCGCATGCCGGCAGTCGCTCCAACGCCTACATGCGGGGTAGCTCGAGGAGCGCAGCGACGGACCACCCACGTTGCTTCTGACTCATTCCACCCTGTGGATCAACGAGCGCTTGCCTGCCGGCGTTGGTGATCCAGCCACACCCCGAGTCCTTGCGCATTGAGTTCAATGTCCATTTGCAGCAACTCGCGCAACCTGGCGCGCTCCGCCGGCCATCCATGCGCAGCAGCACGCGTGGCGTACAACGTGGTGAGCGTATCCACCAGCAGCTCGTGGCGATTCGGTTTGCCGTCGGCGATGTGGGCAAGCGCCACCATGGCGTCGATCTGCGCGTGCAGGTCGGCAGCCAGTCGCTCGACGTCTTCGACACGCCCGTAGTGGGTCAGATACATGGCTTGCGGGTGCAACGCCAGCAACCGGTCGATGGACGCATGCAAGGCCGACGGGTCAAATTGCACTGGCGACGTGGTGGGCAGGATGAACGGACCGGCGGCGGTATCAAAATCACGGTAGGACAGGCCAAACACATCGCCGGTGAAACACACGTTGGCGCGCGCGTCGTATACCGCAATGTGATGTTTGGCGTGGCCCGGCGTGGCCAAGCAGCGCAACTCACGGCCGGCCAGATCGATGCTGCCGTCATCCGGTGCCTCCATCACCCGCGCGGTGGGTACCGGCGTCAGCCGTCCATAAGTCTGTTCCATCACCGCCTCGCCATATACCGCGCTGGCGCCCGCCCACAACTGGGTGGGGTCGATCATGTGCCGCGCACCGCGTGGGTGCACCACCAGCCGCGCGTTTGGCAAGTGCGTCAGCAAGGCGCCCGCACCGCCGGCGTGGTCCAGATGCACGTGGGTGAGGATCAGCCAGTCGACGTCCGCTGGCGTCAATCCGGTTGCGTCCAGTGCCGTCAACATGCGCGGTACGGAAAACGCCGTGCCGCAATCGATGAAGGCGGCGTGCCCGCGCTCGACGATCAGGTAGGCGGCATCAAATTGTGGACGGACGAAACCGGTGTCGATGGTGTGGATGCCGTGGGTAACCGTCATGGAGGTCTCGTGAGTGGACAGAACTTGAGAGTAGCCATTCGTCGCGTCGAGGTCACCCGGCCCGATCCGCAGCGCCAGGAGCTTGAGCGGAAGAAACCAGCGAGGCGTAGAGTGGCTGCGCAAGGACAGTAATCGTCGTTTCGCCGGCCCATGATGATTCCATCGGCCTGAAGCGGCGGATGGCGGACCACGCAGCCGCTTTTGCAGTCCGAAGATTTCTGCGGCCCTGACTCCTGGACTGGCAGTCAGTTCAACTAACGGTTGGCGTATGGAAACGCGCCTTTCGGGGGTAGTGCATGACAACCTTGCGTTCCGCTCCACCGTGGCAGGTCTCGCGCTGGTTCAACAGCCCGCCGTTGACGCTGGATGATTTGCGTGGGCGCGTGGTAGTGGTGCATGCGTTCCAGATGTTGTGCCCTGGCTGTGCGGCGCAAGCGTTGCCGCAAATGCAACGCGTACGGCAGATGTTTCCCGCCGAGCGTCTGGCGGTGATTGGTCTGCATACCGTATTCGAGCACCATGCGGCACAGGGACCGCTCGCACTGGAGGCGTTTCTGCACGAATACCGCTATACGTTCCCGGTGGGAGTGGACGCGTACACGGAGGGCGATTCCCTGCCGCAAACCATGCGTGCGTACGCCATGCAGGGCACGCCCACCCTGTTGTTGATCGACGCGCAGGGGCGCTTGCGCGAGCACCGCTTTGGTGGCGTGGAGGATCTGGCGCTGGGTGCGGCACTGGGTGGACTGTTGGCCGAGGCCGATCGCGCGGCGGCGCACTGAACAGCACGAGACGAACCGGCCGTTGGACTTGTGCGGCGGGTTCTTCGGCGCGAGTGTGTAGCGTGGTGGCGGCGCCAATCGTTGCCGCTGGCCCCCAGCCCGCTGCTCCGTCAATTTCCTGGTGACGCAGAAGCCGGCGTTACTCGCCAGACGGCATTGCCGACATCGTCGGCCACCAGCAACGCGCCCGTGTGGTCCACCACCACGCCGACCGGACGCCCCCGGGCACGCTCGTGCTGGTCCAGGAAACCGGTCAGCACGTCTTCGCTCGGCCCGGACGGCATGCCGTCGACGAACGGGACAAAAATCACCTTGTAGCCGCTGCGGGGTTTGCGGTTCCATGACCCGTGCTGGCCGATGAAGGCGCCGTTGGCGTAGTGCGCCGGGAATAGCTGCGCGTCGTAAAATGCCAAACCGAGGGAGGCAGTGTGTGGTCCCAGTGCGTAGTCGGGGACCAGTGCCGTGGCGACCAGCGCCGGGTTTTGCGGGCGTACGCGCGTGTCAAGGTGCTGGCCGTAGTAACTGTAAGGCCAGCCATAGAACCCGCCGTCCCTGACCGCGGTCATGTAGTCCGGCACCAGATCGCTGCCCAGCTCGTCGCGCTCGTTGACAGCTGTCCACAGCGCGCCACTTTGTGGCTGCCAGCCCATGCCGTTGGGATTGCGCAGACCGGTGGCAAACGCGCGCACGGCGCCGGTGGGGATATCCACCTCCAGAATGCGCGCGCGATCCGCTTCCACCGTCAGGCCGTTCTCGCCGACGTTGCTGTTGGAACCGACCGTGACGTACAGCTTGCCGCCATCCTTGCTGGCGATGACGTTTTTCGTCCAGTGATGATTGATGGTGCCGGCCGGCAGGTCGGTGACTTTGCGGCCCGGCGCGTCGATCGTCATGTCACCGTCGTGGTAGGGAAAGCCGAGCAAGGCATCGGTATCGGCGACGTACAGCGTGTTGCCAACCAGGGTCATGCCGAATGGCGAGTGCAGATCGTGCAGCAACACGCTGCGCGTTTCGGCCACACCGTCACCGTCCGTGTCGCGCAACAGGATGATGCGATTGGGGCTCGGCATGCCCGCACCGGCACGGGCCTGTACCCTCGTCGCCACCCAACCCTTGATGCCTTTGCTGTCATCAGGATTGGGCGGCGTGTTGCTTTCGGCCACCAGCACGTCACCGTTGGGCAACACATACAACCAGCGTGGATGATCCAGCCCGCGCGCAAATGCCTGCACCGCAAATCCGGCCTCGGCATGCGGGGTGGCGCCCTCCGGCCAGCCGGTGGCCTTCGCCACATGCACCGTGGGCAGCAGTGTCTTCACCGGCGCGGGTAGTATCGGATGTGCGCCCATGCCCTGTTTCACCTGCAGTGTCGCGACGTCGCCGCAACTGCTCAGTGCGAGCGAAGTGCCGATCAGGCAGATGCCAAATAAAAGGTGGCTGCTGACGTGATGCATGGCCTGATTCCACCGATGAGCGCTGCATTCCATACTACTTGCACGCAAGGCCCCGTGAAGGACAGGACGTCGGTTTGCAGCGCTACCACCGCAGCAGGAGTTTGCCGATGTGCGTGCTGCTTTCCAGCAATGCGTGGGCGCTGGCCGCCGCGGTGGCGGGGAACACCTGATGGATGACCGGGCGCACCGTGCCTGCGGCCAGCAACGGCCAGACCTTGGTGTGCAATGAAACGGCGATGGCCCGCTTGAAGGCAACCGGACGCGAGCGCAGCGTGGAACCGGTCAATGTCAGGCGGCGGCGCATGATCACGCCGGCATCGATGCGCGTATTGCTGCCACCCAGCGTGGCAATCACCACGAGTCGCCCGTCGTCGGCCAGCGTATCGATCTCACGCACGACGTAATCACCGGCGACCATGTCCAGAATCACGTCCACACCGCGGTCGGCGGTGGCCTGTTTCACCACGGCGACAAAATCCTCGATGCGATAGTTGATCGCGCGCTCGGCGCCAAGCTGCACGCAGGCCGCACACTTCGCCGCACTACCGGCGGTGGCAAATACGCGGTGGCCGAAGACGTGCGCGAGCTGGATCGCAGTGACGCCGATGCCGCTGGAACCGCCTTGCACGAGCAGCGTTTCCTGGGCACCGCGCGGGCCGCGACCAAGTTGGCCGCGATCAAACACGTTGCTCCATACGGTGAAGTAATTTTCCGGTAGCGCGGCCGCGGCGAGCAGCTCCAGTCCCGGTGGAACCGGCAGGCACTGCACCAGCGGCGCCACGGCATATTCCGCGTAACCACCGCCGGTAAGCAACGCGCAGACAGCGTCGCCCGGCTTGCAGCCGAACGGGTTGTCGCTGTCCAGATCGCCACCAATCAGCGTGCCGGACACTTCCAGACCCGGCAGATCCGAGGCGCCCGGCGGTGGCGGGTAACGACCTTGTCGTTGGAATACATCCGGGCGATTGACGCCGGCGGCGGCCACCTTGATCAGCACTTCCCCTGGCCCGGCGTGCGGTTGCGGACGGCGGGCCAGTTGCAACACCTCCGGGCCACCGGGACGACTGATTTCCATCGCGCGCATGGTAGGCATGGCATCTCGCTGGAGTGGGTGTTGACGAAAGACATACGCAAGCGCATCAGCATACTGCCGCAGTTCCATCCACGTTGACGGGCACCAGCTGTCCCGCAGGGCGGGTACGTTGGATCTGCGGAGCGGGCACGTTGAATCCTGTAGGGCGGGCATGGCCCGCCGCACTTGTGCGGCAAGTTCAACATGACGGAGCCGGCGGGCAGTGCCCGCCCTACCAAAGCGGTGCGGCCCGTTGTAGATCGTCCTGCGCACGACCACAGGGCGGTCAGCCCAATCTCGCGAGGCAACGCGATGAATCGGGCTTCGTAGGGCGGGCACGGCCCGCCGCGCTTGTGCGGCAAGCTCGACATGACTGAGCCGGCGGGCAGTGCCCGCCCAACCAAAGCGGTGCGGCTCGTTGTAGATCGTCCTGCGCACGACCACAGGGCGGTCAGCCCAATCTCGCGAGGTAGTGCGGTGAATCGGGCTTCGTGGGGCGGGCACGGCCCGCCGCGCTTGTCGCGGTCGGGTCACCAATCGGTGGGTCGATAGTCCTTCAGGAATTTTCCCCACACATGGTTGCCGGTGTTGATGCCGCTGATGATCGGGTCGACGATGCGCGCGGCACCGTCAATGATGTCCAGTGGCGGGTGGAAGCGTTCCTCGACCACTTTCCTTGCGGCCAGCGCCGCCGGATCCTCGTCGGTCACCCAACCGGTGTCAACGCTGTTCATGTGGATGCCGTCGTTGTGGTAATCGGTGGCCGACGTGCGCGTCATCATGTTCAGCGCGGCCTTGGCCATGTTCGTGTGCGGATGGCGCGTGGTCTTGAAGCTGCGGTAGAACTGACCTTCCATCGCCGACACGTTGACGATGTGCTTGTCGCGCTCGCTTGTGCGCAGCAGCAGCGGTTTCAGCCGCGCGTTGATGATGAACGGCGCGATTGCGTTGACCAATTGCACTTCGAGCAATTCCACCGACGGCACCTCGGCCATCAGCAATCGCCATGAATTGCGCCGGCGCAAGTCGATCTGCTGCAGATCCTGGTCGAGCCTGCCTGCGGGAAACAGATGACTCTGCGCCAGCAGCTCTTCGGGCAGCAGCGGCAGCTGCGACAGTTCGGCGGCGCGGGTCAGGCCGGGCAGATACGATTCCCGCGCAGCCAGCGGCATCGGCACGGTATCGGCTGCGGGCAGGATGTTCGCGCCGCGCAAACCCTCGTAATGGCCGACCAGCTTGCGCACGTGTTCGGGCATGTCGTGCAGCGCGGCGGTTTCGCCTGCCATCATGTGGGCGTAGAAATCCGGCGGTCGGCGCACGGTCTGGCAGGCATTGTTGATGATGAAATCCAGTCGCGGCCGTGTCGCCAGCAGCTCCTGGCAGAACGCCTCGACGCTGGGCGTGTGGCGCAGGTCGAGCCCATACACCTGCAGCCGCTGGCCCCATGCGGCGAAGTCCGGCTCCGCGGCATAGCGGGCGGCCGAGTCACGCGGAAAGCGCGTGGTGACGATCAGCTCGGCACCGGCGCGCAGCAGCTTCAAGCCGGCCTGATAACCGATCTTCACCCGCCCTCCAGTCAGCAGCGCGACACGCCCGTGCAGGTCGGCCGATTCGCTGCGTTTGGCGTAGTTGAATGCAGCGCAGTCCGGGCACAGTTGGTCGTAAAAGAAATGGATCGCCGTATATTTCTGCTTGCACACGTAGCAATGTTGCGGCTCAAGCGCCTCACGTGGTTGCGTCGCGTCGGCATCGGGGTTGATGTCGTGCGCGATAAAGCCTTCCGGCGCAAACGCGCTTGGCGTGCTGAATACCGGCTTGCGTCGCAATGCGCGGATCCCGGTTGCGTGCAGCACGGCATCTTCCGCCTGCACCCTGGCGCTGCGGCGCGCCTTTTCGGCGGCTTTCAATTTGATCCGGCGCGCCACCGGGTCCGGGTGATAAACCTTCGCCACCGCTTGCTGCAGGCGCTCGCGATCACCTGCAGGCAAACGCTCCAGCAGTTGCCGGTCGGCGGCGACCGATTCCAGCAGCGTCGCTGCTTCGCGCATCCGTGACAGCAACGCGGCGTCAGCGTCGTCGGCGGTGGGTGTGGTTGCCGTGGGAATCGTCAAAAAGGTGATCCGTTATTGAGTGAGGCAGACGTTGTGGCGCAGCTTGCCAGTGCTTGATGGAATACCGGCAGCACATCGTCGACCGGGTATTTTGCCTGCTTTCGACGAGGATTTAATAACGGAGTAAAGCCAGCCCCGCTCTTGCATGGCAATCAGCGCGAAACGACGACCGGAAGCGACCATGACAGCCGCTATTGCTGGCATCGGTTTCGCTCAGTATTATTCACAGATGACAACGATTCGTATTCGCGGTATATGCCGCCTGGCTTTGTTGGCCATGTTGCTTGGCGCCATCCCGTCCTGGGCGGCTGCGGCCGAAAACGTCGCGGCCAGTGTGCCGCAGACGTGGCAAATGCTGGATTACCTGGCTACCGACTACGCTGGCGCGGTGCAGGGCGGGGCGGTCATCAGCCCGTCCGAATACGCGGAAATGCGCGAGTTTGCCGCCACGGCGCGCGGACGGCTGCAGGCGCTGCCACCGACTACCGCTTCATCTGCGCTGCTATCGCAAGCGGACGCGTTGATCGCCTCGATCAATGACAAGGCGTCGCCGGAACAAGTGGCCAGGCAGGCGCATGCGTTGGCCGACGGGCTGTTGCAAGCCTATCCCGTGCCTACCGCACCCGACCATGCGCCGGATCTCGCACGCGGTGGCGCGCTGTACCAGTCAACCTGCGCCTCGTGTCACGGTGCCACTGGCCATGGCGATGGCCCCGCTGGCCTGCACCTTGATCCGCGACCGGTGAACTTCACCGAGCAGGCGCGCGCCGACCAACGCAGCGTGTTGTCGTTGTATGAGGTCACCAGCCAGGGCGTCGATGGCACGCCGATGGCCAGCTATGCGGACCAATTTTCCCCGGCCGACCGCTGGGCTATCGCGTATTACGTGGGCTCGCTGGCCTATCGCAATGAAGCCGTTGCGGGTGCGCAACAGTGGCAAGACGATGCCACCGCGCGCGCTGAAATTGCGAACCTGAAAGATTTGACGCAGGCACGCGTCGCGCAGCTGAGTGGCGCGCTTGGCGTGGAGCGGGCGCGCGAAATTGTCGGCTACTTGCGTGCGCATCCTGACCAGGTGCAGCACGCGTTGCGCGGGGTTCCACTCGCCCGCGGACGGCTGGCGGCCAGCCTGGCGGCCTATCGCAGCGGTGCCGCGGCGGAAGCATCGCGGCTGGCGCTGTCGGCTTATCTGGACGGCATCGAACCGGTCGAACCGCAGCTCAATGCGCGTGACGGGGCACTGCGGGCGCAAATCGAGACGGCCATGGGCGCGTATCGCACCGCGTTGTCGCATCGCGCCGAAACCGGCGTGGTGGAACAGCAGGCCGAGGATATCGACGCGCTGCTGGTGCGTGCGCAACAGATCGTTGCCGAAGGTGCGAGCGATGCCACCGCAACCTTCGTCGGCGCCTTCACCATTTTGCTGCGTGAAGGGCTGGAAGCGTTGCTGGTGGTCATCGCGCTTCTGGCGTTCCTGCGCAAATCCGATCGGCCGAAACTGGTGCACTCGGTCCACTTGGGTTGGATTCTCGCCTTGGTGGCTGGCGGCATCACGTGGGCCATTGCGACGTATGCGGTGTCCATCAGCGGCGCCAGTCGCGAACTGGTGGAAGGCTGGTCGTCGCTGTTCGCCGCCGTGGTGCTGCTTAGCGTCGGCCTCTGGATGCATCAGAAAAGTATTGGCGGCCGCTGGCAGGCCTATCTGAAAGAAAAGATGACGGCCGCGGTCAATCGCCGTTCGGCGTGGTTTCTGTTCGGACTGGCCTTCATTTCCGTTTACCGCGAAGTCTTTGAAACCATCCTGTTCTACGCCGCGTTGTGGAGCGAGGGTCAGAAGTTCTGGCTGCTTGGTGGCATCGGCGCTGGCGCCGCCGGGTTGGGGCTGATCGCGTGGATCCTGATGCGTACCAGCAGGCGGCTGCCGATCAGCACCTTCTTCTCCGCCAGCTCGGCGCTGATCGCCGTGCTGGCCGTCGTGCTGACCGGCAAGGGCGTGTCGGCCCTGCAGGAAGCCGGCTGGGTTGGCGTGAACGTCGCGCCGCTGCCGCATGTCGAGCTGTTGGGCATTTACCCGACCTGGCAAACGGTATCCGCACAACTGCTGATCGTCGCGCTGCTGGCGCTGGGCTTTGCCTACAACGTCTATCGCGGCCACCAGCTCACCCGGGCGTCCGGCGTCGTCGTGCCCGATACGCACTGATCGCCATGCACTGATCGGGTGAAGTCGCTGCCCAATCCTGCCGCATGAAATCGAGTGCTTGATCCGTCATTTGCAACTGGAGGCCCCGGGGCGCTGGCCTGCTTTTATCCGCGGTATCGAACGGGTGGCCATGGCGTGACACCGGGAAAATCGCCCGACACAGACGTGCCATCTTCCGTCTGTGTGCCAAGGGAAAATGGATGACCAGATAGCGTTGGCTGATTGCTGCTTGCCTGCACACGACAAGGGCGCCCGCTTGACGACGAGCGCCCTCGCATTGTGCAAGCGCGGAAACTACAAGCCCGCGTTCAGCGCGCTCACGATGCCGCTGCCGAAGCCGCTGGCGTAGTCCCAGCCGACCGTCGCTGTTTCGCCGCCGTTGCTGCCAGACGTGATGTCGTGATAGCTGGCAGCAGACACGGTGTACAGGTGGGGTGCCGCGAAACCCAACGTCGGGTGTGCCGCGAGCATGCGGGCCCAAATGGCGGCGAACAGGGGAGCCGAAAGACTGGTGCCGCCATACTGCGCGTTGCTGCCGTTGACGATGATGATCGCGCCCGAGTTCGGGTCGGCATCGAACGCCACGTCGGCTACGTCGCGCGTGGTGCCGCCGCCCTGGGTCTGCCAGCTCGGTTTGGGTTCCACCGTGCTGGGGCTGCCGCCGCTACCACTCCAGAGCGTCTCGCTGACCCAACTGCTGGAGGTGCCGGTGGACAGCGAGGTACCGCTGACGGCCACCACGTACGGTGAGCTGGCCGGGTAACTCGGCGTAGTGCCGGTTGGCTTCCTGGTGCATTCATTGGAGCCCGAGTCGCCGGTGGAGATGGAGAACGTCTGACCTTGCGCTACGCCCAAGGCCAAAATCTGGTCGTCCGCCGCCATCGAACCATCCTGGAAGGCACTGGTTTCGCATTCGCCAAGGGAGACGTTGATGACCCGCGCCTGGTTGTCGCTGACCACTTGGTTGAAGGTCGCGGTGAGCGCACTGTTGCTCAGCGAATTGGCAGCGTAGAAGATCAGCTTGCCGACGCCGCCGGACATACCCACGATATTCTGGCTGTCCAGATCCCACTCGGCGGTGCCGCTGGTGTCGGTGCCCGGCGCGCCCACCACCACCACCTGCGTATTCACCGCCGGCAGGCTGTTGGTGCTGGTGAATTGCTGGAGATCCCTCAACGTCTGAGTCATGTCACCGTCGCTGATGATGCCCACGGTGATGGTGGAAGCCGTAGGCGTACCGCCCACGTCATAGATCGTCGGAAACGTGGTTGGGTTGTGGCCCACCAGCGTGGCGCCGCCACCACCGCCCGGCTTGCCTTTCTCCACCCGGGCCTGCGTCGAAGCGGCGACGATCATGGTGTGTGGATGCGATACGGTCTGCAGGCCGCTCACCGCCAGCACGGTATCCGCCAGCGCGGCGGGCACCTTGGCGTCATCGATATTGGCGTATGCCGCGTGGCCGTGTCCGTCGGAGGTCTTGACGAGGCGCGTACCGAACGCCGCCTGCGCGTTGGCGGCGGTACCGTCGGCGGAAACCAGCAAGCGGTTGGCCGACACGCTGACGTTGGTGAAGCCGGCCTGGCGCAGGTAATCGACCACCGCTTGGGTCTGAGCCTGGCTCGGCAGGAACTTCGTGGCCATGTTGCTCGGCTGGAGTTTGGCGCGGAACAGCGGGCTTTCCGGGTTGTGCGCGGCGACGATGAAATCGTCGAGTGCGGCCCTGTTCTGGATCTTCAGCGCCACCTGCACCTGCAGCGGCATGTTGAACGCCACCAAGTCCCTCATGTTTACCGACGCCGCCGGCACGTGGGCGTGGGTGGCCGTCGTCTTCCAGGTCGCGTCGACGCCAGCCGCTGTTGCGACCGTGGACGCCAGTGCCCAGCTTGCCGCCAGCGCCAGACACAGCATGGTTTTCTTCATCTGCATGGTTCATCCCCAAAAGTTGATGATGCGAACAGAAAACCCCGACCTTGAGCGGCCCGGGGTCGCATGACGCGGCCTTGTCAGCAAACGCGCAGTCGACCTCGCCACCGCTCCACGCTAACACGCTGCGACACCAGATAATCCATGCATCGGTCAAAAAATATGCGCCAAATATCTGATTCGTAAATTTTTACGAGTGCCTTCAAACGCAAGCTGGTCGCTCTGCTCGGACTCGGTTCTTGCGACCAGATGGACATCTACTCTTCGGTCTGACTGCGGAAGAACAAGTGCGCATCAATTCCCCTGACACCGAAATGGGGCCCTTGTTTACTTCGTTGCGAATGCCGGAACTGCGGATGGGGAAGCTGCGTGCGAATCATCCGGGAAGGCTGACGCGCGAGATAACCGGAACGCGGCGATGCAATTTCCCTTTTCCGGCTTCGGCAAGGAGTTTCGATTTGCTCGGGATAGGTAAGGTGCGGTGCTGAAAGTGTGCGCTGGTTCACCCAATCGTGAGCGATGGTGACAGCGGCTGTTCATTGCGTGAAATGGGTGCTGAACAAACGTGATGCCGTTCGCTTGTGCGCCGTGCATGCACAGCGCAAAGATGCGGCAGAGACATCGTCGGCCCGCGAGTCGGCAGGTACGGGGTTCAGCTATAGGGGGCGTGAAAAGGAATACACCGCACCGTCTCGCCAGGCATTCCGCCATCGTTGCATCCTTGTGGAGCCATCCCATGAAATCCCGTCATTTCAAGTCCACGCTGAGTTGCCTTGCGGTACTCGGTGCACTGTCCGCCGCGCCGGTAATGGCGCAAACCGCCACGCCGCCCGATACGTCCACTCCCACCAATAACGAGTCAACCCGGCTGAGCACCGAGTTCACCGGGTTCGCCGGTTCGGATACCAACGCGCAGGCGCTGGTGACCGGGCTGCGTGATGGCACCGATATCACGCTCGACGAGGTGACCACGAGTGCCGATGGCACCACGACCACGACGGGCACCACGTTCACGCCGGCCACCGGCCAGTTGGGCTACGGCAACGTGAAGATCGCGCTGTCGCTGGCCGAGGCCAGCTTGGCCCAGTCCGGCATCACCGATCCGACCGCGGCCGAGCTCGAAGCCGCGTTGAATGGCGGCACCCTGGTGCTGGCCGATGGCACCAGCATCGATCTCAACGGTGTGCTGGCTGCCCGTGCCGCCGGCGAAGGCTGGGGCGAGATTGCCAACAGCATGGGTTTCAAGCTGGGTGACGTGATGCGTTCGCCAAACGCTGCCGGCAGCGCTGCCGCGAATGCGCACGCGCACGCCGGCATTGCGGTGGCCAAGGTCGAGTTTGGCCAGGGCCACTTGACCGACCGTCCGAGCGCCGCCGACCACCCGGGCAGACCCGATTTTGCGGGCAGGCCGGATGTCGCCAACAGGCCCACGATCCCGGAACGTCCGCAGCGCCCCGAGCGTCCCGAGCGTCCGCAGATTCCGGATCACCCCACTCACGTTGGTCGTCCGGGCGGCTGAACCCGGTCCTCCGCCTGCATACCGCAACTTGTGCGGGCCCGGCGTGATGCCGGGCTCGCTGTCATCTTCTGTTAGCAAGGAATTTCTCATGCGTAACCCACAAACCTGGATGATCGTCGGCGGGCTGTTGCTGATCGGCGCGCCGGCGACCCAGGCCGCCACGGCAGATAGTGGCCGCTTCAGTCTCGCCGCCGGCGCCGATTACAGCAGCGGCAAGTACGGCACCGACACCACCACCGACATCTGGTCGGTGCCGCTGACGGCGGCGTACCAGTCTGATCGCTGGACGTTCAAGCTCACCGTGCCGTACATCAACATCAGTGGTGCCGGCAACGTGATCCCTGGCGTGGGCAAGGTGAACAACGGCAACCCGTTGGGGCGCGGTCTCGGCCACCTGCTTGGCGGCGGCAACAATGGCGGTGGCACCGGTGGCACCACCAGCGGTTCGGCGTCGGGCCTTGGCGATGTCACGGCGTCGGCCGGCTATCAACTGTTTGCCAGCGCTGACCGCACGGCCGGGCTGGATCTCACCGGCAAGGTGAAGTTCGGCACCGCTGACGAGAACAAGGGTCTGGGCACCGGCAAGAATGACTACGGCCTCGCGCTGGATACCTACAAGGTGAACGGTGCCTGGACCGCATTTGGCGGCCTGGGCTGGATGAAGTACGGCAGCTCGCAGTACATCAAGCTGAAGAACGGTTTCAACGCAAACATCGGCGTCGATTACAAGCTCCGCTCCAGCGACAATATCGGCACGTACTACTACTACCGCGAGCGGATCGCCGATACCGGCGCCGCGCAGAGCGAAATCGCCGGCTACTGGAACCACAAGTTCAGCGATGCTCTGCGCGTGCAGACCTACGCGCTCGCCGGTTTCACCGATGGCAGCCCGGATTACGGCGTGGGTGCTTCACTGAAGTACATTTTCTGATCGACCAAGCTCCATGCGCGACACCGTAGGGAGCCGGCACGCGCCGGGTTCATGCCGCGATCGGCGCTGGAAAGCGAGTGCCGGGAGGCAGGAAAGCCAAATCCCCTCCTGGTGCTCCAAAGTGCGGCTGCGAACTCCAACCCCGGCATGTTCCCGGGGAGCTTTGCGTGCGCCAGAAGTACCTTGGTCGGCGAAGCCGGCGGGGCGATGGTTAGCCTTGGTGGCTCGATCGCACAGGCCCGGCTAAAGCACATCCCACATGTAACCATTGTTGGCCAGCACGGCACCGGCCAGTTGCTCGATGGCGGCGTCTTCGTTACGTTCCAGCCCTCGCGTGTTGCGCGCCATGCGGCGGCGCGCCTGGCGGGTGAAGATCTCGGCAATGCTGACCGCCTCGTTGGCCGCGGCGTGTGACTGCTGCTCCAGGCTGTGCGCGCGCGACAACACGCACAGGCCGATGAACAGGTCAATGGCGATGTCGGCCAAGCGTTTCTGCGCGTGTTGCTGATCGGTCGCCCGCTTGCCGTAGCGGCGCAGCAACTGGTCGGACGACTTTGACAGTTCCACCGTGTAGCGCTCGTAGGTCGCGGCCACCCTGCGCAGGCGCGGCGACAGCTCCTGCGCAATGCGGTCGATGCCGTAACCGGTGGCCTCACGCATGCGCCGGCCGGTGTAACTGCCGAGCACACCGAAACCCTTGATCGGGTCGTTGAAGATGTCACCAACCGCGGCCTTCAATTCGCTCAAGCCGGTGCCGACACCTTTCAAACCGGATAGCGCGATGTACAGGCGCAGGATCTCATTGGTGCCCTCGAAGATCGACAGGATGCGCGTATCGCGGGTGATCTGCTCGTACGGAAAATCGCGCATGAAACCGTTGCCGGCGGCAA
>DAITPL010000043.1:0-22480 GCA_036833615.1 Rhodanobacter sp.
GGGCGACGCCGAGGCCCAGCTGCAGAAGGGCCATTTGCGCTTCGAGCTGTTCGGCCAGCGACTCAAGGGCGGCTGGCACCTGGTGCGCAGCGGCCGCAAGGAACGCCAGCCCGCGTGGTTCCTGATCAAGGCGAAGGATGCGTTTGCCGGCGATGTGGAAGCCGACGACCTGCTCGACGCGAAGATGATCCGCAGCACCCGCGCCGCCGCGAAATCGCCGGCGACCAAGGCCGCCGCGAAGAAATCCACTGCGCGCAAAAAGCCCGTGCCCAAGGGCAGGAAGGCGCCACGACTGCGCCTGGCCAAGGCCGCCGCTGCGCTGGATGGCGCGCGTGAAGCACCGATCACTGATGCATTCTTCAAACCCGAACTCGCACGGCTGCGCGAATTCCCGCCGGAAGGCGAGCAATGGCTGCACGAGGTGAAGTGGGATGGCTACCGCATCCTCAGCGCGATCGCCGACGGCGCGGTGAAGCTGTGGTCGCGCAATGCGTTGCCATGGAACGATCGGCTGCCCGACATCCGGCAAGCGCTGGAATTGCTGGGACTGCATTCCGCCCGCCTCGATGGCGAACTGATCGCGCTGGATGCACACGGCCATAGCGACTTCAACGGCCTGCAGCAGACGCTGTCCGGTGAAGCCCAGTTGCCGCTGGTCTACATGCTGTTCGACCTGCCCCACCTCGAAGGCCATGACCTGTCGCGGGTGACCCTGCTGGAACGCAAGCAATTGCTGCAACAGTTGCTGGCCCACGCGCCGAAACACCTGGCGTTCAGCACCCACGCCATTGGCGATGGCGAGGGTGCGTTCCGGATGGCGACCGAGCAGCAACTGGAAGGCATCGTCTCCAAGCGCATCGATTCGCCCTACCACTCCGGTCGTGGCGACGACTGGCTGAAGATCAAGCGGCTGGAAAGCGACGAGTTCGCGGTGGTCGGCTACACGCCGCCCAAGGGCGGGCGCAGCGGTTTCGGTTCCTTGCTGCTGGCCCGGCCCGACGCGTCGGTGCAGAGCGGCTGGGTGTATGCCGGCCGCGTGGGCACCGGATTCAGTGACGAACAACTGCGCCAATTGGGCAAGACGATTGCCGACAAGGGCAGCACCAAACCCACGGTGAAACTCGCCGCGATCGATCCCCTGCTGCGCGACGCCCGCTGGGTCAAACCCGTCGCCGTGGCCGAGGTGTACTACCGCGGCATTGGCAACAAGCACCTGTTGCGCCAACCGAGCCTGAAAACCATGCGCACCGACAAGACTGCCGCCGACCTGGCCGATTCCGACCGCGCCCCGCCTGCCCGCCGTGACCAGGCGCCCGCACGGCGCAAGGGTGGCAAGCGCAGCACCGCAGCTGCCGATATCACGATCACGCATCCCGATCGCGTGGTGTATCCGGATGACGGCATCACCAAGCAGGACGTGGCCGATTACTACGCCAGCGTGATGGCGTGGTTCCTGCCCGGCGTGGCGGGTCGCCCCACGTCGGTCATCCGTTGTCCGGAAGGCACGGCGCAAGCCTGTTTCTTCCAGAAACACATGATTCCCGGTCTGAAGCACGTCGGCAGCGCCAAGCTGAAGGAAGAATCCGGCGCCCAGGCCACCTACATCTATCCGCGCGACGCCAGTTCGGTGATCGAGCTGGTGCAGTTTGGCGTGCTGGAATTTCATCCCTGGGGCGCGACCATCGAGCAGCCGGACCAGGCCGATCGCGTGGTGTTCGATCTCGATCCGGGCGAAGACGTGGCCTGGGATCGCGTGACCGCAGCCGCCCGGCTGGTGCATCGGTTGCTGTCGCAGCTGGGGCTGGAATCATTCCTGCGCGCCACCGGCGGCAAGGGCCTGCACGTGGTGGTGCCGCTGCATCCCGGTTGTCCCTGGCCGCAAGTGAAAGGGTTCGCGCAGGCGTTCGCCAACACCCTGGCGCAGGCGCATCCGCTGGAGTTCATCGCCACCGCCAGCAAGGCCCGGCGCAACGGGCTGATCTACGTCGATTACCTGCGCAACAGCCGCGGCGCAACCAGCGTGGCATCGTATTCGCTGCGTGCGCGTCCGGGCGCGCCGGTGGCGATGCCACTGCGCTGGAGCGAACTCGGCAAGCTGCACAGCGGCCACGATTTCAATATCCATTCCGCCCCCAAACGGCTGGCGCGGCTACGGTCCGATCCGTGGGCCGACATCGACAAGTTGCGCCAGAATCTGGACGAAGTCGGCAAGAAATTGCGCTGAGCCAGGACCTTGTTCAACCTTGTGCGGGACGTACGACGTTTTACCTCGGTTGCGCAGGGCGACACTGCCCACCGCAGCACAAACCACGCGGCATCTTTGGCGGAAAGCTGGCGGACATCGCCGCCCTTGCCCTGAGGCTCGTCTTTCCGCGACCAGGCGGTAGCTCCGGGCGATGCCGGCATCGGCGAAGATCGGGATATCCCCCCGCTTGCGGCTGGTGATCAACTGACCGTCGCGCACGACCGCCGTGTTGCCACGCCATGGCGGAACGTCCGCAGCATTGTCGTCGGCCATGCCAGAGGTGTCGGCTTGCCGTGAGCACTATGTGACCGCCGCCAAGTCACATCATTGACGGCCCATGCACCGAGAGGCTGCGATGGTGCGGCTGTCGCGCGACGACTGTTCCACGCCACGCCCGCAATCCCACGTGCAAAGGAAATACGAACATGTCGATTTCACTGCTGGTGGTCATCATCCTCGTTCTGCTGCTGATCGGTGCGCTGCCGACTTGGGGATACAGCCGCTCCTGGGGCTATGGTCCGACCGGAGGAATCGGCGTCATCCTGCTGATCATCCTGGTGCTGTGGTTGCTGGGCGTATTCCGCTGACGCTGCGGCCGTGCCGTGATTGCGCTGGCAAAACCCGCCGCGCACGTGCCGGCGGGCAGCCTCGCAACACTGCGCCGCAAGGCCGCCGGCTGTCGGGACTGCCCGCTGTGGCGCCATGCCACCCATACCGTGTTTGGCCAGGGTCCGGCCCACGCGAAGGCCATGTTGATCGGCGAACAACCCGGCGCGCAGGAGGACCTGGCCGGCGAACCGTTTGTCGGGCCCGCAGGCCAACTGCTTCATCGGGCCATGGCGGAAGCAGGACTTGACCGCCGTGCGCTCTATCTCACCAACACCGTCAAGCATTTCAAGTACGAGACACGTGGCAAGGCGCGGCTGCACAAACGCGCGAACGCCGCGGAACAAGCCGCCTGCCGACAGTGGCTGGCGGCAGAACTGGCGCGGGTGCAACCCCAGCTGGTCGTGGGCCTGGGCGCGATGGCGGCGCAGACGCTGTTCGGCAATGCCTTTCGCCTGAGTACGCAGCGCGGTCAATGGCGCGATCTGGGCACGCCAGCCCGCGGGCTCGCGACCTGGCATCCGTCGGCGGTACTGCGCATGCCCCACGCCGATCGTCGTCGCCAGGTCTACCTGGAGCTGGTGACCGACCTGCATGCGGTGGCGCTCGCGCTGACCACCCTCACGCACCCATCGGAACGACGCGACAAGTCCGCGACGTCCGGCGTTCCTGATGCTGCCGCTCGCATGGATCGCACTGGCAGCGGGGTGCGGCCCCGGCGTCACCGATCAGCCGCCGCGTCCCGACGCTGACGCTTCGTCCGCGCTGGGCACCCCACGGGAACGGGGGTGGGCGCGTGATGTCACCGCAGGAAGCGCAGCACCCGCTGTTCCAGCTGGCGTGGATGGGTGGCCGTGGCGGGTGGGACGGCCCGTTGCAGGCTGCCGTCCAGCCAGCCTTCGAGCACGCGCGGGTGGATGTACGAACCACGGCACACGGCCGGGGTATTGCCGAGGATGGCAGCGACTTCGCCCACGGCTTTCGCCAGTGCGCTGCGGCGCGCCTGCTCGCCGCCCTTGCGCGGCCGCGGCGTGCAGGCGAGGATGCGGGCCGCATGCACCGTGCCGCCCCAGGTACGGAAATCCTTGGCGCTGAATTCGTGCGTCTGGCCGTTGCTGCAGGCCGCCCGCAAGTACTCGTTGACCATCCCCGAATCCACCGGCTGGCGCTGGCCATCGTCATCGACGTACTGGAACAATCGCTGCCCGGGCAGTTGCTGCACGCGACGCACGATCCGCACCAGGCGACGGTCGTCCAACTCCACTTCGTGTTCCTGCCCGCTCTTGCCACGGAAGGTGAAGCGCAACCGCCCGCGTTGCGCACGCACATGACGCGTGCGCAAGGTGGTGAGGCCGTAGCTGCGATTGTCACGGGTATAGCAGTCGTTGCCGATGCGGATCAGCGTGTCGTCGAGCAGGCGTACCAGCAGCGCCAACAGCTTGTCGCGCGGCAGGCCCGCGAGCGCGAGATCCCGCCGCACGCGTCGGCGCAGCGCCGGCAGCGCCTTGCCAAACCCCACGATGCGGTCGAATTTGCCCAGGTCGCGATATTCCCGCCAGCGTGGGTGATAACGGTATTGCTTGCGTCCACGCGCGTCGTAACCGGTGGCCTGCAAGTGGCCGCGCGGGTTGCTGCAGATCCACACCCGGGTGTAGGCCGGTGGAATCGCCAGCGCACGGATGCGCCCCAGCTCGGCGCGATCGGTTATCGGCCGGCCATCCGCATCGTGGTAACTGAAACCCCTGCCCCGACGCCGTCGGCTCAGGCCTGGCTGCGCATCGCTGACATATACCAACCCCATCGCACGCGTCTCGCTGCGCGGGTCCGGGGCGTTCGCATGCGCAGGGTTGCTGGCCATTCGCGCCGAGTATGCGCAAGCCCAGTCAACGACAGGTGAGCCGCCAACCCTCCCACCCGCAACCGGTACCGGTGCAAAGGGGCGACGGCCGCCCTTGCCGTTTGCACGCCATCGACGGCCGGCGACGGCAACATTCCTGGCTGGTTGCGCGTTGCCGCGCTGCGCTTACGCTGGCTCGATGTGACGCAACAGCAGCCGCGCGCTTTCCCGACCTTGCCATTCGTTGACCGTCAACTCATACGCGGCGCGCAGCAGCGGCGGCGGCGTCTGCAATGGATCGACATTGAACATCACCGCATCCTGCATGGCGCCATCGCGCGGGTCACGCAGTTGCAAACGCCAATGGGCGGTGCCCATGCGCTTCCAGCCCGCACACGCAAACACATTGTCGAACAGGGGCGCCGGAAACGCCTGACCCCAGGGCCCGCCATCGCGCAACTGGCGCGCGAGCGCCAGCGAACAGGCAGCCACCGGCAGTTCGCCGTCGGTATACAGGACCTGCTGCAACTGTTCGGCCGTAAGCCACTCCCGTGCCACCGTGTCAAACGCGGCAGCAAAGTGCGCGAAATCGGAGCGCCGCAAGCTCAACCCGGCCGCCATGGCATGTCCCCCAAAGCGCTCGATCAAGCCGGGATGGCGCGCATCGACGGCGGCCAACGCATCGCGGATATGGAAGCCGGCAATCGAGCGTGCCGAGCCCCGCAGCTCCCCGGGTGCGTCCGTGCTGACCGGGGCGAACGCAATTACCGGTCGATGCAGGCGCTCCTTCACCCTGGCCGCCACCAGCCCGATCACTCCGGGATGCCAGCCCGGCTCGTACAACACGACACCCACGGCGTCGGTGTACTGCACCGTCGCCACCATCCGCTCGGCCTCGGCCACCATTGAGCTTTGCAACTCGCGGCGCTCGCGGTTGATCGCGCTGAGCTGCTCGGCATAGCGATACGCCTGCTCCACGTCGTCACTGAGCAGGCACTCCACGCCAACGCGCATGTCTTCCAGTCGCCCGGCGGCGTTCAAGCGCGGGCCGATGGAAAAACCCAGGTCACTGGCGCACAGCGTCGCCACGCTGCGCTTTGCGGCGTCGATCAAGGCGTTGATACCGGCGCAGGCGCGGCCACTGCGGATGCGCTGCAAACCGGCGGTGACCAGCACGCGATTGTTGAAATCCAGCGGCACCAGATCGGCCACCGTACCCAGCGCCACCAGGTCGAGCAGCGTCGACAAATCCGGGCGGGAGCTGCCTTGCCGACTGCGACCGGGAATAACCGTGGCTTGATCTCCGTGATCAGGACCGTCGCCGGGGTACAACCGCGCCCGCAACGCCAGCAGCAGATAAAACATCACGCCGACGCCGGCCAACGCCTTGCTGGGAAATGCATCGCCGCTCAGATTGGGGTTCACCAGCGCATCCACCGCTGGCAGCTGCGGGCCCGGCAGATGATGGTCGGTGACGATCACGCGGATACCCAGCGCCCTGGCCACGGCCACCCCGGCCACGCTGGCCACGCCGTTGTCGACAGTGACGATCAGCTGCGGCACTGGTTGCAGCGAGGCCACCAGCGCGGGGGTCAAGCCGTAGCCATGAATGAACCGGTTGGGCACGGCATAGGTCACGTGTTTCGCGCCGAGCATGCGCAGCCCGCGCACGGCGACGGTGGTGCCGGTCGCTCCGTCGCAATCGTAATCACCGGCAATCACGATGGACCAATCCTCGTGGATTGCCGTGACCAGCAAATCCACGGCCTGCGGCACGCCGCCCAGCGTCGCTGGCGACAGCAAGCGCAGCAGGCGATGTTCAACTTGCGCTGGCCCGAACACGCCGCGCGCGGCATAGATTTGCTGCAGCACCGGATGTACGGAGTCCGGCCACCCGCTGGGTGCGCCCTGACTGCTCCGGCGGCGCAGTTGCAGCACGCTCAACGCGCTGCCCGCCGCCACACGCGCCAACGGTGCCACGGACGGTGCAGCCAGCGTTCACCGCTGGCGAAATTCAACGCCAGCGAGTGCCGCGCCACCAATGGCTCCAGCGCCGGCCACCAGTGCGCCTCGACCTCGCCCGCCGCCACATCCTGCAGGTCGATCAGCCGGCCGGCGCTGACATGAGCGATGTTTGCCGCCGTACGCGACTGCGGCTCGAGCCCGGCGCGCTGTGCCACGGCACTCAGCACTACATCGTCGCTGACCACACCGCGCAACTCCGTGCGCACCAGTTCCGGCAAGCGCCCGCCGCCCCACAGCCACAACGTGTTGACCGGCACCATGCGGTGCGCATGCCGTGCGGCATTCAGCGGGTTCTGGTGCAGCATGACCTGGACGTCATTCAGCAGCAGGCGCCAACGCTTGCCGGCCGGCCCCTGCGGCATGTGCTGTGACAAGTCCTCGCCCATGCCCTGCTCGGGCGCGGAAAACTCCGGCAGCACGGTGTCCGCCGGCAAGCGCACATGCCAGTGCCCGGGAGTGGAAACCAGCAGTTGCATGCCGGCCTCGGCAAACACCGGCAACAATGGCGTGGCCAGTGCCTGCGCCTGCGCCATGTCCAGTTGCAGGTGACCACACGCCATCAGGCGAATGCCATTGATGTCCGGCCGCGCCCACGCCGGGTCGGCGGCCAGCCAGAGTGCGTCACCGGCGTCATGCGCAATGAACTCGCGGGTCAGGGCGCCAGCCGGCAACGGCGTATCGATATCCGGGAAATAATCCCGCAAGCCGGCGAGGAACCCACTGGCACCGCCAGGCCGTTGCTCGGCGCGCCGCAACAGCGTGCGCACCGGGCCGGTCGCGGCAAAGTGGGCCAGTGCCGGTAACCACAGCTGCACTGCCCGTTGGCGTTCCAGCGTCATCACACTCAAGCCTCCAGGCGCTCCACCAGTTGCAGCCACTCGGTGTCTAGCGTGTCTTTTTCGTGACGCAATTGTGCTTGTTGCTGGCTCAGGCGCATGAGCTCCTGCGTCGGGCCATTGTAGGTTTGCGGGTCGGCCAGGCGGGCGTCCAGTGCCGCCAGTTCGCTGTCGATCCTGGCGCTGCGGGTCTCGATGTGTTTCACCCGCTGGCGCGAAGCTTTCTCGCGCTCGCGCTGGGCGGCGGCGAGGCGACGGCGCTCCTCCGGCGGCACCTCCGGCATGGCCGGTGCAGCTTTTTCCGCGCGCCCGGGTTTGCCCAGTTTTTTGGTCGTGCTGCGTGTCCGCAGCCAGCTCGCGTAATCATCCAGATCGCCATCGAAGGATTCCACCACGCCATCGGCGACGCGCCAGAAGCTGTCACACACCAGGCCAAGCAAATGGCGATCATGCGAGACCAGCACCACCGCACCGGCAAAGTCGGACAAGGCGTCGGCCAGCGCCTCACGCATATCCAGATCCAGATGGTTCGTCGGCTCATCCAGCAACAACAGGTTCGGTTTGTCCCAGGCGATCAGGGCCAGCGCCAGCCGCGCGCGCTCGCCGCCGGAAAAGCCATCCACCACTTCAAATGCGCGATCGCCACTGAAGTTCCAGGTACCGAGAAAATCGCGCATGACTTGCGTGGCCGCGCCTGGAGCTTTTTCCTGCAGATGCTCCAGCGGGGTGGTGCCATCGCGCAGGCTTTCCACGGTGTGCTGCGCAAAATAGCCAATCTTCAGGTCCTTGTGCGCCTTGCGCTCACCACTGAACGGTTCCAGTTCGCCCACCAGCGTCTTTACCAACGTCGACTTGCCGGCGCCGTTGGGACCGAGCAGGCCAATGCGTTCGCCAGCCTCGATGCTGAAACGCACGTCGCGGAGCACCACGTGGCGCGTGCCGGACGCGGCCGGAGCGTCATCCGCCGGATACCCTGCAGTGATGTCCTCCAGTTGCAACATGGAGTCCGGCAGCCGTCCCGGCGTGCCGAACTGGAAACTGAAGGGGCGTTCGGCGCGCACGGCTTCCGTACCTGCCAGTTTCTCCAGGCGCTTCATGCGCGACTGCGCCTGCTTGGCCTTGGTCGCCTTGGCCTTGAAGCGGTCGATGAACGATTGCAGGTGCGCGCGTTCGGCCTGTTCGCGCTCGTGCGACAACTGCTGCTGACGCAACTGTTCGGCGCGCAGGCGCTCGAACGCGCTGTAATTGCCGACGTACAATTTCGCGCTGCCAGCATCCAGATGCAGCGTGTGCGAAATCACGCCATCGAGAAACTCGCGATCATGCGAAATGATCAGCAGTGTGCCCTGATAGCGGCGCAGCCATTCTTCCAGCCACAACACCGCGTCCAGGTCGAGGTGGTTGGTCGGCTCATCCAGCAGCAGCAAATCAGACGGACACATCAGTGCCTGCGCCAGGTTCAGTCGTCCGCGCCAGCCACCGGAAAATGCGCGCACGGGCCGTTCGTGGGTGTCCGCCGCAAAGCCCAGACCGTGCAGCAGCTTGCCGGCGCGGGCACGGCCGTCATAACCGTGCAGTTCCTCGATGCGCTGATGCGCGCGGGCCAGCGCGTCCATGTCGCCGTGCTCGGCCGCGTCCGCCTCGGCGCGCAGGGCCGCGGACAGCTCGGCATCGCCGGCCAGCACATAGTCGATGGCCGCATCCGGCAATGGCGGCGTCTCCTGCGCGACGGCGGCAAGCCGCAACTTCACTGGCAGGTCCAACTCACCAGCATCGCCATCCAGCTGGCCCTGCAGCGCGGCGAACAAGCTCGACTTGCCACAACCGTTGCGCCCGATCACCCCGAGCCGCCAGCCACGCTGGATGACCAGATCAATATCGGCAAGCAGCAGGCGGCTGCCACGGCGCAGGGCAAAATGGCGAAACGCAATCATGGATTGGTGGGGGTCCGGACAATGGGCGCAGGATCGCCGCAGCCGCCCATGATAGCGGGCACGGCGTGCTTGCTGGCAGAATCCATACTGCGCCGCTGCCTGGGCAAATGCGCTGGACCTCGCACTTGGTGCAGCCCGGCGTGGCGCTGGGCTGGCCATTCTGCTACAACGGCGCGGCAAACTTGCGTTCTGTGGGGAGAGGGAACCGATGGTCAAGTTCACGAATATGTTGCCGGCCGTTGCCGTCCTGGCTGCCGTGCTCGGTTTCGCCAGCATGCAACCGGCCTGGGCAGCGCAGGCCACGCACGGCGACAACCTCCTGATCCATCGTGTGCAGCAGGAAAAAGGCATGAACCTGCCAGCACGCGGGATGACCATGGCGCAGGTCGAACGCAACTACGGCGCGCCGATGCGCAAATTGTCGCCGCGTGGTGGCGACACCAAAAAGCATCCGCAGATCAATCGCTGGGACTACTCGAAGTTCATCGTGTATTTCGAGCACAGCCACGTGATCCACTCGGTGCTGAATACGCCAGCTGGCAACAACACGAATCCCGCTGCGGTCGACTGATCACATGCTGCAAGTTCGCGGCCTGCCAGCACGGGACGCGTTGCGGTGTGGGTGCCAGCCGAGCACGCCAGCGTAGACTGCGCAGCCTGTTCGTCACCCCGCCCCGCGTCTGGATTTTGCATGACTGACAATTCTTCGTCCCTGCGCCTGCCCGCCGAATGGGAACCCCAGGCCGCGGTGCTCATTGCCTGGCCGCACGCCGGTACCGACTGGGCAGCCCGCCTGGCCGCAGTGGAAGCCACGTACGTCGCACTTGCCGTGGCGGTGACGCGCTTTCAGCCATTGCTGATTGTGGTGGCGGAGCAGGCGCTGCAAACGCACGTTGAAAACGCACTGCGCAGCGCGGGCGCCAACCTGGAGCGCGTGCGCTTTGTGCTGCTGCCCTATGACGACACGTGGCTGCGCGACTCCGGCCCACTGACCTTGTGCGCCGCGAACGGTCGCTGCCAACTCACCGATTTCCGCTTTACCGGCTGGGGCGGCAAGTACGATGCCGCACAAGACGATGCGTTGATCGCCGGACTGGTCGCCGCTGGCATATTCGGCCAGGCCCGCCATCGGCGCATCGACTGGGCGCTGGAAGGCGGCGCGATCGAAAGCGATGGCCACGGCACCTTGCTTACCACCTGGCGCTGTCTGTCGCAGCGCCACCCGGAACTGTCGCGCACCGACTTGACGGCCATGCTGAGCGACAGCCTGCACGCCGAGCGCGTGTTGTGGCTGGAGCACGGTTATCTGCAAGGCGACGACACCGACGCGCATATCGACACGCTGGCACGCTTTGCACCAAACGACCGCATCGTGTACCAAGCCTGCGACGACGCTGGCGACGCGCATTACGCCGAGCTGCAGTGCATGGCTGCGGAGCTGGCGGCGCTGCGCACCACCGCTGGCCGGCCCTACCGATTGCAACCGCTGCCATGGCCGCAGCCCATTGTGGACGCCGGTCGCCGCCTTGCCGCGTCCTACGCGAACTACCTGATCATCAACGATGCAGTGCTGGTGCCCGCGTATGGCGACGCCGTCGATGCCGAAGCCGCGCGCCTGGTCGGCAGCGCTTACCCGGGGCGCGAGGTGGTGCCCATTCCCTGTCGGCCGCTGATCTGGCAAAACGGCAGCCTGCATTGCATCACCATGCAGGTGCCCGCTGGCAGCATGTAAGCGCTGCCGGCCGGCTGGCACGACCCGACCACCCGCATCCGCTAAACTGGCTTGTCTGCCGCATCGGCACCTTGCATCGAGGAGTGCGCGCGATGGCCCGCCCCATATTGAAAGTTGCGCTGCTGCAGGAAACCGATCACGGCAGCCGCGACGCCAACCTTGACGCCATCGAAGCCGGCCTGCGTGCAGCTGCCGCGGCCGGTGCCGAACTGGTGCTGTTGCAAGAGCTGCACAACGGTCCGTACTTCTGCCAGCGCGAATCGGTCGAAGTGTTCGATCAGGCGGAAAGTATCCCCGGGCCCGGTACCGCACGCATCGGCCAACTCGCCCAGGAACTGCAACTGGTCGTGGTGGCCTCGCTGTTCGAGCGCCGCGCGGCGGGGCTGTACCACAACACCGCGGTGGTGTTCGATCGGTCGTCAGCGATCGCCGGCATTTACCGCAAGATGCACATTCCCGACGACCCGGGCTTCTACGAAAAGTTTTATTTCACTCCGGGCGACCTCGGCTTCGAACCGATCAACACCGCCGTCGGCCGACTCGGCGTATTGGTGTGCTGGGACCAGTGGTACCCTGAAGCCGCGCGCCTGATGGCCCTGGCCGGGGCCGAGCTGCTGCTGTACCCGACAGCCATCGGCTGGGATCCGGGCGACGAGCCAGCCGAACAGGAGCGCCAGCGGGAAGCGTGGATCACCGTGCAGCGCGGCCACGCCGTCGCCAACGGATTGCCCGTGCTGGTGTGCAATCGCACCGGCTTCGAGGCCGACCCGGCCGGCGCCACGGCCGGAGTGCAGTTCTGGGGCAACAGTTTCGTCACCGGCCCCCAAGGCGAATTTCTGGCGCAGGCCGGGACCGATGCGCGCGAGCTGTTGCTGGCCGATGTCGACCTGACGCGCAGCGAGCAGGTGCGACGGATCTGGCCGTTCCTGCGCGACCGCCGCATCGACGCCTATGGTGACCTGCTGCGGCGCTTCCGCGATTGATTGCGCGCCAGTCACGGCCAGCCGACTTGTCCGGGCACTGTTTTGTCCCCATCCTTGAACGTCTTGTCACCTGCCTGCCGAGCGCATGAACCTTCCTGATACTGACGATGTGGCGCTGCAACCCGACGGGACGGCGCTGGCTGCGATGCAAGGCCAGCCGGTCGAGCGCGTGCAGCGCGACGGCGTGGAATACGTCATCCTGGGCACGGCGCACGTGTCGCGCAGCAGCGTGGACGCGGTCGACGCGCTACTCGCCAGCGAACACTTCGACGCCGTGGCCATCGAGCTGTGCGCAAGCCGCGCGCAAAGCATGCGCGACCCGGAAGCGTTCAAGCAGATGGATCTGTTCCGCGTCATCCGGGAAGGCAAGACCGGCATGGTCGCCGCCAGCCTGATCCTGTCCACCTTCCAGAAGCGACTGGCCGACCAGTCCGGCATCCAGCCCGGCGCCGAAATGAAGGCGGCCATGGACGGCGCCGAACGCCACCATCTCCCCCTGTGGCTGATTGACCGCGAAGTCGGCACCACGCTCAAGCGCGCCTGGCGCAGCGTGGGTTTCTGGCAGCGCTTTGTCCTGCTCGGCGGCTTGCTCGCCAGCGTCTTCGAGCGCGAGGACATCGAGCAAGGCGAGATTGAAAAGCTGAAACAGGGTGACTTGCTGGAAAGTGCCTTCAAGGAATTCGCCAACGAATCCAAGCCGCTATTCCAGAGCCTGATCAGTGAACGCGATGCGTTCATGGCCGCGCGGCTGCGGCAAGAGTCGGATGACGCCGCAGGCATTGCGCCCATGACTGACCGCCGCGTACTCGTGGTGATCGGCGCCGGGCATCTCAAAGGCCTGAGCGAGCGCCTGCGTTCCCAGCGCGACAATCCGGCGGACGTCGTCACCGACCTCGCCAGATTGCCGCCGAAGGCACGTTGGCCGAAGTGGCTGGCCATCGGTCTGGTGCTGCTGGTGTTCGCGGCCATCGCCTATGCATTCCAGCGCAACACCACGCTCGGTGCCCAGGCGCTGCGCGACTGGATACTGTTTACCGGCGGCTTTGCGGCACTCGGTGCGATCGCCGCCGGGGCTCACCCGCTGAGCATCATTGCCGCGTTCATCGCCGCGCCGATCAAGCCCTTTCGTCCGGGTATTCCCTCTGGTGGCATCAGCGCCATGGTCGAAGCCTGGGTGCGCCGTCCGCGCGTGGTCGACTTTGACACCCTGCGCGACGACATCGTGCATTGGAGCGGCTGGTGGAAGAACCGCGTGGCACGCACGCTGCTCAACTTTTTCCTGGTCAGCTTCGGCACCATCATCGGCGAATACAGCGCCGGTATCCGCATCGTCAAAAGCGTGTTCTGAGCACCACGGCGACGCACTCGCAGTGGTCACGCACGGCGCACATGTTAGGATCGCGCCGCCAGCAACTTCCGCTTGCAAGCTGCGCAGCTGCCGCTGCCCGGGTGGCGAAACTGGTAGACGCAAGGGACTTAAAATCCCTCCGCCGCAAGGCGATGCGGGTTCGATCCCCGCCCCGGGCACCAAGCGCAGCAACAGCGCGTGACGCGCATCACGAATAATGCTAGCGTCACGGCCGTCGTTGAACGCGGACCGTCCGCTCCGATCTGACTTGGCGCTGGACTGACGCGCAAATCCCGGACCCAACGTGCCCAGGGACGGGAGTGAGGACTTTCGCATGCCGGAGCTGGCGGTCAATCCTGCGTTTGTCTACCGCGCCTTCCTCGGCTGCAGCCACCAAGGCAAAACTTGGGCCGACCGGCTGTACCGGGCGCCGGAACAGACCGACGCGACACAGGGTGGCCGGGACCACCCGCGAGCGGCAGTTGCGACCTGCCCGGCCTCGATGCCGCTGCGCAACAGTCCACCCCATGCTGACGCTTGAAACAAGCGCGCCAGTTGCGGTGCCACTGGTCATCGGCGTCACCAGCCACCGCAATATCCCCGCACACGAAATCGACTCGATCCGCCAGCGGGTGCGGGAGTTCTTCGCGCAATTGCAGCGTGACTTCCCGGCACTGCCGCTGGTGGTGCTGTCCGCTCTGGCCGAGGGTGGTGACCAACTTGTCGCACAGGAAGCGCTGTCCGCTGGCGCACGGCTGATTGCGCCACTACCGCTGCCGCGCAAACTCTATGCGGAGGACTTTCACGACCCGCAGGTGCACGCCACGTTCGAGTCGCTGTGCGCGCGCGCTCAGGTCATCAACTTGCCACTGCTGCCGAGCAATTCCGCACAGGGCATCCGCAACAGCGGGCCACAACGCGATCGCCAGTATGGCCAGGCCGGAGTGTTCATCGCCCGTCACTGCCACCTGTTGCTGGCAGTCTGGGACGGCAAGACCTCGACCCAGTTGGGCGGCACGGCGCAGGTTGTGCAGTACTACCTGAGCGGTGTCATGCCCGGGCTGGTCGAGCGCCGGGCCAATGCACGCCGCCACCTGCTCGGCGTCGGCAATGAGCGTCTGGTATGCCAGATCGTATGCTCACGAGACGGTCCCGACGGCGCACCGCCCGCGCTGCTGCAACCGGGCCAGGTGCTGTGGCACACACCGAGCGCCACGTCGCCGGTGGATACCGACATGCCGCCGACATTCCGGACCATGTTCAGACGCACCGCCGAGTTCAACGCGGATTGCGCCAAGTACCACGTCGAAATCAAGCAGGCCCGGGACAACGCGGACGCACCACCGACCTGCCCGATGGATGTCCTGTTCAGCGCGGCAGACTGGCTGGCCATCCATTTCTGCCACCGGGTGCTGCTCGCCATGCGCACGATTTACACCCTCGCGGCATTGATGGCCATCGCCTTCAATATCTACGACAACGTGCCCGAGCAGGATGCTTTCATCTACGTGTTCCTGCTGCTGTTCGCCGGTGGCGTGCTGCTGACCACGATCGCCAGACGCCGTGACTGGCATCGCAAGTATCTGGATTACCGCGCGCTGGCCGAAGGATTGCGCGTTCAGTCGTACTTGCGGCGCGCGGGCATTTCGCTGACCGAAGACCCGGAATTCGCCCAGGACAGTTTTTTGCAGAAGCAGGACATCGAACTTGGCTGGACCCGCAACGTGATGCGCAGTGCCGGACTCGACTACGCCAACCAGGTGCCTCCCGACCCGGCGGCGGATCTGCGCACGGTCATCCACGAATGGGTCGGGGACGCCGAACACGGCGGACAACTGGAATACTATGCCGGCAAAGCCGCGCAACGGGTACGCGAGCTGCGCATTACCGAAGCCATTGGCCGGGTCAGCCTGTACATCGGCATCGGCATCAGCGTGATGCTGGCGGTGTTGGCGCACTGGCTGCCGGCGGATACCAAGAACGCCGCCGTCATTGCGATGGCCACGTTCTCGATTCTCGCCGCAGTGCGCGAGTCCTACGCGTACCGGAAAGCCGACAAGGAACTGATCAAGCAATACCGCTTCATGCAGCGCATTTTTTCCGCCGCGCGCAGCGAACTGGAACATGCCGCGGATGCGACCGAGTCGCGCGAAATCCTGCGCGGGCTGGGCGAAACGGCGCTCGCCGAACATGCGGAATGGGCCGTCATGCACCGGGAACGACCCCTGGAACACGGCAAGTTCTGAGCGCTGCCACCGACGCGCGCTGCACCGCCCGAAATGCATGCCGCGCAGCCGATCCACCAGCACCAGTCGCCATTACGTCACATGCGAGGCATCCCCGGCGCGATACCGCGCGAGCTTGTTGTAGATCGTCTTGACGCTGACTCCCAACGCTTGCGCCGCGCGTGCGCGGTCGCTGCCAAAATGGTCGAGCGTGAGCATGATGGCCCTGCGCTCGATATCTTCCAGCGTCTGGCCGGGATGAATGACGGCGCTGGAGTCGCGCGCCGCGGCCCGCATTTCCGGCCAGGCTTCGAGCATGGCGCCCTCGGCCAGCACCTGCGCCCTGCCGATGACATGCCGCAACTCCCTGACATTGCCGGGCCATGCATGCGCATTCAGGCGCTCCAGAGATTCGGGCGACAGCCAGCGGGTGACGCCGTGTTGCCGATTGATCTGCTCGACGAAGTGTTGCGCCAGCAGGTCGATATCGCCCTTGCGCTCACGCAGCGGCGGGACAGCGATCGCGAACTCGGCGAGGCGGTAGTACAGATCCGCCCGCAGCACGCCGTTGCGCACCGCCTCCTGCGGATTCCGGTTGGATGCGGCGATCACGCGCACATCGAGTGGCCGGGCGGCTTTCGCGCCAATCCGTGTCACCTCACGGTCCTCGAGTATGCGCAGCAGGGAGGTCTGTATCTGCGCCGGCATCTCGGTGATTTCATCCAGAAACAATGTCCCCAGGTGGGCCTGCTCGAATACGCCGGCATGGTCGGCGACGGCGCCCGTGAAGCTGCCGCGCTCGTGGCCGAACAATTGACTGCCGGCCAACTCTCCGCTCAGCGCACCGCAGTTCAACGCCACGAATTTTCCGGTCCGGCCGCTATAGCCATGCAATGCGCGCGCAGCCAGCTCCTTGCCGGTACCGCTCTCGCCGTGCAGCAGCACGGCGTGCTGCAGCGGAGCGACGCGACGGATCAGGGTGAACACCTGCATCATCGACGCCGCCTGCGTCAACAGCTCGCCGCAGTGCCGCGATCCCTCTCCACCGCACGCTCGCGATGCCGCATGCACGGCCGCCAGATCCAGCAGGGCGTCGAAGCGGTGCCCGGCGAGCGGTTTCACCACATAGTCGAGAATCGGGTACTGCAACGCCTGCTCGGCAGCTTCGGCACTTGGGCAGTTCGTCAACACCACGACCTGCTTGAGACGATTCGGAGTCATTTGCTTGAGCAGATTCAAGCCATCGCCGTCGGGCAGCGCGACATCGATCAGCAGGAGATCAGTCGCCAGCGTTCTCACCAGCCGATCGGCCTGCCGGTACGTGGACGCCACCTTGACCGCGCAGCCTCGGGCTCTTGCGTATTCGGCCACCGAGGTCCCGAAGGTGGCATCACCTTCAATCAACAGCACACTCGGAACCGTAGCGTACATGGCGCCTCCACCTCGGCGAACGCAAGGCACCGGACTCCCCAAAAGAGTCCGCCATCGTTGGCGAATTTATCGCGGACGGTCCATGAAAATGACCGCAAACCGTACGCAGGATGAACGATGCCCTTTGGCATGTGATGAACGCGTCAGTTGTGCCCGGGCAACCCCTGCAGCCACCTGCAGCGCCGAAGGACAGGCCACGTGAAAGCGGGGGTCACTCACCATCGCATCTTCCACGTCGAGGGTGCCGCATGCCGGCCCGCGCAGGCCGGTCCTGGATATCCGACCGACGCCATCCACTCAGTACGTTGTCGGTACCCTGATCGTCAGGGTGGCGTCGGGCGTGTCCCTGGTCACGCCCACCCCCAGCGTGAAGTTGACCGTACGCTTGTCGTTGAGTCGATACGCACCACCCAGCAACAGCGTGCCGAGTACCGACCGGGTCGAGCCGGCAACGGTTTTTCCATTCTGGTGCGTCGACCCCACGAAACTCTGGTCATAGCCAAAGCTGATGGACGCCTTTTCGTTCAATGCCAGGCCCACGCCGATACTGGCGTCCACCACGTCCCCCACCGCGATGGTGCCGATGGCTTCCTTGCCGCCCAGCAAAACGGTGCGACTCACATTGTGCCGGGCAAAGTTGTGCAGGTAGCTCAGGTTGCCGAAAAACACCACCGGATCGGAGGGCAGCAACCAGGTCACACCCGGTTGCAGCGAGTAAAACCCCGACCCGGTCGGGGTCTGCAGCGGGAGCCCGGTGCCGGTCGCGTTCTGCACACAACGCGTGACGCAATCAGTGACGACTTCAAAGGGATCGCGTCCAGTGCGTGACTTGAACCGCAACCAGCCGATGTAGTAAGCGCGGTCGGCGCCACCATCGTTGAATTGATAGCGTGCGGTCGCTTCCACGTCACCCAGGCCGTGGCCACCCGCGGTGAACACGTTGTCTTGTGCCGCACCGGTAAAGATCTCGCGGCTGACGGTATCCGTGTGGTTGTGCACGTACGGTACGCGCAGCTCCAGCTCCAGCCGGTTGGTCAACCCATAGCGCATCGCCAGCGCCGCGGTTTGCGTCGTTGTGCGCACTTGGCGAACGTCGATCAGGCCAATCAGGATCGCCGGAATCACGGTGTAGCCGACCAGCGTCACCCGATCATTCGACGAATAGCCGAACTGATAGGACGGCTCAAGCACCCACCGCCGGGGCGGCGTAAGCACACCTGGCTGGTCAAAAATGGGGGCCACCTCGGGTGGCTTGTCGTTGCTGGCAGGCGCCTGCCCGATCGTCTGGGTGCGCGCGGCCGAAGCGCTCTGTGCCGCCTCGCCGTCGTCGGCGGATATCGCCGCGGTATTGCGCGCAGGTGACCGCGCCGCCCCGACACCGGTTGCCCGCTGGCCCGCCAGTGCGTCCATGCCCACGGCCCGGCGCAGGGTCTGATACCTGACCTGCTGCGCGGCAAGGACCTTTCGCAGCGTCTCGATCTGCGCACTTTGCGCTTCCAGTTGCTGACGCATGGCCTCCAGCCGCTGGCCCTGCTCAACCATGGCTTTCCGGATGGCAGCCGATGACGGGTAAGGCGAATTTGCCGCTGGCGGAGCCACCCCTTGTGCCAGCGCGGCTCCGCAAAACAGGGCCAGCCCCGCACAACCCGCAGAGCACAGATGCCACCACGCATTTCTTTCCATCATCCCTGGCCTCACAGGATTCAAACATGGTCGGGCAACGCTGCGAACTCAGCGCAAATCAATGGCCGAGCGACTGCACCAATCCAGCCTGCAAGCCCTCCTGCAGAAGCAGCATGTTGAAATCGGGGAGCGTATTCACGCTGGCATGAATCGTGGTCAGGTTCTGGATGTTCTGCGCGTTGAGGGTGTTCTGGATAATGGTGGCTGCCACGGGGCCGCCGAAGGCAGCCGGATCGGCAAAGTTGCCTGGCCCGTTGCGCACCACGACTGTTTGCAGCGCTGCGGCCAGCGCGGTCGCCTGCGACGCCGTAACGTGGGCAATATCCGGAATGGTGACCTCCGAGTGCGCCACGAGTTGGCCGTTGATGTAAGTCGCACGGGCGATACCGAACGAGCCCAGCAATCCGCCGCCAAGATCCACGCCGCCGCGAATGGCATCCAGTCGGGCTGCGCTGGCTGCGGGGCCAAACTCGACGTCCTGCGCGCGCGCACTACCGACGGCTCCAATGGCCGCCATGCACATCACGATCGGGCTGATGAACTGACTGATCCTGCTCACGATGCAAGCCCTCAGATATCGCCGGGACCGCGTCGCGGCAGGGTGAGGTTGCCCAGGCCGGTGCGATCGATTCCGGTGCGCAATGGCGCAAACGGCGCAGCGCGCCAGTCGTCCGGGCTGTTGAACGTGGCCCAGCTGCGCCGGTTGTGAATGACGAACAGCAATTTGTTTTTCCACACGCGATCAAATTGCGCGACGGGCACCGAACGCGTGCCGACCGCCGGGTCACCCAGCAGGACGCGTCCGCCAAGCAGGCCCTTGATCACGACAAAGTGGTGGTAGCCCTTCTCGTCGATCAACGCGATCGCCGGCAACATTTCCTGCTGAAGCTTTTCCAGTGGCAGCTGGAAGCCATCGGCGTCGAATCCATTGCTTTGCAGATAGCGCTTGATATCAAGCAGGGAAAATCCTTCGCGTCGGATCTTCGGTTGATTCCCTTGCACATACATCTGCACAAACGCTGCCCGCTCGTCGACCGGGTACCCGTACTGATAGCTCAGCAAGGTGGCAACGGCTGCGGAACCGCAGCTGAAATCGTATTGCTGCCGAATGGTGTTGCGAAAACGCGCTTCCTTGAGGCTAGTGACGTGCAGCGAATACGCGCCTTGCGCAGTTTGCACCTCCACCGCGTGCACCACCGGCAACGTCCACGACGCCGCCGCCACGATTGCCAGCAACGCGGCTGCTTTCATGGCTTGAATTGCACGTTGATGATCGTGGCATTCTGGATGAGCACGCCATTGCCCGAGTTCTGGATCACCATCGGCAGGCCTGCAGCGCCACTGAACGAGCCGGAGGCAATTGAATTGAGGCCGGTGCTCGTGTTGTCCGTGCTGTTGTTCGACACGGTGCCATTGAGCGTCATGTCATTGCTGACATCACTGCCACCACTGAGTTTTTCCAGCGCCACGCTGGCGATTGGCGAACCAAAACCGGCAACGTCCGCGGATGCGCCGGACGGCGCGGTGTTCGCCGGCGACAACGGCACCCCGGCGACCGGCGGCGTTGCCACCGCTACCTCGACAGCACCCACACGGCCAGTCGCGATACCGGCGATGCCGAAGACGATAACCAGGCCTACTGCACGCATGATGTATCTCCTGTAGTCGCCGCACAGCGCTGCAAGCCTGGCGACAAACACTCGCCAGGACGCTCGCAACGCTCCACGTGTCCGCTGTGCCGCGACAATGCGGCACAGCGGAGAGGAACGCGGATTACGGACCTACATTCAGATTGGCCTGCACGTTCACGCTTTGCTGGGTCAGCGAGCCGACGCCACTGTTCTGCGCCATCACGACGACGCCAGCAGCCGCCGAAGCAGCACCGGACATGTTGTTGGACATGTCGAAACTGCCCGCATCGACCGAGTTCGAGCCGCCGGCTCCGCCGGAGCCACCGGCACCAGCAAGGCCTTCGCCACCTGTCGCGGACGCACCGCTGCCGCCTGCACCACCCATCCCGCCGGTGCTGTCGGCTGCACCGCTGCTGCCACCGGTCGAAGTAGCCGCGCCACTGCTTGCGGTCGCGGCGCCACTGGTTCCCGCACCACCGGTCCAGTCGCCATCGCCACCAGTCGCCGTTCCGCCGGTGCTGGACGAGCCGCGTGACCGATTGCGCGCATTGGCGTAGTTGTCGCCATTGGAGTCGCCACCTTCGGCACCACTAAACGCACCCACATAACCGCTGTCGGCACCCGAGTCACCGGCATAGCCACTGCGCGCACGCGCGTTGCCGCCATCGCCGCCGGATCCACCACGACCGCCAGTGGCCCGGCCACCATCGCCATCGCCACCACGTCCGCCACGGCCTCCATTGGCATTGCCGAAGTTGTCCGCGACGTTGCCGATATTCCGCGCGCGAATATCGGTCACCATGCCGTCCAGCCGGCTGATGGCCACCGCCTTGCTGCTGTTGAACGAGGAGGCAACCGATGAAGTGGCAGTACCACCGTTGTTGGCGGCCGCGCTTCCCGTGCCATCCGCGTAGCTGTCACCCCGGTTGCCACTATCTGTGCTGGAGCTTGAATCGTTGTTCTGGTGCGAGCGGTGATCCACCGTGTTGGTGTCTTGGGCGAAAGCCTGTCCAGCCAGCCCGAGTCCCAGGCAGATGGCCGATATCAATAGGGTCTTGTGCATGACGTTCTCCGAAGGTTGGGGTCCCGCTACTTTCTCAGCAGCGGGTTAACTGAACGCAAACTGTGTGCCAACGGAAAACACGCATTTTTTCCATACCTATCAAACATATATGGGAGCCTGGCCGCTTTCATAGGGAGCCTGTCGGCAAGTTTTGCCGGCAATCGGAATTTTTTTCCGCGACTCGCGATGCGCCCATACGGCAGCGGTTGGCGACCATCCACCGCGACTCCACGAAAAGGCGGAGCTCGGCCGGGATCACCATACCGATCACCTCGCTTCCCGACGACGAGCGACAACGGGCGTCAGGTCCAGCAGCTCACCTTGCCCACTGTTCCATCACGCGATCGCGCGCGCCAAATTGCGGAACATCCACGTGGCGAGGTCTGCACATCGTCATTGCTGAAGTGGTGGCCGAGCGACATGCACCGAGCGCGCAATCCAACCGTTTGTCCAGGCCGAAGCGCGGTTGGCCACGAAGACGCGGCGTGGATGTGCGCCCGTTTCGGATGATGCGTTACGCCCTGGTTGCCACCGGCATATTCGCCCCGAGTCGTGGACGGGGCGGCCGCACCGAGAGGTGGCTCACCGCCACCACGGCGCAAACCAGACCGTCGAGATCGACAAGGCCGTGATCGAGTTCACCGGCGGGAAACCAGACTGCCGCAGACCCGACATCCAGTCACCGCAGTAGCAATGGAGGCCAGGGTCGGGATCGAACCGGCGTACGCGGCTTTGCAGGCCGCTGCATGACCACTCTGCCACCTGGCCACTGCTCGCTGCGACGGCGATCGAAAGGATCACCGCTTGCTGGAAAAAACAAAACCTCGGTAGTCCGAGGCTTCAAGAACTGGAGCGGGAAACGAGACTCGAACTCGCGACCCCGACCTTGGCAAGGTCGTGC
>DAITPL010000044.1:0-22107 GCA_036833615.1 Rhodanobacter sp.
TGGAGAGCGTACATGTCCAGCACAAAAATCCATCCTGCCGTCGATGACGGTGTCAAGCAGGGAAAGCCGGGATTTGCCGGCAGCACATTGGTATGTAAATGTGCGACCGACCAGGTCGAGGTGACGGTGGACAGTGAGTACCTGTTCAATCACCTGTGCGGTTGCACCAAGTGCTGGAAGCCGGCAGGCGCGACGTTCTCGATGCTGGCTGCCGTGCCGAGCGACAAGGTCAAGGTCACCAAACATGCCGAAAAACTGCAAGTGGTGAACAAGAACGCGGTATTGCACCGGCATGCCTGCACGGGTTGCGGCGCGCACATGTACGACACCGTCCCGGATCCGACCCACGTGTTCCACGGTTTTGTTTTCATCCATCCGGAACTCTCCCGGCAGGCGGGGTATGCGCCGCCGACGTTCGCCGCGTTCGTGTCGTCGGTGATCGAGGGTGGTGTGGCGCCAGCGCAGATGGGTGAGGTGCGCAGCCGTCTGAGCGAACTCGGGATCCAGCCCTACGACTGCTACTCGCCGGAATTGATGGACATCGTCGCGGCCCACGCGGCAAAGGCTGCGGGCGTGCTGCCAGCCTGACCCATCGCGGACACCGCGCGGGCGGGTGCGGGGGATGTCGCGCCGCGCGCGGTTCGGAGTTTTCATTCATCGTGTGCGCGCCGCGTCCTCGCAAGCGTGCCGTTTGATGGGCTACCGGAGAAAAGACCTATGCAGCACAAAGCAACGGGAAAAAACCGTCCGCGTCGCGGCGCATCGACAGTGCGACGGGCCGCGCTCTCACTCGCCTTGCTCGTCGGGTATCCGCTGACCGCGGGTGCAACTTCGTTCAGCGGTGATGGTTGGACGGTGGACCTGAGCGGATTTGTCAACGCTTTTTACGTGACCACGAGTTGTTCAGGCGACCCGGTGGGCGGTACCGCGCTGGCCGGAGAGGCGCTCGGCTGCGGTGGCCAGAAGGACCGTACGACGATCGGCAATGGACTGTTGCCGAATGCCCTCATCACGAAGTTCACGACCAACCAGGAGGGTTTCGATATCACTGCGCAGGTCGGCATGATGGTCCATACGGCCACTTCGGATGCACTTTCGGCAAACAGTGGCGTGGATGTGCGTCAGGCGTTTTTCACCGTCGGCACGCCGGGTTTCGGTACTGTCAAACTGGGTCGTGATTATGGGGTTTTCGGCTCCAACGCCATCCTCACGGACATGACCCTGCTTGGCGTCGGCGCGCCAGTACAGGCGACGCAGCGTGGCCGCGTGGCGCTGGGGCATATCGGGGCCGGCTATACATATCTTGGCAGCTATGGCCAGATTACCTATACCTCACCTGACATGTCCGGTTTCACGTTTACTGGCGGCGTGTTCAGCCCGGTGAACAACACCGGTATCTATGACTCACGTACCGCTCCGCAAGCTCATGTCCAATTGGCGTATGTGAGCGGCAATTTCAAAGGTTGGATCGGCGCCAAGACCCAGAAATTCTATGCGCCAAAGGGATCGGGAATCGAACCGGCCAGCTTCACCATGTCTGCGGGCGAAGTCGGTGCCAGTCTGAAGCTTGATCGCTTCACCGTGCTTGCGAATGTGCAAACGGGTCGCGGCATCGGCATCCTGACCGATGGCGATCAGGGTGATGTGAAGGGGATCAACTATCTGTTGCAAGGGACCTGGCAAGCCACGACAAAGCTCAAACTGGGCTTGAGCGGAGGCATCAGCCGCAATCGCAAGGATCTGGTCAGCACCGGCGACTTCAAATCGAACAGCAACGTTACTGCTGGCGCGTATTACGCACTGACCAAGAGCGTGACGTTCGACTTCGAACTCAGCCAGACCCGGTCGAAGGATTATGTCGGCAACGAGGCGCGCATGAACGGTATCTCTGTCGGCGGGATCATCTTCTTCTGATGATCCAGAGCCCCCAGCGGCCGGGCAACCGGAGCTCGTGATAAAGATAAACGCGCTTCAGGGAACGGTATTGTATGGAGTAGTGGTGATTTCGGCCGGTATCTTGTTCATCGCGAGCTCCGCCCGTTTTGTGGCCGCGTCCGGGGTGGGAGTGTGTCGCTGAATATTGTGCAATCGTGCGTTAGGGGTGGCAAGCGCAGGCTGGTCGGCAGATCCTTCTGGGCAATGGCTCTCGCTGCGGTGTCGGGCGTGGTGGTGGCGGCACCGCCGGCACAACAGCTCGGTGAGATCGTGGTGGTCGGCATCACGCCGTTGCCGGGCCTGAACGTACCGCCGGAGCAGGTGCCGTTGAATGTGCAAAGTGCGCAGGCCGACGACGTGGAGCAGATACATGGTCAGTCCCTGACCGATTTGTTGCAGCGCAACTTCCAAGGCGTGAACATTACCCAGTCGCAGGGCAATCCTTGGCAAGGCAACTTGTTCTTCCACGGATTCACGCTCTCGCCGCTGCTCGGTTCGCCCTCGGGACTGTCCATTTACGTGGATGGGGTGCGGCAGAACGAACCCTTTGCCGGGACCATGAACTGGGACGCCATCCCCGATTTTGCCATTCGCAACGTCGAGCTGATTCCTGGTTCCAGCCCACTGTACGGTCTGAACACGCTTGGCGGCACTTTGCTGTTGACGACGAAGGATGGTTTTGCGGATCCGGGTGGTTCGTTCAACATTTCGGGAGGATCCTGGGGACGCCTGCAGACCGATGTCGACTTCGGTGTGCATGACAAGACCTTCGGGCTTTATGTCGGGATCGGCAACAGTTACGAATCGGGTTGGCGCGACTACTCGCCAAGCCGTGTGCAGCAGGCATTCCTGCGCGCAGACTGGCGGCCCGATGGCGCCACCAGCATCGCACTGAGCTACACCGGCGCGCATGCCAAGCTGTACGGCACCCAGGCCCTGCCGATCGAGTGGGCGAACAGGCCCGAGGCTGCGTTCACCTGGCCGGATTTCTTCGTCAACAATCTCGGCCAGTTCAATCTGCAGGGCGCGCGCCAGCTCAACCAGGATTGGGCACTGCAGGCCAATGCTTACCTGCGTACCTCCCAAAGCCGCAGCTTCAACAGCAACACGAATGATGCCGACGCGTATGACCCTGCCGAGGATGGCCCGCTGGGTTACGCGGCCGATGGCCCGTTCGATCCGGATTCGCTGGGCCGGTATTACTACTCCGGGCTGACGCCGGCTTACGATCCGCGTAACCCGGCGGCGACGATCAACAACGTGGTTGCTTCCAACGTGCTGGGCAATGTCTTTGCGCGTGGCTTCGGCGGCTCGGTGCAGGCGGTCGCTGACAGCAGCTTGGCGGGCCACGCCCAGCAGTTCACCGTGGGTGTGAGCCTGGACGTGAGTGACAGCGTATTCAACCAGTCTGGCCAGCCGGCGTTTTTCCCCTACGAGGTTGCCGTGCGCGGTGACACGCGGGGCCTGCAACCATTTGCTCTGGACCCGATGACCGCCGCGGACTCCCGCACGCGCAGCTACGGCGCGTATTTCATGGACGTGGTGGCGTTGACCGACAGCGTGCACGTGAGCGCTGGCGGGCGTTACAACCACAGCCGCCTGAGCGTCAGTGATCTGTCGGGCACTGCGCCGGACATCAATGGCCAACAAAGTTTCAACCGCTTCAATCCCAGCTTGGGTTTTACCTGGACGGTCAGCAGTAACTTCGCCGCATATATCAACTACGACGAAGGCATGCGCACGCCGACGCCGATCGAGATCGAGTGCGCCAATCCCGAGGCACCGTGTGCATTGCCCAACGACTTTACCGGCGATCCGCCGCTGGACCCGGTGGTGGTGCACACCGTGAGCGGTGGGCTGCGCGGCGCCTTTGCCGGTGGACGGTTGCGTTGGAACGTTTCGCCCTACGAGAGTCGCGTCGACAACGACATCCTCACGATCTTCACCGGCGGCAGCTCGCAGGGCTATTTCGCCAACGTGCCGAAAACCTTGCGCAAAGGTGTGGACTTGGGCCTCGGCGGTCAGTTGGACCAGTTCGAATGGCAGGCGAATTACAGCCATGTCGCTGCAACCTACGGCGCCGCGTTCGAGGAACTGGCCGAAGACAACTCCAGCGCCGATGATGATGGCGTGATCCAGGTGCGCAAGGGTGACCGCATGCCTGGCGTACCACGCAACGTGTTCACCTTTGCCACGGAATACAAGTTGTCCGGCGCATGGTCACTCGGTGCCAACCTGCGCGCCTATTCGAGCCAGTACGCGGTGGGCGACGAGAATAATCAGGACCGCCATGGTGCCGTGCCCGGCTATGCCGTTTTCGATCTGGATCTGCATTACCAGCCGATCCGGGCGCTGTCGTTCTTTGCCGAAATAAGCAATGTTTTCGATCGCCGCTATTTCAGCAACGGCGCGTTGAGCAACAACGTATTCAATACGCCCAACCACCTGATCAATATCAGTGGACCCGGTGCTTCCACATTGTTCGTGGCACCGGGCGTGCCGCGCGGTTACTTCGTTGGATTTCGCTACGACTTCGATGCCGCGGACCGATAAAAGTAATGGATCTGTTTACCTCCGTCGGCGCGTCCCGGCCAGGGCGGTCCGGAGCGCGGCGTCGCGGCGGAAGGTCCGCGCGGCTTGATCCAGGTCTGCATCCCGCGCCGACACTGCTGCTATCTTCTCCCGCGTCAAGCCGCCACGTATTGATTCGGCGATTCGTTCAGCCGGAGGTGGAGAGCGTGGTTGGGCAACGCCGGATAGCTTTTGTGCAGCGTACGGTTGCCTCGTCGGTCTACGCGCGGTGACTTTGAAGCAGGAACTCATGACCATGATCAGGCATTTTGAAACCCACCAGGCGCAGGCTGTACCTTGCCCGGGCCAAAGTCGCGTTGCGCGGGCGTTTGTGCGGCGCAGCCTGCCGGCGGCGTTGGCGCTAGCCTTGTGTATGCTGCCGGAGGTTCACGCGCAGCAGGATGTATCGCCCGCCGCCGAACAGACAACACCGGCTACCGCCACGCTGCCCGCCGTTGTGGTAACCGCGACGCGCATCGCGCAGCCCGACTTCGACGTGCCTGCGGCGGTAGGCGTTGTCACGCAGGACGACATCGTGGACGGCGCGCCGGCCGTCAGCCTTTCGCAGTCGCTCGCGCGGATACCCGGTGTCGTTGCGCAGAATCGACAGAGTTACGCGCAGGATTCGCAGATATCCATTCGCGGCTTTGGTTCACGCGCCTCGTTCGGCGTACGCGGCATCCGCCTTCTGGTGGACGGCATCCCGGTATCCGGACCCGATGGGCAAGGGCAGACCGATATCTTCGATCTGGCTACAGCCGAGCGCATCGAGGTATTGCGTGGGCCGTTTTCAGCACTGTACGGCAATGCCGCAGGCGGCGTCATCCAGGTTTTCACCAAGGACGGCCCGCCGCAACCGACGGTCGGCGTCTCCACGCTGTTCGGGAGCTATGGTACCCGCATCCAGCGGGTGGACGCTGGTGGCACCTCGGGCAACTTCAACTACGTCGTGGATGGCACGCATTTTCGCACCGATGGTTATCGTGAGCACAGCGCCGCCGAGCGCAACAACCTGCGCGCCAAGTTCCGCTACGACATCAGCAAGGATTCCTCGCTGACGGTGCTCTTCAACGGCGAGAACCAGCCGTTTGCCGAAGATCCTTCGGGTCTGACCAAGGCGCAGGCACGGGATGATCCACGCTTCGCGGTGCCGGGGGTATTCAGGTTTGGCGCAGGAGAAAGCCACCGTGATCGCCAACTTGGCGGCGTGTATGAGCAGCAGCTGGGCGAGGACGACCACCTGCATGTCACGGGCTACGCTGGCACCCGGCGCGTGGTCCAGTTCCTGCCTTTCCCCGGCGATTCTGCCAATGGCGGCGGCGCGGTGGTGGACCTGAAAAATCGCTCCAAAGGCGGCGATGCGCGCTGGATCCACAATTTTTCGCTCGCCTCGGCACCGCTCGACCTGATCGCGGGTGTCGAGTACGACCATCTGCGCGAGTTGCGCAAAGGTTGGGTCAATGATGCGGGTGTGGAGGGAGAACTGCGTCGCAACGAAAGCGATGTCTCCAGCCAGGCGGGGGAATACCTGCAAGCCGAATGGAAACCCGGTCGTTGGGGCATCGTGGCCGGCTTGCGTCATTCACGCGTCAAGTTCGGAAGCGACGACCACTACGTGACGGCCGAGGATCCCGACGATAGTGGTCGGCAAAGTTTCTCGAGCACCAGCCCGGTCGCTGGCGTGCTTTACAAGATCAATCCACATTTGAATGTTTACGCGAACTATGGCGAGGGTTTCGAAACCCCGACGCTTTCCGAGTTCGCCTATCGGCCGGATGGCAAGGCCGGCTTCAATCAGGAATTGCAGCCGAGCAAGAGCCGCGACTACGAGGGGGGACTCAAGGGAAATTGGAACTCGACAACATTCGAGTTGACGCTGTTCAACATAGCGACCACCAACGACATTATCGTTGGCGTATCCAACGACGGTCGCGACAGTTTTACCAACGCCGGGCGCACGCAGCGCCACGGTCTGGAGCTGAATGTGCAGCAGACTTTTGCCGGCGGCTTCAGCACCTACCTGGCCTACAGTTTCCTGCAGGCGCGTTTCGATGGCGGGGCACTCGACGGCAAGCGTATGCCGGGCGTGCCGCGACAGATGGTATACGGTGAACTCGATTGGCAATATCGCCCGCTTGGCTTTTCAACTTCGCTAAATGCGCAGTGGCGCGACCGCGTTTACGTCAACAACGAAAACGCCGACTTCGCTGACAGCTATGTCGTGGTGAATTATCGTCTTGAGTTCAAGCAGAATGTCAGCAATTGGGAATTCAAGGAGTATGCAGGGCTCAACAACCTTTTCGATCGCCACTATATTGGCGCGGTGATCGTCAATTCCGGCAACGGCCGGTTCTTCCAGCCTGAACCGGGGCGCAATTTCATGCTTGGTGTGAACGCGAGTTACGCGTTCTGATTCGACCGACAGGCGCTTGACGGGGCTGTTTACGCAGCAGTGGGGAGCCCGCGCATAACGGAAACGTTCGGGAAATGACGCCCGCCGCCGGACCTCGCCGGGCTGCGGTGGTGGTGTCGGCCCCCGTAGCCTGGTCAGGTAACTGGTGGTGAAGCACTGCAGCAATACGGCTGTGTGCCAGGCACCGGGCATTGCCGCAGTCTACTGTTGGTCCAGCGGTAACCGCTTCGCTTTCGGCTGCCCCGGCTCGTTGGTCGCTGGTCATTCCGCGGCGCAAATTTCACTCGCACCGGCGCATCTTTTCGTTTTGGGGTCGAAGTGACATTCATGCCGACGGCACGGGACGTGCGCGAGATGGGTTGCGTCAACGGTCACCCGGCAGCGTAATGTCGTATTTGTGCAACTTGCGGTACAAGGTGTTGCGACTCACCCCAAGCGTGCGGGCGATTTGTGTCATGTTGCCGCCTTGTTGCCCGATTGCCTGCAACAACGCGGCACGTTCGGCCGTCTGCAGCACTGCTCCGGTGGCTCCAGGCACATCCACTGGAGTGCCACCGGCAAAACCGGCTTCCGGGGACGCCGTGGAAATGGCCGGTTCCTCAGGATCCACTATTTCCTGTGGCAGGTTGGAAAGGCGGATGACGCAGTTGCTGCACAATGCCGCTGCGGTACGCAACACGTTGCGCAACTGACGAATGTTGCCTGGCCAACGGTAGGCCAGCAGATGCTCGAAGGCGTCTTCGGCGATATCGACCGACTCACCCTCCCCACACTCCTGGCGCAGGATGGTATGTATCAGCTGCCGCTTGTCCTGGCGGTCATGCAGCGATGGCAGCTCCAGCGTGATTCCTGCAATGCGGTAATACAAATCCTCGCGAAACTGGTGCTGGGCGATCATCTGGCGCAGATCGTGGTGGGTGGCGCTGATCACGTGCAGGTCGACCGCGACCGGCTCGTCGCTTCCCACCGGCAGGATTTCGCGCGCCTCAAGTGCGCGCAGCAGGCGAGCCTGCAGCAAGAGTGGCATGTCGCCGATTTCGTCGAGAAACAGGGTGCCGCCGCTCGATTGCAGAATCCTGCCGGCCCGGCCTTCGCGTGTGGCGCCGGTAAATGCACCCGGGCGGTAGCCGAACAGCTCGCTTTCGATCAGGTTCTCCGGAATCGCCGCACAGTTGACAGCGACGAATGCACGATCCGACCACAGACTGTCGGCGTGCAGAGCGTGCGCAAATACGTCTTTGCCGGTGCCGGTTGCGCCACGCAACAGAATCGGTACCTGCTTGGCGAACAACTGGTGGCCAGTGGCCAGGTTGCGCCGCATCCGCGAATCGATGTCGATCTGACCATCGGCTGCTGCGGCGTTGCAGGTGCCCGCGGCTACCGCGGATTGTTCCGTCGGCGTGGTAACCGGGTGTGCTGCGCGTGGCGGCTGCACCAGTGCAAAGAAGCGCCGCCCACGTGCAACATCGCGGATTGGCCAGATCGTCGTGGCGTCATGCATGCCGCGCTGGCGCAGCGCGTTTGCCGTGAAGCGGAAGATTTCTCCAATGGAGTGTCCGACCAGCCGCGCGCGCGCGTTCAACCCCAGTTGATACAACGTATTCTCGTTCACTGCCAGCACCTTGCCGTCGCCGTCGACGGCGACCAATGCCTCATGCAACAGGCCGACGAATTCGGGGCGGCTGTGGAAACGGAGGATCCACGCGTCGGGAAATTCCGCGAGGAACTGGTAGCGTGAGATCAGGCTGGCCGACATGCTGACCAGCGCCATGGTGTGCCGCTGGATCTCGCGGGTGTCGGAGCTGTTGATCGAGGAGGCGTCCAGTGCCCCGAGCAGCGTGCCATATGCGTCCAATACCGGCGCGCTGGTGCAGGAAAGACATACGTTGTAGTCGCGGAAGTGCTCTCCACGATGCACCGTAGTGGGACTGCACTCCGCAAGGCAGGTACCGACACCGTTGGTGCCTTCGTGACGTTCGTCCCAGAGTGCTCCAAGCCACAGCCCGGACTGCCGGAATTCGCGCTTCAAGGTCGGGTCGGCGATCGCGTCGAGGATTGCCCCACTGGCGTCAGACAGGACCACCGCATAGCCAGTGCCGGCGATGAGCTCGTATAGATTTTCTATCTCGCGATGAGCAACTGCGAAGACCTTGCCGAGCCGTTGCTGGCTCTCACGCAACTGGCTGGCCGACAGCACGGCGGTATCGCGCCGGCTATGTGGGTGGATTCCGAATTCGTTCACGCACCGGTTCCACGACCGGCCAATTTCCGGGGCGATACCGGCGTCGAGACCAGAGCGCACCGTACGCATGATCTGCGAGGCATGTGCCGTATCGAATGAGCTTCCCGGCATACTCCCCCCAATACGTCTGCGGGCTGGCAAACCCCATGCCCAATAAGTGTGCACTGCGTCGCACATACATGCAACGTGCAGCTGCCGTCGCAGTCCGCCCCAAGCGGTGCGCCCCGTCAACGACGGAGTGCTCCATATGTTGCCAGCCAGCGGGTGGCCGTTATCGCAAACCGGGCTGTTCTCGCCATCCGCCATGCCGTGATCGGCAAGCTGCGCGACGGTTGACTGTACACGCGCGCGGGTAGGTGGTCCACTGGATGCGCCGTGGCGTTCCGCGAAAGTCGGCGACCATCATGGTGTCGTGTCTGCGGCGGCCCTGCGATCTTGCGGCCGTGTTGCGTCTTGTCCGTTAGTCGGTCGGCGGCATGATTTATCCGTCGTTAAGATGGCCCTGGGCGAGGCGTTTCAGCACAATGTCGGTATTCCAGCGTGTGCGCAGCATCTACCCGGTTGGTTGTGCAGCCATGTTTGGGGCAAAGCCATTGCGGGCACCACGGTCCAGGAAGCGACGCGGACGGCCAGCGTTTGCAAGCGTGCAAACAAAGGTATATGAAAACAGGATTGGGGCTGCACGTGTCATTACAAATGCTGCGCGTGCTGAGCATCGCCGTGGGTCGAGGAGAAGGTTCGTGAACGTTCCTGAATTATCTGTGCGTCGCCGCAAACATAAACGCGCACAACCCAAAGGTCGTCAGGCCGATCCCACTGCACTGGTTGCGGTACGCGAGGTGCTTGGCGATATGCCGCGTCGACGCGACATGCTGCTTGAGGGATTGCATCGCATAAACGATCGCTACGGTTGCCTGCGTGTCGAGCACCTGACCGCGTTGGCCGACGAGTTGCGGTTGGCGCTGACCGAGGTGTACGAGGTCGCGACCTTTTATCACCACTTCGACATCGTCCGTGACCCGGCTACGCAGCCGCCGGCGTTGACGGTGCGGGTCTGCGATTCGGTGACGTGCTCGATGTGCGGTGCGGAAAAACTCATTGATTCGCTGCAGGGCACGCTGGGGGCAAACGTGCGCATCCAGCGCGTGCCTTGCGTCGGGCGCTGCGCGGATGCGCCGGTCGCGATATGCGGCCAGAAGCCGGTGCCGGCAGCTACCGCCGAGCGGGTTACCGAAGCCGTGGCGGCGCACGACGTGGTTCCGGAAGCCCTGACCCCGGTGACGTTCGCCGAGTACCGGCGTGCCGGTGGCTACAACCTGTGGGTCGAATGCGCGAGCGGGAAGCGCGATCGCGAGTCAGTCCTCAAGACCATGGAAGATTCCAGCCTGCGCGGGCTCGGCGGTGCCGGATTTCCGGCCGGGCGCAAGTGGCGGCTGGTTGGCAAGGAGCCGGGTCTGCGGGTGGTTGCGATCAATATCGACGAGGGTGAGCCGGGTACGTTCAAGGATCGTTATTTCCTTGAACGCGACCCGCATCGCTTCCTCGAGGGCACCCTGATTGCGGCGTGGGCCGTCGATAGTCATGAAGTGTATCTGTACGTTCGCGACGAATATCCCGCGTGCCGGCTCATGCTGGAACGCGAGATTGCCGCGTTGCAGGCAGACCCGCCAGCGCCTTTGCCAGCGATTTACCTGCGCCGGGGTGCTGGCGCGTATATCGCCGGCGAGGAGTCGGCCATGATCGAGTCCATCGAAGGCAAGCGGGCCATGCCGCGCTTGCGCCCCCCGTATGTAGCGCAGAACGGGTTGTTCGGATTGGCGACGCTCGAGCACAACATGGAGACCATGTACTGGGTGCGCGACATCCTGGAAAAGGGTGGTGCGTGGTTTGCGTCGCAGGGACGTCACGGGCGCAAGGGGGCGCGGACGTTTTCGGTCAGTGGGCGGGTGCGGAAACCCGGCGTCTACATGGCGCCCGCGGGCATCACCTTGCGCGAATTGGTCGACGAGTACTGTGGTGGAATGCAGGACGGTCACGAGTTGTACGGGTATTTCCCCGGCGGTGCGTCCGGCGGCATCCTGCCGGCCGCGAAGGCAGACGTGCCGCTGGACTTCGATACCCTTCAGCCATACGGTTGCTTCATCGGTTCGGCGGCGATCATCGTGTTTTCGCAACATGACAAGGCGCGTGACCTGGCGCGCAACGCGATGCGCTTCTTTTCCCATGAATCCTGCGGCCAATGCACTCCGTGCCGCGTCGGCACGGTCAAGGCCACCGAGTTGATGGGCGCCGAACACTGGGACGAGGCGCTGATGACGGACTTGTCGCGGGTCATGGTGGATGCGTCAATTTGCGGCTTGGGGCAGGCGGCCCCAAATGCAATGAACTGTGTCATCAAATATTTTCCCGATGAGGTGGCGTGATGGCGGCTCAACCACAAGACGTGCAGGAAGCCGAGACTGTCCGCTTCACGCTGGATGGACAGCAGATTGGCGCCTACAGCGATGAAACCATCTGGGAGGCAGCACGCCGGCATGGCGTCGTTATCCCGCACCTGTGTTTCAAGCCCGATCAGGTGGGGCTGCGGCCGGACGGCAATTGTCGCGTATGCATGTGTGAAATCGAAGGTGAACGCCAGCTGCAACCGTCGTGTTGGCGCAAGCCGAGCGAAGGCATGAGCGTGAACACCCGCAACGAACGTGCCGTGCACGCACAGAAGATGGTGTTGGAGCTGCTGGAAGCCGACATGCCGGATGAGTCCTATGTGGCGGATTCGCGCCTGGATTATTGGGCGCGCCGGCTTGAGGTGGGCAAGCCGCGCTTCAGTCGGCGCGAGGAACCGAAGCCGGATCTTTCGCACGCGGCGATCGCCGTGAATCTGGCGACGTGCATCCAGTGCACGTTGTGCGTGCGTGCGTGCCGCGAAGTGCAAGGCAACGACGTGATCGGTTATGCGCTGCGTGGCGGCGAGTCCCACATCATGTTCGACATGGATGACCCCATGGGCGAAAGCACCTGCGTCGGTTGTGGCGAGTGCGTGGCAGCATGCCCGACCGGGGCGTTGTCGATTGCGGGTGTCGATCCGCGTCAACAGTGGGCGTGGCAGGGGCAGGAATCGGAGGTGGAGACATGCAACAGGTAACCACGGTCTGCCCGTACTGCGGGGTCGGTTGTCGGGTCAAGTTGAACGTGAGCGACAACGACATCGTTGCGGTCAACGGCGCAAATGGCCCGACCAATGAAGGCCGGCTGTGTGTCAAGGGCCGCTACGGCTTTGACTACTACCGGCATCCTAACCGGCTGACCAAGCCGCTGATCCGGCGCAAGGACGTCCCCAAGTCGGCCGACCTGATACTCGATCCGGCTAATCCGCTGGCGGCCTTCCGCGAGGCGAGCTGGGACGAAGCATTGGACTTTGCCGGCGCTGGGCTCAAGCGCATCCGCGACCAACATGGCCCGAAGTCACTGGTTGCCCTGGGGTGCGCCAAGGGCAGCAACGAGGAGGCGTACCTGGTGCAGAAGCTCGTGCGCACGGGTTTCGGCAGCAACAACATCGACCACTGCACACGGTTGTGCCATGCGGGGTCGGTGGTGGCGTTGATGCAATGTCTGGGTTCTGGCGCCGTGTCGCTGCCGGTCCGCGATGTCATGAAGGCGGAAACGGTCTTGCTCATCGGTTCCAACCCGGCGATCAATCATCCAGTCGCGGCAAGCTGGATCAAAAATGCGATTGATCAAAACGGCATGAAACTGATCATTGCCGATCCGCGCAAGCAGCATCTCTCACGCCGGGCCTTCATGCATCTGCAGTTCACGCCTGATGCCGACGTGGCGCTCCTGAACGCGATGATCTACACGATCATCAATGAAGATCTGACCAACGCTGCGTTCATCCGCGAGCGGACCGAGGGCTTCGAGGACTTGAAACGCCATATCCAGGCCTACAGCCCGGAGGCGATGGCGCCAATCTGCGGCATAGCGGCGGAGGATCTGAAACGGGCCGCACGTACTTACGCAAAGTCCAAGGCGTCGATGATCATCTGGGGCATGGGTTCGTCGCAAAGCCAGCACGGTTCGGACAACGTCCGCTGCATCATCGCGCTGGCGCTGCTGACCGGTCAGGTTGGTCATCCGGGTGCGGGCCTGCACCCGATTCGCGGGCAAAACAACGTCCAGGGTGCCTCCGACATGGGACTGATGCCCAGCCGCTTCCCGGATTACAAAAGCGTGGAGGACCCCGCGCAACGCGCCCGGTTTGAACAGCTCTGGGGTTGCAAGCTGGACCCGCAGAAGGGTTTGACGTCGATGGAGATGATGGACGAGATCCTCGCCGACCATGTCAAGGGCATGTACATCATGGGCGAGAACCCGGCCATGTCCGACGCCAACGCTTACCACGCTCGCCAAGGCATTGCCCACCTGGAGCACTTGGTGGTGCAGGACATATTCCTGACAGAGACTGCTTACAACGCCGATGTTGTGCTGCCGGCCAGCACGTATTTCGAAAAGACCGGCACGTATACGAATACGGACCGTTGGGTGCAACTGGGGCGCCAGGCTGTCCAGCCACCGGGGGAAGCGCGGCAGGACCTGTGGATCATCCAGGAACTTGCGCAGCGCATCGGGCTGAACTGGAATTACGCCGGCCCCGCTGACGTATTTGCGGAGATCCGCCAGGCATCGGCCAATATGGCGGGAATTACCTGGGAGCGCCTGGAACGTGAGGGCTCGGTTGTCTGGCCCTGCCGACATGAAGGCGATCCCGGTGATGCCATAACATTTGTCAACGATTTTCCGCGGGGGAAGGGGCTGTTTGTGCCATGCGAGATCGTCGAGCCGGATGAGCGTCCCGATGTCGAATATCCTTTTGTGCTCCTGACGGGGCGGCAGTTGGAGCACTGGCACACCGGCACCATGACCCGGCGTTCAAGGGTGCTCGATGCCATCGAACCCGACCCGGTGTGCTACCTGTGTCCCCAGGATTTGCAGGAGCTGGGCATAGCTCCGGGGGATCCGGTCACGCTGGAAACCCGGCGCAACACGATCGTCGCTTATGCCCGTGCCGACTCGAAGGTGGCCAAGGGCAATGTGTTCATGGCGTTCTGCTATTACGAAGCGGCGGCGAATCTCCTGACCAATCCGACGCTGGACCCGGAGGCAAAGATTCCGAGCCTCAAGTACTGCGGTGTCCGGGTGAAGGCAGGCGGCGTTCCGGCCTCCAGGACGGGGTTCGCGGCGCAGGCCATGCCGAGTGCAGCCGTGGCTTGAGCGACGCGACAAATCCGTCGCGCAACCGGTGTCGGGTGGCGCTGTGCGACACCCGACACTCACCGCTGCCGACACTGGCTCCGTTGCAATCGTTGCGGTGTTTTGACTTGAGCCTGCGGTGCCGGAACGCAGCGGACCAGCGGCGGTGTCGAGCTGCTGGCGGCGCATTGACACGCCTTCAATGCAACACCTCCGATCAGGCGACGGTGCACCGTGACGCGATGGAGCGCATCGCGTGGGGCCGATCTCCTGCAGTACCGCCGCCGTCGCCCGCTGCCAAGCAGGACGACGGCGCCGTTACGATGACGCCATCGCTGTTGCTTGCCAGGGAAAGTGTTGCAGTGTGACGCTGGCGAGGTCGCGCAGTGATACGGTGGACGGCACCGCGGTGGCCATGGTTGCCACAGCTGACAAACAAGCGGTTATCGGCAACCCGATAGCCGGAAGCCGCGGCCGGGATTTACTGTTTCCCCCAAGCGGTGCGCGGGTAACTGGGTACCAATGCCGTGCCAGCTAGCGCTATAGGGCCGATGCCGCACGCAACGATACGCCGATGTCTCGCGCAGGATTGACAGTCGGGGATGGGGACTTGACTGGCGATGCCTGGAAAAGTGACCCGCCAGTGGCGCCCGGCGGCTGGCCGACGCCAGCCTCTCAGGCGTCGGAATACTTGCCTACCCGCATACCTATCCGGTGGATGACCCAGTACACGCCGACGATGATCGGGAGCGCGGCCAAGCCGGTCACCGTCTCGGGATTCAAGGGCAATCCAAGTTCCACCGCAGCCTTGGCCAGGTACGTGACGATGCCGAGGCTGTAATAGCTTATGGCCACCAGCGACAGGCCTTCGACAGTTTGCTGCAGGCGCAATTGTTGCGCGAAGCGTCGGTTCATTGAGCGCAGCAGGTGGCTGCTCTTGCGCTGCAGGCCGAGGTCGACCCTGGTACGGATCAGCGAAGCCGCCCGGTCGATGTGATCAGACAATGTTTCCAGGCGGCCGCGCACAGCCTCCATGGTCTGCATGGCCGGGGCCAGGCGACGGTCTAGAAAGTAACCCCACCGCTGGTAATCCTGGGTGCGTTCTTCGCGCAGCTCTCGCGTGCGTTTGTTGACCAGTGCGAAATAGGCACGCGAAGCGTCAAACCGAAAAGTGTGGTCGGTGGAGTACTGCTGCACATGCGCAGCCAGACCGAGAAGCTGACGGAGAATATTCTCGCCGTGGTCCTGGTCGTTGTCGGCATGGCTGTTGGCAACCTCCGTCATCAGGTTCTGCAGCTGTGCTTCCATGCCTGGCAGTGATGTCAAGATGGACTTGGCTGGAACGAAGCCGAGCATGGCCAGCATGCGATAGTCCTCGATTTCCAAAAGTCGTTGAATCAGCCGTGCCCGTCGATCACTCTGCATACCGGAGTCCACCACCAGTATCCGGGTATAGCCATCGTCCTGAATTCTGCAGTCTGCCCAGATGCGGGCTTGGCCGTCGGCCACCGTGCTGGATGAGGTTGGCGCGGACAAGGAAGCCACGGCCCGTGCGACGCTTTCTCCATCACTCGCCGGCAGGACGAGCAGTTTGCTCGCCGCAATCCGCTTTCCAGGCAGTGCCTCCATCCATTCGGTGGGCACGCCGCCAGCATTCTCCGCAAACGGTGTTTGCCCACTCGCAGGAGCAACCTGTGTGTAGTCGGTAAATTCGGTATGGCGCTCGCATTTCACTTGTACCGCGTCGCCGATGCGCATGACTCTGTAGTCATGATCGCCGCTTTCCGAATACTGGCTGTAGCGGAGCAGGGCGCTACGAAGATATTCGGCGGCATCACCCATTTGCGCCGAACTTTGCAACATGGCGCCATGCGTCACGAGCGCATGGGTGCCGACCGGCACTGGTGCACGCCGAAACAGCTCGTCATTGAGAATCTGGCGATTCCATGGCAACTGCGCTGGAACCACGCCTTGTTGCGTCATCGGTTTTCCCCGCATTTCCGCCCGGACAGTTGCCATTTCGCCGCTATTTTCGCGCCCAGGTCAATGGGCAGGAGCTGGCGGTGCGGCTGGAAGGCAGCGGAAATCAGGGGAGTGCAAAAGGAAGTTGGTGGCTCGGACAAGAATCCGCGCGCTCATAGCGACAGCTTGAAACCGACCCACGCCCCGCGTTCCTGGCCCGGACCGTAGAAGCGCGGGTTGCCAAACTGCGGTATGACTTCGTCGGGCTCACCCAATGTTCCAAACGTGAAGTAATGGCGATCGAACACGTTGTCGACGCGCGCAAACACGCTGAAGTGCTCTGTGACCACGTAGTTGGCCCGAAGATTCACTAGTGCGTATCCGGCGGTCTGCCCAAGCAAGTTCGCTTCGTCACTGCGCAGGAATTGGCCGGAGATGGCAATCGCGTCGGCACCCATGCTCAGCTTCGCCGTGATCGCGAAATCCACACCAAGCTTGATGCTGTTGCGGGGCAGGCTGGGGATACGATTGCCCTTGCCTACGAAGATCTGATCCTCATCGTCGGCGTCGGGGTGGTTCGCGCTGTTCTCCGAGAAATGGCTCAGGTACGTGGCATCAAGCCAGCTGTAATTCGCGTACCAATGCAGACGTTGGTCCCACCAGGTGCCGGAAATGCTGGCTTCGATGCCCTGCCGGCGGGTGTCGCCGACGTTGGCAAAGAAGCCTTCGTTGGACTTTGATCCGCCGGTGGCCTGAAACAGGATGTCATCGGTGTTGGTGGTCCGAAACAGGCCAACGTGCCAATGGCTAAGGCTACCGCCATTGCCGGGCTCTCCACGCAAACCGGCCTCCCAACTCTTGGCGACAACCTGCTGCAGCGGCGGATCGGACAGGAACTGATTGGGTAGCTTGCATGGAGCGTCCTCGTCCGCGCAGGTCAGTTCGACCGATGTCGGCGCACGCGTGGATTCGCTGTAGCCGCCATAGACATTGACCGCGTCGCTCCATTGCCAGGCGAGACCGACTGCGGGATTGATGCGCGAGAACTTGTGCTGGCCATCCAGGGCCGGGTTTACCCCAGTCGGATCGTTGATCGTGGTACGTGTTCGGTTGCCCCGTGCCGATGCCGTGAGTGCCAGTTGGTTGGTGATCGACAAGGTGTCGGTCAGGTACAGGCTGAGCGTGCGCGTGTGGCTATTGACGTTGAGTGCGCCAGCCGGAATGAAGATGCCGGAATGCGCCGATGTCGCCCGGCTCTCTTGCAGTTCGGCCATTTCCAGAACGGCGTTGTATGCGAGATGACCGTTGGTGTAATCCAGGCCCGCCACGAACTGGTTGTTCATATTGCCGAGCGGCTGGTTGAGCGCGAGCTGCACGGTACCGCCGTTGCTCTCCTGCCTGCGCTTGCCGATGTTGTTGATCGCGTCAAAATCAGAGGACACGCTGTTGCCGTCTTGGTCGATGATTGGCGCATCGTCCTGCTCTTCATCGCAAAGCAGGTCGTTGTTGTCGTCGCATTCGTCGAAATCGCTGGCATCGCCGTTGTATGACAGCGTGTCTACCTTGCGGTTATAGGCAGTGAACGAGAGATGCGTGGCATCGTTGATGGCAATGTCGCCTTGGGCGCTGATGAGGTCCAGGTCATTGCTGGTGTTGTCCGGCGCCGTGAAGATGGCTTGCCAACGTTCGGCAAGTAGTTCAACCGGTGCGCTGCCGTTGCCGATCAGGTCGGTTTTGGCATGGCCAAGATGCAGGTCGAATGTTGTCTCGGCGCCGCGCCAGGACAGGGTACCGTAGAAGTTGCGCGCGTTTGACGGTGACTGATCGCGCCACCCATCTTCGTCGAATCGATTGCCTATCAGGAACCAGCCCCAGGGACCAGCGTTGCCGGCGGTCTCGAACGTGGCATTGGTGCGCCCGAACGACCCACCGTAAAGCGAAAGCCGTGTGCCCGGGTCGCTGAAACCGGTCTTGGTGTGGATCGAAATTGCGCCCCCGAGCGTGTTCAGGCCAAACACCGGGTTGGCACCGGCAAACAGGTTCATGCGCTCGATTGCGCCGGTCGGAATCAGGTCCCAGTTGACGGTGTCACCGAACACCTCATTGACGCGCACGCCGTCGAGATAAACCGACATGCCCTCGGAGCCACCAAGCAGTGGAGTCGCGGTGAAACCACGAAACTGGAAATCCGCTTGCAGCGGGTTGTTTTGTGCGCCGTTGATCGTCACGCCCGCAAGGTGGCGATTCGCGAAGTCTGTGAGGTCCAGGGTCTGCGCGCGACTGATCTGGTCGTCGTTGATTGACTGCACGTAATACGGCAGTTTGCCGGGATCCACCTCGGCACCGGTGACCGGCGTTGCGCCTACGACTGTGATCAGGTCCAGCGCGGTCACGTCTTCGGGGTTTGCAAGTTGTCGCGCTTTCTGGGCGAACGTGGCTTCGCTCGCGATCATCAGAACCAATGCGGTGGAGAGTGCGCCGGGGAGGCAAAGGCAACGTGGTTTACTGGAACTCATTCTGGAACATTCCGGTTCGCCCGTAGTTTGATCGAGAGGCTCTTCCGGGTCGCAGTCGTTACGTCCGGGCCGCCGTGTCACGCGCCGTGTGACCTCGTTGAGGCATAGCCATACCGAGGTTCTTCTGCGCAGCTATATCTTGCATGTGGCTTTCCCCGATGGTCCACCGGTGATGCGCACATGGATGCAGATTTCGAACCAGAGGTGGCTGCGGCATCGGCCCCAGCCACCCGAACAGCAACGCGATGGCTCAGGCTGGCAGGGCGCCTGATGCCTTTGCAGCATGGGTCGCGACGATGTCCATCAATTGCGGCGAGTAGCAGTCGTAGGGCTGGATCCCGAGTTCGCTCAGACGGCTGCGCACCTCACCCATCTGCGCTGGCGCCACACCACCCTCGATCACCGACGACACGAACGCGGCGAACGTCGGCGGCGCATACCCCGCCTGCCGGGAGAGTTCCGGATGGATGAAAACAAAACCGTGGAACACGTGGGTCGGATCCGGGACGGTGTCGTACATGTGCGCGCCGCAACCCGTGCAGGCATGCCGGTGCAATACCGCGTTCTTGTTCACCACTTGCAGTTTTTCGGCATGTTTGGTGACCTTGACCTTGTCGCTCGGCACGGCAGCCAGCATCGAGAACGTCGCGCCTGCCGGCTTCCAGCACTTGGTGCAGCCACACAGGTGGTTGAACAAAAACTCACTGTCCACCGCCACCTCGACCTGGTCGGTCGCACATTTGCATACCAATGTGCTGCCGGTGAATCCCGCCGTTCCCTGCTTGACACCGTCATCGACGGCGGGATGGATTTTTGTGCCGGACATGTACGCTCTCCAATTGAAAAGATAGGTCAGGGGAACATTGTGCACCGATGCTGTTTTTTTTTCATGGCTTGGCGAGTGGATGACTTCGCCTTGTGCCCTCAGCTTGTGCGGCAGCGGTAAGGTCTGGTTGATCTTCCCGGGCGACAGCCACTTCGCGATGACCCCATCTGCATCAGCCAAGCCGTGGGTATCCGAATCTGTCCGGGCCCGGCAATTGCGCGCCGCTTGCTGCCACCCTGTGCGGCGGCGCTCCCGACGCGCCCGACAAGCGAAGCCCGGACGCCAGTGCGTGGATGACAGGGAATCTGCCGGATGATCGAAAACTCCGGCGACAGACTCACATGTCCGATGGCAGAGTAAACAGCGGTTGGTGACTGGTTTCAGTCGAGCATCTGCGGCGGGCGATACACATGTCGATTTGACCACGGCGTCTGCAAGAAAAGTGGGCACCGGCGGACGTGCTAATCTGCGAATCGTATTTTTCGGGCCGTCCCGGATTCTTCCCGGGTGTCCGGCCGTCGAAACTCAGAGGAGCAAGGTTGGTCATGAAAAGTCGTGCAGCAGTTGCGTTTGAAGCTGGCAAGCCGCTGGAAATCGTCGAGATCGACGTCGCCCCGCCCAAGGCCGGTGAAGTCCTGGTCAGGATCCGGGCGACCGGCGTGTGCCACACGGACGCGTTCACGTTGTCTGGTGATGACCCGGAAGGCGTGTTTCCGGCGGTCCTTGGCCACGAAGGCGGTGGCGAGGTCGTGGAGGTAGGCGAAGGCGTGACCAGCGTGGCACCCGGTGACCACGTGATTCCGCTGTACACCGCCGAGTGCGGCAAGTGCGAGTTCTGCCTGTCCGGGAAAACCAATCTGTGTTCGGCGGTGCGCGCCACCCAGGGCAAGGGCCTGATGCCCGATGGCACCACGCGCTTCTCTTATCAAGGCAAGCCAGTCTTCCATTACATGGGCACCTCGACTTTCAGCGAGTACACCGTGGTACCGGAAATATCGCTGGCAAAAATCGACAAGGACGCTCCACTGGACAAGGTTTGTCTGCTGGGTTGTGGCATCACTACCGGAATCGGCGCGGTGCACAACACCGCCAAGGTGCAAAAGGGTGACACGGTCGCCGTGTTCGGCTTGGGCGCCATTGGCTTGTCGGTGATCCAGGGTGCCAAGCAGGCCGGTGCCAGCCGCATCCTGGCCGTTGACCTCAACACGGACAAGTTCGATCTGGCACGCGAGTTTGGCGCCACCGATTTCGTCAATCCGAGTGACTATGACAAGCCGATTCAAGAGGTCATTGTCGACATGACCGGCGGCGTGGACTTTTCCTTCGAGTGCATCGGCAATGTGCACGTCATGCGCGCAGCACTGGAGTGCTGCCACAAAGGCTGGGGGGAGAGTGTGATTATCGGTGTGGCAGGTGCTGGCAAGGAGATTTCCACGCGTCCGTTCCAGCTGGTCACCGGGCGTGTCTGGCGCGGTACTGCCTTTGGCGGCGTGAAGGGCCGCACGCAGCTTCCGGGAATGGTGCAACAGGCGATGCGCGGCGAAATCAAGCTGGACCCGTATATCACCCACCGCATGCCGCTGGAACGCATCAACGAGGCATTCGAACTGCTGCACGCGGGCAAGTCCATCCGCACCGTCATCGAGTTCTGACATCGAACGCGTTGACCACCGCGCCCGCCCGCTGCGGCCGAGCGCGGCGGATCAACGACCGGCGGTGCCGGATTGCAGTAGGCGTTTTGGCGTCCACCTGCCGTCCTGGCCTGTCAGCGCCATGGGTCCGGTCGTGTGCCGGTTATCGGGCGCGGACCGGCTGTGGCCACTCCACAGCTGGCCATGATGCTGTCGTGTTGAGTGGGGAGAATCCGGGCCGCTACCGCAGCGCGTCGATGGCCCGCCATGGGGCCGTTGAAGGGGCGAGCTGCCAATGACTTGGTTGCGCGTGCCACGGACCTTGGGATCGTGCCTGGCGCCGAATCCCGGCGGTGACGACCGCGCGCCGTGCGAGGTCTTGTTTTACTGCGCAGTCCGCTCCGTGTCATGGTGTTGTTGACTGCTGACGGGCCGGCGGACGGCCTGCTCGTCAGTACCGGGCAGGCTTCCTGCCAGCCAATTCAGGTTTCAATCAATCCGTTGCGAACAGCCATCAAGGTGAGCTCGGCCTGATTGCCGGCCCCGAGCTTCTGCTTGATGTTGTAAAGATGCGTGCCGACGGTGTTCGGCGACAGGTTCATGCTTTCTGCAATGTGCCGCACCGAGTGGCCGCGGGCGAGCTGCAGAAAGATCGAGAACTCGCGTTCCGACAGCGCTTCAATGCCACCGGTTGTGCCGCCCAAGCCTCGCATCGCCAGTTTGCGGGCGATTTCCACGTCGAGATAGCTGCGCCCGCTTGCCAC
>DAITPL010000045.1:0-21678 GCA_036833615.1 Rhodanobacter sp.
AGAGTCTGCGCGTCGACCATGCTGCTGCGGGTTTGCAGCTCTCAGGCTGGGTGGGGTTGCCCACCGCCTCGCGCGCGCAGGCGGATGCGCAGTATTTCTACGTCAACGGGCGGCTGGTGCGTGACCGCATCGTCGCGCATGCGGTGCGCCAGGCGTATGCCGACGTGCTGTTCAACGGGCGCAATGCCGCATTTGTGCTGTATCTCCGGCTGGATCCGGCCCAGGTCGATGTCAATGTGCACCCCGCCAAGCATGAGGTGCGCTTTCGCGAACAACGGCTGGTGCACGACTTCCTGTTCCGCACGCTGCACGAGGCACTGGCGCAGACCAGCGCCGGGCACCATGGGATAACGCTGGCGCCATCGATCGCGGAGCTGCGCTCGCCCCTGGCGCCTCCCGCGGCGGCTGACCAACCGCGTGCCGCGGCACCGGCGTTTGCGCAATTCAGTCAGAGCCGTCTGAGTCTGGGGGTGCGTGATGCGCCCCTGGCGGAGTACGCGGCTTTGCTGGGTGACTCGGTGACTGCGCCCGATGCACCCGCGTCATTGGCGACGGACAGCGAAATCCCGCCGCTCGGCTTTGCCATTGCCCAGCTCAAGAATATTTTCGTGTTGGCGGAAAATGCCCAGGGGCTGGTGCTGGTGGACATGCACGCCGCGCACGAACGCATCACCTACGAGCGCATGAAATCCGGCCGGGCGCACAACAATTTGCGTTCGCAAATGCTGTTGGTGCCGCTGGCGGTGGCGGTCAGTGCGACGGAGGCAGCAGCGGCCGAGGAACATGCCGAAGCGCTCGCGCAGTGGGGGCTGGAACTGTCGCGTGGTGGCCCCGAAGCGGTCGTCGTGCGGCGCGTACCGGCACTGCTGGAAGGCGCGGACGTCACCCAGCTGTGTCGCGATGTGCTTGCCGAGTTGGCGCGACATGGCAGTTCGCGCCGCCTGCAGGAAATGGAAAACGAGCTGTTGTCGACCATGGCCTGCCATGGCTCGGTGCGGGCAGGGCGGCGGCTGACCTTGCCGGAAATGAACGCGTTGCTGCGTGAGATGGAAGCCACCGAACGTTCCAATCAATGCAATCATGGACGCCCGACCTGGGTGCAATTGAATCTTGCCGAGTTGGACAAGCTGTTTTTGCGCGGGCGCTGAACTTGCGTGCCGCTTGCCGTATGGGAGAAGCGCGTGAACCAAACTGGACTGTATGTTCTTGCCACCATGCTGGGGATTGCCGACGTGCATGCCGCCGATGTGGCACCTGCTGCTGATGCCTATGTGCACTCCGTGGAGCAGTGGCGCAGCACGCGCGTGGAGAAGTTGACGGCGCCTGATGGCTGGTTGAGCCTGATTGGTCTGGCGTGGCTGCAACCTGGTGCGAACACCGTAGGCAGTGCCGCGGACAACACGGTGGTCCTGGCTGGCGGACCGGCGCATCTGGGCATCCTCACCCTGGCTGCGGATGGCGCGGTGCAACTGACAGTCCAGGCTGCCAGTGGCGTGCTGATCGATGGCCAGGCCCTGCGCGAAGCTACGTTGGTGGACGACGTGCAGGCGGGAACCGGCCAGCCCACGCTGGTCAGCGAGGGTAGCACCAGCTTTTACGTCATTGATCGCGAGGGTCGCAAGGGGGTGCGCATCAAGGATCCGCAGGCACCAACCCGCACCGGGTTCCTCGGCATTGATTATTTCCCCATCGATCCGGCCTGGCGCATATCGGCGGAGTGGGTGGCGACAGCTCCCGGGCAGACACTGGAGATGGGGACCGTGATCGGCACCACCGAAAAATATCCGGTGCCCGGCAAGGTGCGTTTCACGCGCGATGGCAAGACCTTCGAGCTCCTGCCGGTGCTCGAAGTGCCCGGTGATACGCAGTACTTTGTCGTGTTTGCCGATCGCACCAGCGGCAAGGAAACCTACGGTGCCGCCCGCTTCCTGTATATCGATCCGCCGCGGGCCGGCACGGTGGTGCTGGACTTCAACCGTGCCTACAACCCGCCGTGTGCGTTTACCGCATTTGCCACGTGCCCACTGGCGCCGCCGGAGAACCGGTTGGATCTGCGCATCACGGCCGGCGAGAAAAACTACCGCGGCGGCCACGATTGACGAGCGCCGGCGGGAGCGGTTTCAGCCGCGGCGCTGCTGACCCGAATCCACTGCTGATGCGCAATCATCGCGACTGAAGTTGCTACCACATGATTGGCTAGTGTCCGGTGAACTTCGGCTTGCGCTTTTCCAGGAACGCAGCCGTGCCCTCACGCATGTCCGCGCTGGCAAATGCCAGCGCAAAGCCCTGGGTTTCGAAGGCGAGACCCTGGTCGAGCGCGGCCTCGCCACCGTTGAGGATCGCATCGAGAATGCCGGCCGCCGCCACTGGTGCCGAGCTTGCCAGATGCGTGGCCAGCGTGGCCACGGTCTCGTCCAGCATTTCGGCCGCGACCACCTGCGTCACGATGCCCAGCTCCCAGGCCCGCCGGGCGTCAATCGTGGCGCCGGTCAGACACAGCTCGAGTGCGGCGCCGCGCCCGGCCAGACGCAACAGGCGCTGGGTACCACCAAAACCCGGAGTCAGCCCGAGCGAAATTTCCGGTTGGCCGAAGCGGGCCCGGTCACTGGCGACGCGCAGGTGGCAGGCCATGGCCAGCTCCAGTCCACCGCCCAGCGCGAAGCCCTGGATGCGTGCGATCACCGGCTTGCGCAGACGCTCGATCGTCGTCATCAGTTGCTGACCGCTGCGCGAGAAATTCTGCGCCTGCAGTGGCGTGTAACTGTGCATCTCCGCGATATCGGCACCGGCCACGAAGGCTTTCTCGCCAGCACCAGCGAGCACCACGACGCGGGCATCGTCGTCGGCGGCAGCCTGGGCGAATGCAATGGTCAGCTCGTTCAAGGTGTCGCGGTTGAGCGCGTTCAGTTTGTCCGGGCGATTGACGATGATGCTGCGTACGCCGTCGTGGTGATTGATTTCCAGATTGCGATAGGCCATGAATGATCCTTGTGCGAACAGAGTCGGATGGCGGCAGGGGGAACCTTTGCTGCCGCCGGGTTTCTCACCGCGTGTGGTGGCGCGCCGGACTGTCACCGGTTTCATGCAGCGTACCCGATGGGGTATGGGCACGTGCAGTCACCCGCCGGAGTCGGATGGAGAAGGGCATGAGCAAACTGCGCGGGTTGCTGCTGGGATTGTTGGTAGTTGGCGGCAGCGCCCACGCGCAGCACCCTGCAGCGACGTCGGGTACGCCCCAGGCACCGGATACCGCGAAGTTGTCGTACGCGATTGGTTACCAGATCGGCAACCAGTTTGCCGGCGGCAAGCCAAAAGTGGATATGCCCACGCTGCAGCGTGGCATCCAGGACGCCTACGCCAAGCGCCACCCCAGCGTGCCCATGCGCGAGATGAATCAGCAACTGCAGCGCCTGCAACAGCAGATGCACGCCGAGGCGCTGGATGAGTTCCAGCGTATTGCCAAGGCAAACGCAAGCAAGAGCCAGGATTTTCTTGCCCGCAACGGGCAGCTGCCCGGGGTCGTGCAGCTGCCGTCCGGCATCCAGTATGTCGTGTTGCAAAAGGGCACTGGCACGGTGAGTCCGACGGTCACCAGTCGGGTCACCGTGAACTATCGCGGCATGCTCGTGGATGGCACGGAGTTTGACAGCACCTGGGCGCATGGCGCGCCGGTGAGCTTCATCGTGAACAAGGTGATTCGCGGGTGGCAGGACGTAATCCCACGCATGCATGTGGGCGATCGCTGGAAGGTGGTGATTCCGCCGCAGCTTGCTTATGGCGAGGCGGGTGCGTTGCCACGCATCGGCCCCAATGAAGCCCTGGTGTTCGAAATCGAGCTGCTGGATATCAAGGCCGGCGGCAGTTGATCCGCGTCCCGGCGGGCACCGAGCCGGTGGTAGCATGCCTGGCGATGGTTATCCCTTTGCCAACTGCCGTTGCACCGCCATTGACTCCCTGTATTGGCGTGTGTCGCCTGGATGCGCGCGGCTTCTGTGTCGGCTGCCAGCGCACGGGTGCAGAGATTGCCGTGTGGCGCACGCTGCCCGACAGCGAACGTCTGCGTTACATGGAAGAAATCCTGCCGGCGCGCGAACTTCCGTGATGGAGTCACTGGCCACGGCCTTGCGGCCACTGGCGACACCGCCAGCCAACCCGGCCTGGAACCACGCGGAAGTCGCCGAATTCATCGGTAGCGCGCCGCGGCGGACGGCCGCAGTGTTGCTGGGCATTCGTGAAGGTGTGCAGCCGCGTCTGGTATTTACCGTGCGTAACGGTCAACTGCAGGCGCATGCAGGCCAGGTCGCATTCCCCGGCGGCGGCAGCGAGCCGGTCGACGGCGGCAGCGCGGTGGCGACGGCGCTGCGCGAAAGCCAGGAAGAAATCGGTCTGGATCCCGCGCTGGTGACGCCGCTGGGTTACCTCGATTGCCTGGAGACCATCAGCGGTTATTGCGTCACGCCAGTAGTTGGCCGCATTGCGGCGCGAGCGCAGTTGTATCCTGCGCCGGAGGAGGTCGCCGAAGTCTTCGAGGTGCCAATGGCGTTTTTTCTGGACGCGCACAACCTGCGTTGTTACATCATGGAGTTTCGTGGCAGGCAACGGCCGATGGTCGAGTTTGTTCACGGCGGGCATCGCATCTGGGGCGCCACCGCTGCAATCGTCGTCAATCTGCTGCACAGGATGGGTCACGCATGAGCTTGCATACCACCTTGATCGAAGCTTCCGCACTGGCGGCGCTGCCGGCGGATCAGGTACTGATAGTGGATTGCCGGTTTGACCTGGCTGATGCAGGCCAAGGCGAACGCGAGTATCGCGCGGGCCACATCCCCGGTGCGGTGTATGCCAGTCTGGATCACGACCTGTCCGATCTGTCGCGCCAGGCCGAAGGCCTGGGTCGGCATCCGCTGCCGCTGGAAGCCGCATTCAACCGGCTGTTGTCGACGTGGGGCTGGCGCGCGGGCATGCAGGTGGTTGCCTACGATGCGCACGGAGGTGCCTTGGCGGCGGCACGCTTGTGGTGGTTGTTGCGCCTGGTTGGCGTGCCATCGGCGGTGCTGGATGGTGGCTATGCCGCCTGGCTGGCTGCAGGGTTGCCGAGCGCCAGCGGCACGGCGCCGGTCCGCACGGCGACGTCGGTCACCCTGCATTACGACGCAAGTCAGGTCGTGCTCGACCACGCCAGGCTGCTGGACCCGGCGGGCCAGCAGGTGCTGGATGCCCGTGCCGCGCCGCGCTTTCGTGGTGACAGCGAGCCACTGGATCGCGTCGGCGGGCATGTGCCAGGAGCATTGAATCGGCCGTTTGCCGACAACCTCGGTACGGATGGACGGTTCAAGAGCGCGGTGCAATTGCGCGAGGAATTCGCCGCCGTATTGGGCGCCGCCGCACCGGAGCAGGTGGTGCACATGTGCGGCTCCGGGGTCACCGCATGCCACAATCTGCTGGCCATGGAATACGCCGGGCTGCACGGCTCGCGGCTGTATGCGCCATCGTGGAGCGGTTGGGTCAGCGATCCGGCGCGTCCGGTCGCCACCGGTTCCTGATCGCCCGGTCGCCGCGTTCCCGCAACCCTTCAGGCTGGCTTCTTGCGTGCGGCCATCCATTGCTGCAGCACGGCCTGGGTTTCCGGATGGAAAAACGCGTCGGTGAATCCGTCCAGCGGCAGTGCATCAGGGTCGGCGTAAACCCTGGCGAGGTCGCTGCGCGCCAACTCGCGGGTGGCGAGCATGGCATGTGGTGGATATGACAGCAGTTCGTCCAGCCAGCTGGTCGCACGCGCGATCACCTGATCGACTTCGGCCAGCTCGTCAACGAAGCCACAGTCCAGCGCTGCACTGGATTCCAGCATGGTGCCCGCCACCAGCAGGCGTTCGGCACGATGGTTGCCGACCACGCGGCGCAGCGCGAATTGAATGCAGTCCGGCACACTCAGTCCGACCTGCACTTCGTTCAAGCCAATTTTGAAGGCGCCTCGCGCCATGACGCGGTAATCGCAAAACAAGGCCAGCACGGCACCACCCGCCGGGCTGTGGCCAGTGACGGCGGCGACCAGCGGTATGGGCGAGCGCGCCAACGTGGCACACACGGTGAAGAACTCCTTCCAGTACGTGCGCACCCCTTGCCGGTCGCATGCCAGCAACGCGGGAATGTCGACGCCGGCGGAAAACAGCCCTGGCGCGCCGGACAACACGATGCCGCGCACGCCACCACGCACGCTGTCGTCGATCGCCGCGCGCAGCGCCTGCAGCAATTCGAGGTTCAATGCATTGACCGGGGCCCGCGCAAGATTGATTTCGCGGATGGCGCCGTGACTGATGAGGTTGAGCATGCGTATCCCGGTGAGTCAGCGTGGCAGGTCGGCCGCGGTCCATTGATAGCGTACGGCATATTCGAGATTCACGGCGCCGTGTGCCGGCACGCTGATGCGAAACTCCAGCATGTCGGGGGTTTGCTGGCTGGGTTTGTGGCTGGAGGACACCAGTGTCCACTGGCGCCAGCGCGGTGGCTGTTCGCGCACGGTGACCACGCGCACGGTGTCGCCGGCGTTGCTCAGCGCGATGCGAAACGCCTCGTCCATGGTGTGTGCAGCAGCGTCGGCGTTGAAGCTGGTGCGCGTGCGTTCGGCGCGCAAGTCGAATGCGGTACCCAGCGTAATCGTCGCGTCGCTGCCTTTGGGCGTGTCGTTGATGCGCCCTTCGCCGATGAATTGCGGTGTGCCACGACGGTCGGCAGTGAGCACGCGCAGATAGCCGGCGGGCAGGCTGTCAAACGCACGCAGTTTGAGCGTGCTGATGATCGCGTTGCCGCTGGACTGATCGAAGTCCGGACTCAACACCGGTTGCGGCGGCCGGTACCCGCTGCCATTGGCATACAGCGCTGTGCGTTCGCAGTCCAGGGTGCGCGGGGCATACAGTGGCACCTGACTGACGCTGTTGTCGGGCAACTCGACCGGTGCGGGCAGGCTGTAACTGCGATAGTCGGCGAGACTGGCCTGCTCAGGCATTTCCGCAGTGTCGGCCTTCGCGTTGAAGGCGCGTGCCGTGGCCAGCATGGGGCGGGGTGCCGATTCCCTGGCCATGTTGGGCTCGCCGGCTATCAAGGTCAGGTGTACATCGTGCCAGTCACGGCCGCTGCGGTTGGCGATGCTGGCACGCGATGCAAATTGCATGCGGCAACTACTGCCCGGTTGCAGCATCGCCACATAGGCGGCGTGCCAGCCGATACCGCTGGTGGGGTAACTCAGCGCCGCCGTGGCCGGGCCGGCGCGGGCCGCATCCAGGCGCAGGTCAAGGCTGGCACCGGTGGGAAAATCCGTGCCGGTACTGCGCACCGCGGCGTAGTGGCTGACCAGCGTGGTGTTGCCGCTGTCGTCGCGCACCAGCAGGCCATCGCCGACCCGCAGCAGCCTGCCGCTGGCCAGCACTTCCCCGTTGCCGCCCAGCACATCAACGGTGCGGCCGGTCAGCGCGGTGAGCGCGCCGTGCTGGCCTTGCGCCAGCAGCAAGCGCTGCGAGATGACCCTGGCGTCGTTGTCGGGGAAGCTGAGCGCCAGCGCTTCGGCATCCAGCCGGGTTGGCAGATCGCCCAGGGTGACATCGTGCACGCCAGCGGCAAGCTCGAGCGTGCGTTGTTCGCGCACGACCGCATAGCCGGCGTCGATGTCACTGTCGCCGCTGCTGGCGTACAGCGCGGGGTTGTCGCTGCGATAGATGGTCAATTCGGTGTTGCCGGCAGCGTGCGCCGGCGTGAGCGCCGCCAGTGCGATGGCGGCGGCGATGGCCGGGATCGGCAGGGAAGGATGCGTCCGCATGTGGAGGTCTCCGACAAAGGGCGTGGGCCATGATAACGAACCCAGGTACGCAGATGGCTGCGGCAAGCCAGGACTTCAGCTGCGCGTTTTGGCAAGGCGGCACGGCTCGCGGCACTTGGCAATACTCGACCACATCGCCAGAGCCGGCGGGCAGTGCCCGCCCTACCCAGGCAATGCGGGCCGGTTTCGTCGTGCGTAGAGCCACCGAGTGACAACCAAACCGGCGCGGCAACACGCTGAGTGAGGCTGCGCAAGGCGAGCACGGCCCGCTGTACCTTTACAGCACACGACGACATCGCCAGAGCCGGCGGGCCGTGCCCGACCTACCGGAGCGGTGTGGCCGCGGCGCGGACGCTGGCGGGTAACCCGACCGGCTTGCCGCTGGCCGGATCCATCCACACCATGACCACGTGACCGTCGCAATACAGGCGCGTGTCGTCACTGGCATCGACAATGCGATGCGCGAGCGTAATCGAGGTGTTGCCCACACGCGTGCAGGACAAGTGCACGTGCAGCGACGCCGGCCAGGCGATCGGGCGCCGGTAGTTGAGCACGGAGGCGGCGAGCACCGGCATGGCCGACTCGCTGTACCAGTCGGCAAGCGTCAGCATCCATTGCAGTCGCGATTCCTCCAGATACGTCAGATAGTTCGCGTTGTTGACATGATTGAAGGTGTCGAGGTCGTGCCAGCGCACCGCGAGCTGGGCGACAAATACCGGCACCGGGGCCGTGGCAGGCTCGCCGGGATCGGGCGCGCGGGTAGCGGGATTGCTCATGCCACGGACTTCCGCGAGCCGGACTTGGCGTTGCCAGTCGCCTTGGCGGCGCGCAGCACCTTGCCCTTGGGTTTGGCCTTGGGCTGTGCATCGGGCCTGGATGCAAGGTGCGGGGCAAGAAACTGACCGGTGTAGGACGCGGGGGTGGCGGCCACGGTTTCCGGCGTACCGGTAACCAGGATGCGCCCGCCGCCGGCGCCGCCCTCGGGGCCCAGGTCGATGATCCAGTCCGCCGTCTTGATCACGTCGAGGTTGTGTTCGATCACCACGACGGTGTTGCCCTGGTCGACCAGTTGGTGCAGGACATCGAGCAATTGTTCGATGTCGTGGAAGTGCAGACCGGTGGTCGGCTCGTCGAGGATGTACAGCGTGTTGCCGGTATCGCGCTTGGACAGTTCCCTGGACAGCTTCACCCGCTGGGCTTCGCCGCCGGAAAGCGTGGTCGCACTTTGCCCGAGCTTGATGTAGTCCAGGCCGACCGCACGCAGCGTCGCCAGTTTGCGCGCGATGGTCGGCACGTTTTCCAGCAGCTTCATGGCTTCCTCCACCGTCATGTCCAGCACGTCGGCGATGGTGTAACCCTTGTACAGGATTTCCAGGGTCTCGCGGTTGTAGCGCTTGCCATGGCATACGTCGCACGGCACGTAAACGTCAGGCAGGAAATGCATCTCCACCTTGATCAAGCCATCGCCTTCGCAGGCCTCGCAGCGGCCGCCGCGCACGTTGAAGCTGAAGCGGCCCGGCGTGTAGCCGCGGGCGCGCGCCTCCGGCACCTGGGCAAACATTTCGCGCAACGGCGTGAACAACCCGGTGTAGGTCGCCGCGTTGGAACGTGGCGTGCGGCCAATCGGTGACTGGTTGATTTCCACCACCTTGTCGAACAGCGACATGCCGCTTACGGCGTCGTATGGCGCCGGCTGGGTGCTGGCCCCATTCAGCTCGGCAGCGGCGAGGCGGTACAGCGTGTCATTGACCAGCGTCGATTTGCCGGAACCGGAGACGCCGGTGACGCACGTGAACAGGCCGGCCGGAAATGCCGCGTCGACATGTTGCAAGTTGTTGCCGCTGGCGCCCGTGATGCGCAACCACGCTGTGTCGTCCATGGGCTGGCGACGCAGTGTCGGAACCTCGATCTCGCGTACGCCGGACAAAAATTGTCCGGTGACGGAACGTGGCGCGGCCAGGATGTCCTGCACACTACCCTCGGCCACGACTTCGCCGCCGTGCACGCCCGCGCCGGGACCGATGTCGATGACGTAGTCGGCGGTGCGGATGGCGTCCTCGTCGTGTTCGACCACGATTACCGTGTTGCCCAGGTTGCGCAACCGGATCAAGGTGCCGAGCAGCCGGGCATTGTCGCGTTGATGCAGGCCGATGGATGGCTCGTCGAGTACATACATCACCCCGACCAGCCCGGCGCCGATCTGCGAGGCGAGACGAATGCGTTGTGCTTCACCACCAGACAGCGTGTCGGCCTGCCGATTCAGCGTGAGGTAGTTCAACCCCACGTCGTTCAGAAAAATCAGTCGCTCGCGGATTTCCTTGACGATCTTCGCCGCGATCTCACCGCGCCAGCCAGGCAGGCTCAGCGCTTCGAAAAAGCCCATGACATCGTCGATGGAACGCGAAGTCAGTGCCGGCAGCGCGACGTCGGCGACGAACACGTTGCGCGCGGAGCGGTTGAGGCGTTCGCCGTGGCAAGTCGCGCACGGTTGTTCGCTGATGTATTTGGCCAGCTCTTCACGCACGGCGGCGGATTCGGTTTCCTTGTAGCGCCGTTCCAGGTTCGGCAGGATGCCTTCGAACGCATGCTCACGGGTCACTTCGCCGCCGCGTTCCGTCAGGTAGCGGAACGCGATCTTCTGCTTGCCACTGCCATACAGAATGGCCGTCTGCACGTCCGCCGGAAGATCGCACCAGCGAACGTCGGCGTCGAAGCCGTAATGTTTGGCCAGCGACAGCAGCATGCGGTAGTAATGCGGGTTGCGCCGATCCCAGCCACGCACGGCGCCGCCGGACAACGGTAGTTGTGGGTGACCGATGACACGCGCCGGATCGAACACTTCATTGACGCCCAGCCCGTCGCAGGCAGGACAGGCGCCAACCGGTGAATTGAACGAGAACAGGCGTGGTTCCAGCTCCGGCAGCGAGTAGTCGCAGATCGGGCAGGAAAAGCGTGACGACAGGAGTTGCTCGGGTACCGAGGTGTCGCTCATGTCCGCCACGGCGACCAGCCCGTCGCCCAGACGCAGCGCGGTTTCCAGCGATTCGGCAAGGCGCTGGCGAATGTCTTCGCGCGGCCGGAAGCGGTCGATAACCGCCTCGATGGTGTGTTTCTGCCGCAGCATCAGTGGTGGCACGGCGTCCAGGTCGTATACCGCGCCGTCAATGCGCGCACGCACGAAGCCCTGCGCCCGCAGCTGATCGATGATTTGTACGTGTTCGCCCTTGCGCTCGCGCACCACCGGCGCGAGCAGCATGTAGCGACGTTCCGCATCCAGCGCGAGGATGACGTCGACCATCTGGCTGACCGTCTGTGCCTGCAGCGGAGTACCGTGATCCGGGCAGCGTGGCGTGCCGACCCGCGCGTACAGCAAACGCAGGTAATCGTAGATTTCGGTGATCGTGCCGACGGTGGAACGCGGGTTGTGCGAGGTGGATTTTTGCTCGATCGAGATGGCCGGGGACAAGCCTTCGATGTGATCGACGTCAGGCTTCTCCATCACCGACAGGAATTGCCGGGCGTACGCCGACAGCGACTCGACGTAACGGCGCTGGCCTTCGGCGTAAATCGTGTCGAACGCGAGGGAGGACTTGCCCGAGCCGGACAGGCCGGTGATCACGATCAGCTTGTCGCGCGGCAGGTCGAGGTCGATGTTCTTGAGGTTGTGGGTGCGCGCGCCGCGAATTCGGATGGTGTCCATGCCGCTCGGATATGGGGTGAATTCCTTACTATACCAAGGCGTTTTCACCGCTCCGGCGGTGCGGTCGGGCGTTGGCCACGCCATGGTGGCGACAGTTCAGATTCGCAGCCATGCCGCAATGGCGCCGCTGCTTGACTTTTCATCCCCGCGGGGATTTGACCGCGAGGGGTGGAAATCATTACAATCCGCGGTTCGTCAGGCGGTGTCTGGCCTGGGCGATACCCAAGAGAATAACGACAGAAGGGCATGGAAATGAGTTATGCAGTCATCAAGACTGGTGGCAAGCAGTATCGCGTGCAGCAGGGAGACGTGTTGCGCGTGGAGCTGTTGGCCGCCGAGGAAGGCGCCACGGTGAGCTTTGACCAGGTGCTGCTGGTGGGTACCGGCGAGTCGATTGTGGTCGGCGCGCCACTGGTGGAAGGCGCGACAGTCAGTGCCACGGTGCGCCAGCACGGTCGCGCGGACAAGATCCGTATCATCAAATTCCGCCGCCGCAAGCACTACAAGCGTCAACAGGGTCATCGGCAGCACTTTACTGAAATCGAAATCACGGGCATCAACGCCTGAGCACCTGGAGCACTGAGTCATGGCACATAAAAAGGGCGTAGGTTCCAGCCGCAACGGTCGCGATTCGAACCCGAAATATCTCGGCGTCAAGATTTACGGTGGTCAGGCCATCGCCGCCGGCAACATCATCGTGCGTCAGCGTGGCACGCAGTTCCACCCGGGCACCGGGGTGGGCCTGGGACGTGATCACACGTTGTTTGCACTGGTCGATGGTACCGTGCAGTTCAAGATTCGTGGCGACAAGAGCCGTCGTTTTGTCGATGTCGTGCCGGCGTAAGGCGTGCACGATGCGCTGATGAAGGCCCCGCATTGGCGGGGCTTTTGTTTTCTGGCGCCGGCGAATCTGCGCTGATCGGCCGGGAGCGCTGGAGTGATGCCGACCGTGCTTCCGTGCGCTGGCGAAGTTGACGCTGCATGGCTTTCCTGTTTCCCCACCCAACCGGTTCCCATCCCATGAAATTTGTCGACGAAGCCAGCATCACGGTCCAGGCGGGCGATGGCGGCAATGGCTGCGTCAGCTTTCGCCGTGAAAAGTTCATTCCGTTGGGTGGCCCCGACGGCGGTGACGGTGGTTATGGCGGCTCGGTGTGGCTGGTGGCCGATGAAGGTTTGAATACGCTGGTGGACTTTCGCCATCAACGCCAGTTCAAGGCACAACGCGGCCAGAACGGCATGGGCAGCCAGATGTATGGCAAGGGCGGGGAGGACACGACGATCCGCGTGCCCATTGGTACCGTGGTCACCAACGTCGATACCGATGAGGTCATCGGCGACCTCGTCCGTCATGGCCAGCGCATGCTGGTTGCGCAAGGCGGCAAGGGCGGCCTGGGCAACATGCATTTCAAGACTTCAGTCAACCGCGCACCGCGCAAGGCCACGCCCGGCACGCCCGGCGAGTTGCGCCAGTTGCAGATGGAATTGCGCGTACTCGCCGATGTTGGCTTGCTCGGCTTTCCCAATGCCGGGAAGTCCACCTTCATTCGCGCCGTCTCGGCCGCGACCCCCCGCGTGGCGGATTACCCGTTCACGACGCTGCATCCATACCTGGGTGTCGTCCGCCTGGGCAGCGACCAGAGCTTCGTCATCGCCGATATCCCCGGTTTGATCGAGGGTGCGGCCGAGGGAGCGGGGCTGGGTATCCAGTTTCTGCGACACGTCGCACGCACCAGCCTGCTGCTGCATCTGGTCGATATCGCCCCCCAGGACGGCAGCGACGTAGTGGCCCAGGTGCGGGCGATCGAGCAGGAGCTGGCAAAGTTCAACCCGGAGCTGCTGCAGCGTCCGCGCTGGCTGGTGTTGAACAAGATCGACATGCTGGCGCCGGAAGAACGCGACGCCATCGCGCAGAAGATCATTGCCGAACTGGCCTGGACCCAGCCGTGGTTTCTGGTCTCGGCGCTCGCCCGCGAGAACACCATGGAGGTCTGCCAGCAGGTGCAGCGCTTCTTCGAGTCCACGCGCGAAGCCGGTGCCCAGCGGGTGGACATGTTGCCTGACGATATCCGCCTGCGCGACACCAACGCGCAGGGCTGAACCAGCGTCGCCGCGACCGCCGTTGCTTCGTAGGGCGGGCACTGCCCGCCGGCCTTTGCAATATTGCGTGCTGCGCAAATGCGGCGGGCAGTGCCCGCCCTGCATTCCGGTGTGAGATCGCACTACGGCTGCGAGAGCGAAACAGCCGAACGCACTTGCCCGCCGGAAGCGCAGGGAAGCCCGCCGAGCCGCCGCTCACATCCGGAATACGCCGTAGTGCTGCGGCTCGATGGGCGCGTTCATCGCTGCGGAAATCGCCAGACCGAGCACGCGGCGCGTGTCGGCAGGGTCGATGATGCCGTCGTCCCACAGCCGCGCGCTGGCGTAGTACGGGTGGCCCTGGCGCTCATACTGCTCGCGCAGCGGGGCCTTGAACGCTGCTTCCTCCGCAGCTGACCATTGGCCGCCGCGCGCCTCGATGCCGTCACGCTTGACGGTGGCCAGCACGGATGCCGCCTGCTCACCGCCCATCACGGAAATGCGCGCATTCGGCCACATCCACAGGAAGCGGGCGCCGTACGCGCGGCCGCACATCGCGTAGTTGCCGGCGCCGAAACTGCCACCGATCACCACGGTGAATTTCGGCACGTGCGAGCAAGCCACGGCGGTCACCATCTTGGCGCCGTCTTTGGCGATGCCGGCCTGTTCGTACTTTTTGCCGACCATGAAGCCGGTGATGTTCTGCAAAAACACCAACGGCACGTTGCGCTGGTTGCACAGCTCGATGAAGTGCGTGCCCTTGAGCGCGCTTTCGGCGAACAGGATGCCGTTGTTGGCGACGATGCCGACCGGATAACCGTGGATATGGGCGAAGCCGGTCACCAGGGTCTTGCCATAGCGCGCCTTGAATTCATGCAGCTCCGAGCCGTCGACGATACGGGCGATGACTTCGCGGATATCGAACGGCCGTCGCGTGTCCCGCGGAATCACGCCATACAACTCATGCGCCGGATACTTCGGTTCGACCGGTTCGCGCAGCGCCAGTGGCATCACCTTGTGCCGATTGAGGCTGCCGATGATGTCGCGGGCGATGGACAGGGCGTGGGCGTCATTCTCGGCGTAATGATCCGCCACGCCGGACATGGCGGTATGCACCTCTGCGCCGCCGAGCGTTTGCGCGTCGACGACTTCCCCCGTGGCCGCCTTGACCAACGGCGGACCGCCGAGAAAGATCGTGCCGTTGCCGCGCACGATGATGGTCTCATCGCTCATTGCCGGAACGTAGGCACCGCCGGCGGTACACGAACCCATCACCACGGCAATCTGCGGGATGTTCAGCGCCGACATGCGTGCCTGGTTGTAGAAAATCCGGCCAAAGTGTTCCTTGTCCGGAAACACCTCGTCCTGCAGCGGCAGGAATGCGCCACCGGAATCCACCAGGTAGATGCATGGCAGGTGATTCTCCAGCGCCACTTCCTGTGCGCGCAAATGCTTCTTTACCGTCATGGGAAAGTAGGTGCCGCCCTTGACCGTGGCATCGTTGGCCACGACCAGCACTTCCATGCCATTGACCCGGCCAATGCCGGTGATCAGCCCGGCACCCGGCGCGACATCGTCGTACATGCCGTGGGCGGCCAGTGCAGACAATTCCAGAAACGGTGAGCCGGGATCCAGCAGCGCGCGTACGCGCTCGCGCGGCAGCAGTTTGCCGCGCGCCACGTGTTTGTCCCGCGCCTTGGCCCCGCCGCCCGCGGCACTGCGCAAAAGCTCACGCTGCAGGTCTTCCACCAAGGCGGCCAGATGGGTGCTGGCTGCCTGGAATTCCGGGGAACGCGGGTCGATCTGCGTAACGATTGTGCTCATGGATACAGGCTCGTTGATACTGGCGTTGGGGCGAGGCCGTGACCGCCATGACATGGCGTCGTAGCCGGAAGCAAGGCCAGTGATGATAGCCGGCTGCCCGAGTCAACCGAAACGGCGGGGATTACAGGCAAAAAAACGGCCGCGCGAGGCGGCCGTTTTCCTGGAACCCGCAACTGCGATCAGTGACCCTTGGTGGCGTCCTTTGCAGCATCTTTCGCCTTGTCAGCAGCGTCTTTCGCGGCGTCAGCAGCGTTGTCGGCGGCATCAGCCGCGTTGTCAGCCGCGTCTTTCGCACTGTCAACAGCGCTACCAGTCGGGGCAGCCGCCGCAGACGCGGCGCCAGCAGCCTGCTGAGCCTGGTCGGCAGCCTGGCCGGCTGCGTCAGCAGCAGTCTGGGCCTGATCAGCAGCCTGGGTTGCCTCCGTGGTCGGAGCCGCGGCTGCAGCTTGCTGCGCCGAGTCAGCCGCCTGCTGAGCAGTGTCAGCAGATTGCTGAGCGTCCTGCGCGGAATCCTGCGCGCCGTTGCTGCAGGCCGCCAACAGCGCGACAAGCGCGGAGGCGAGTAGGGTACGCGTAAACTTCATGGTGAATCTCCTTTGCCGTGGAATGCCGTATGGCCGTGCATTATTAGCGCTTTCTGTGAACTGGCGCCACTTTTTTTGCAGCGGTCTTCAGTGCTCGTTACGAACCGGTTTAGCGGACTGTCAGAAAGGTAGTAGCGCGCTGTCCGTTTATACGGCCTTATACGGTTTGAGCCGGCACACTTTGACCGGCAGCCGTCGCGTCGCCTTCGAGATATGGCGCGGTCAAGACACGTTTGGCATTATTGCGGCCAGGGCCGGGCCGCTGGCGCGCGTCACGAAATCTTTGCATGCTGCACAGGATCGCTGCCGTCAGCACGTCATCGGCTTCGAACATGTCGGCACAGCTGGCACAGCTCGCGGCGTCGCATTGGTCGAGTTGACGGCCCGGTGGCGTCGTGTGGTGTCGCTATACAAACACGGCGCGAATCGACTGAGTCGATCCGCGCCGTGCGTCGAGCAACCGAACCAGCAAGTGGTCCGGATAGTTGCAGCAATCAGTGCAGCGGAGCGAGCTTGACGTCCTTCATGCCCAGCGCCTGTGCTACATCGTACATGGCCTGGTTGAGGATCTTGTGGGTGCTCTCATCCGCAGCATGACCCACCGCCTGGTCGATATCGGTCATCACCAGCACGTGGATCTTGTTCGACAGCGCCTTGTCGAACAGGTAGCCCGACCAGAACGTACCGTCCGGTGCGGTACCAGCCTGCACCAGCGCCTTGGCAAGATCGGCACCCTTCAAGTCGGCCGGTGCCTCCGGCAACGTGATGCCTGCAGCCGTCGCCTGCTTGATCGCGGACTTGACCGCGAAGGTCATGCCGTCGACAAAGCCTTTCACTTCGTCGGCACCATACTGCTTGGTCAGCTTGGCCACTTCGGCGTTGACGGTCTCTTCACCCAGCATTGATACCAGCGCGGTCTGGAAGCTGAAATTGTCGGCGCCGCCGCCGGCCTTGATCAAGGCAGCGGTTGCCCCCAGTGCCGGTTCGCCGCTGTAGATCGGACCACCAAACCAGTTCATGCCCTCGGGCGCTGCGGCAACGGTGGACGCGGCAGCAGGTGCCATCGCCGTGGCAGCAGGTGCCATGGCCGTAGCCGCGCTCGCCGCTGCGGGTGCAGCCTGGGAGGCCGCTTCAGCTGGCTGTTGGGCGTCCTGCGCGCCGTTGCTGCAGGCCGCCAGCAACGCAACGAGCGCCGAGGCGAGTAGGGTACGCGTAAGCTTCATGGTGAATCTCCTTAACCGTGGAATGCCGGTCTGGTTATGTATTTGGGATAGTACGTTTGCGGAGTTTGTACTGCTTTTTGTGCAACGGTATCTCAGCAACCATTGAGTTTGCTGCGAGCCGGTTTGGTCGGCTGTCGAAATGTGCTGCCTGGAAATTCGGCCCCCGGCTCAAGCTCCGCAGTCTAGCGCAATCGCCGTGGCTTCGCCGCCACCGATGCATAGGGTGGCGATTCCGCGTCGCTTGCCGCGCGTGCGCAGGGCGTTGATCAACGTCACCACCAGCCGCGCGCCGCTGGCACCAATCGGATGCCCCAGCGCGCAGGCACCGCCGTTGACGTTGATCTTGTCGTGCGGGATGCCGAGTTCGCGCATCGGCGCCATCGCCACCACCGCGAACGCCTCGTTGATTTCAAAGATGTCGACATCGCCGATCTTCCAGCCGGCTTTTTCCAGCACCTTCTGGATCGCGCCCACCGGCGCGGTGGTGAACCATTCGGGCGTTTGCGAGTGAGTGGCGTGCGCGACGATCCGCGCCAGGGGCTGGATGCCGCGCGCTGCCGCGTCCTCGGCACTCAGCAGCACGACTGCCGCGGCGCCGTCGGAGATGCTTGACGAGCTGGCCGCGGTGATCGTGCCATTTTCCTTGCGGAATGCCGGCTTCAAACCCGGTACTTTCTCGATATTGGAGCGCCCGGGCTGTTCGTCGGTATCCACCTGCACGTCGCCCTTGCGACCGTGGACTGTCACCGCGACGATTTCATCGGCGAATGCGCCGGTCTGCTGCGCGGCCTTTGCCCGCTTGACCGATTCGATGGAGAACGCGTCCTGTTCCTCCCGCGTGAAGTGGTATTTGTCGGCGCACAACTCGCCAAACACGCCCATCGCCTTGCCGTCGTACGGGTTGGTCAGGCCGTCCCACGCCATGTGGTCCACCAGCTTGCCGTCACCGTAGCGAATGCCGACGCGGGCATTGACCATGTGCGGGGCGTTGGTCATGGACTCCATGCCGCCGGCCAGCACGACGGTCGCCGAGCCCGCCTTGATCAGGTCATGCCCGAGCATGATGGCCTTCATGCCCGAGCCGCATACCTTGTTGATGGTGGTGCAGCCAACGCTGGCCGGCAGGCCGGCGGCAAACGACGCCTGGCGCGCGGGGGCCTGACCGAGGTTGGCCGACAACACACAACCCATGATGACTTCGCTGACCTCGGCAGCCGGCACGCCAGCCTGATCCAGGGCGGCATGCATGGCGGTGGCCCCCAATTCCGGTGACGGCACACCAGTGAACTGGCCGAGGAACGAACCGATAGCCGTGCGCTTGGCTCCGGCAATGACAATGCTGACATCCGACATGGCGACTCCGCTAATGAACGCTCCAGGGCGATCCCCCTGCAAGCAGTGGTTGGATTATCGCAGCCGCTTGCGAATTACGCCAAATAGCGCAGTTTGGCGCTGCAACGGTGACAGCGCGCTGATTTATTTTTTTTTCGTTGTGCGAAGATCACGATCGCCGATGGCGGCAGGTCATCGAACTGGACACCCGGGAACAACAAGTGATGAAAGCTTTGCCTTCACGAGTACTGCTCCGTCAGCTGGCCCTGTGCATCGCAATGGCCTTGGGCGTTGCCGCCTGTGGTGGGGGCGGCGGAAATGTAAAACCGACTCCTGCCATGCCGCCGCCCCCGCCCCCGCCGCCGCCGCCCCCACCACCGAGCGAGCCGCCACCGCCGGACGATGCGCAGTTGTCGATCACCAATACGTATGCGGCACACGACCAGGGTTTCACCGGCGTGGGCGTGACGATTGGCGTGGTGGACAGCGGCATCATGCGCAATCACCCGGCCTTGGCCGGGCGCGTCACGCGGGAACTGATCTACGTCGATCCTGCGAGCAACGACGTCAATGTCGATGACGTGGTTGGCCACGGGACGTGGGTGTCGGAGATTGCCGCCGGCGTTCCGGTGGCCAGGTTCGCTGGCGGCATCGCGCCGGGTGCGACCCTGGTTTCCGCACGGATCATCAGTGATGTCGAACCGAAAGACGATGGTTCGGGCCAGGGCAACCGGGTCTCCAGCGCTGATCCGCTCGGGGCGATCAACAATGACTTGATCGCCAATGACGTCAAGGTCATGAACAACTCGTGGGGTGGGTTGTACTGGGATGCCACTGCCACGGCAACCACGCGGAGCTTTCATGACGCCTACAACCCGTTCATAAACACCTGGGGCGGTCTGGTGGTGTTTGCCGCGGGCAACAGTGGCGCGACCAACCCGAGTGATGTCGCGGCATTGCCAGCGCGCGCGCCGGATCTGGAAAAAGGCTGGCTGACGGTCGTGGCCGTCGACAGCAACAGTCCGACCACGCTTGCCAGTTACTCCAACGCCTGCGGTATTGCCGCAAATTATTGTCTGGCCGCGGCCGGGGATGTCATCGTCAGCGGCAAGGACGATACCGCTTCGAGCCTGTCATATTTCATCGTCAAGGGTACCTCGCTGGCTGCGCCGCAAGTATCCGGCGCAGCAGCGCTGGTGTGGCAGGCGTATCCGTATTTCACCAATGACCTGGTACGGCAGACCCTGCTGGGCACGGCCGATGACCTTGGCGCGCCAGGGGTGGATCCCGTGTTCGGCTACGGCGAGCTCGACGTGGGCCGGGCCGTGAATGGGCCGATGCAATTCAACTGGGGCAATGTCACCGTCAATTTCACTGGCAGCTCAAGCTGGAACAACCCGATCTCCGGTGCTGGCGGGCTGATCAAGCAAGGTACGGGAACACTCACCTTGAGCCAGCCGTCGAGCTTTACCGGCCTGACCCAGGTGCAGGGCGGTACGCTGGTCGCTGCGGCGCTGGCCGGTGGCGCCAGCATTGGTGCGGCAGGCACGTTGAGCGGGGCGTCAAGCGTAACGGGCGACGTGACCAATGCCGGCGTACTTGGCGTCGGCAACGCGGATACCACGATTACCGGAAATTACACGCAGCTGACCAACGCCCGGTTGGCGGTATCGCTCGGTGCGGAATTGCGCGTCAGCGGCAGTGCCAGGCTCGATGGCGGCGACCTGTACGTCACCGGCATCAACAGTGGCTATGTGGCCAATACACACACTGAAGTCCTCAACGCGGGGGCGGGCCTGACCGGTACGTTCACCGGGTTGAACAAGGCCAGCAACGTAACGCTGTTGACGGCAACGCTGAACTACGACGCGAATACCGCGTGGCTCAACGTGGCGCAGGTACAGGCCACGGCGGTGCAGGGCATGGTCTATACGCCGGCGTCGTGGGGTGCGGCACAACGCGTTGACGGTGCGTTTGCGCAGATCAACACGCAGTTGGGCGCGGCCGGCTCGGCGACAGCTGCGCCGGTTGGCGCCGGTTTCGTCCAGGGTGCGGCAGCCCTGCAACAGTCAACCAGTGTCGGCACCGTGCAGCAATCGCTGGACAGTTTGTCCGGGCAGCTGCACGCGGCCAGTGCGGCAATGACATTCGAGGCCATCGATGCCGGCACGCGCGCCCTGTCCGGCCGTTTTGACACGCTGCTGGATGCGCCGCAGGTAGGTGGCTGGACGCAGAACCTGGGCTACCACGGCGGCATGGCACGCGGCGGTTATCGCGATGTCGGTTTCGACCTCGATGGCTGGCTGGTCGGCCAGGATTATCGGGTCGGTACGGACGGTGTGGCAGGTTATGCGTTGAGTCGCAGCCAAGGCCTGGGCCGGCTTGCCGAGAGTGCGGACCAGGGTCGCAGCCACGCCTTCGAGGGCATGCTCTACGGCGGCGTGGTGCGCGGGCAGTGGTACGCGATGGGCCGCTTTGGCGTGGGTGATTACCGCGAAACCATGCGCCGCCAGATCCAGCTGGGCAACCAGTATTCCGGCGTGGCCAGCGACAGCACGGGGCGTTACGGCGTGGCGTATGGCGAAAGTGGTTATCGGCTGGCGCCGGGGCGTACGCAGATTACGCCGTACCTGAGTTTGCAGTATGCGCAAATCAGTCGTAGCGGCTTTGCCGAAGCTGGCGCCAATGGCTTCGGCCTGAAGGCTGGGGCGCAAACCACCGCGCGCTGGCAGGCTGGGGTCGGCGTCCGGGCGACGCATGACTGGACGTTGGCCGGCGGCAGCACATTGAGCCTGCAGGGGCGCATGCTGTGGCAGCAATCGTTTGGCTTGCGCGGGGAAGTGTTTGACGCCAGCTTCAGCGGCATCAACCAGTTTGCGCCAGTCGGCGGCGTCGGCTTGTCGCGTTACGGCGCCGTCGTGGGCACCGCGCTGGATTGGAAGTTGACACCACGCGCCAGCCTGCAATTGGGGTATGACCAATATGTCGCCCAGCGTCAGCACGCACGGATGACCACCGCCAATTTCAGCTGGACGTTCTGATCCGGTGCGCTGCAGGCTCACGTAGGGCGGGCACTGCCCGCCGTTTGTACCTTGACGGTACAAGTGCGGCGGGCAGTGCCCGCCC
>DAITPL010000046.1:0-20763 GCA_036833615.1 Rhodanobacter sp.
TCAGCTTGGCCAGCTTGTCGGCCTGGCTGTAGCTCATGCTGAGCACGCGGCCGGAGTCGCGCAGCACCGCCTTGGCCGCCATCGAGCCGTAGGTGATGATCTGGCTGACGCGGTCGCGGCCGTACTTGCGCGCCACGTAGTCGATCACCTCGTCACGCCGATCCATGCAGAAGTCGACGTCGAAGTCGGGCATCGAGATACGTTCGGGGTTGAGGAAGCGCTCGAACAGCAGGTCGAACTGCAACGGATCCAGGTCGGTGATCTTCAGCGACCAGGCGACCAGTGAACTGGCGCCCGAACCGCGCCCCGGCCCAACCGGGATGCCGTTTTGCTTGCCCCAGTTGATGAAGTCCGCGACGATCAAAAAGTAGCCGGGGAAACCCATCTTGATGATCACGCCCAACTCGCGTTCGAGTCGTGCGTGGTAGTCCTCCAGACTGTGCCCGGGCGCGAGCGACGCGTGGCGCAGACGCTCGGCCAGCCCGTTGCGGGCAAGTTCGGAGATGTGGCTGTTCAGGTCATGCCCAGGCGGCACCGGGAAGTCGGGCAGATAGTAGGTGCCGAACTTCAGTTCCAGATTGCAGCGTTTGGCCAGCTCAACCGTGTTTTCCAGCGCTTCCGGAAGATCGGCGAACAGCTTCGCCATGGCCTCCGGCGTCTTCAAATATTGCTGGTTGCTGTAATCGTGCGGGCGTTTCTGGTCCGCCAGCACGCGGCCTTGATTGATGCATACCCGCGCTTCGTGCGCGTCGAAATCTTCTTCCCGCAGGAAGCGCACGTCGTTGCTGGCAACGATGGGCAAGGACAGCGCGCTGGCCAGCGGCAATGCGACGGCGTTCCAGTCTTCTTCGCCGGCGCGGCCGCAGCGCGTCAGTTCCAGGTACAGGCGATCATCGAACAGTCGGGCCAGCGCCTGCGTTTCCGGCAGCGCCGCAGGCGTGCCTTGCTGCACGGCGAGGCGGGCGACCTGGCTCTCGCGCCCGACCAGGGCAATCAGTCCGGCGGTGGTGTCAGGCGTGAGCCATGACGATTCCACCAGCGCCCGCCCACCGCGTTGTCCGTCGCGCCAGGCACGGGACACCAGGCGTGACAGGTTGAGGTAGCCGGCGTGGTTTTGACACAGCACAGTCAGGCGCCACGGTCGTGGATCGTCCGCCGCCGAAATCCACAGGTCGCAGCCGCCGATCGGCTTGATGCCGGCGGCCATGCAGGCCTTGTAGAACTTGACGAACGCGAACATGTTGCATTCGTCGGTCAAGGCCAGCGCCGGCATCTGCGCGCGCACGGCGGCGGCGATCAACCCGTTGATGCGGATGGTCGAATCGATCAGCGAAAACTCGCTGTGCAGATGCAGGTGGATGTGGCGGGTGGTCATGCGAATCGCGCAGTGGTTGCGTGCAGGCTAGCGGCCAGCTTGTGCAGCGGCAAGGTTGACAAGTCCGGTGCACGTGCCGCAGCCGTCGTGCAGCACGTCGCGCTCAGAACAACTGCCCCTGATCGAGCAATATGCGCACAGGGGCGAAGCTGCGTCGATGTTGCGGACACGGCCCGAGCCGTTGCAATGCCTCGAGGTGCAGCCGCGTGCAGTAACCCTTGTGCGTCGCAAAGCCATAGCCGGGCCACGTTGCCTCCATGGCGATCATCAGGCGATCACGGCTCACCTTGGCGATGATCGACGCCGCACTGATGGCTGGTTCCAGCGCATCGCCACCAACGATGGCGTGGGCGGGGCAGGGCAGGTCGCGGGGTACTTGGTTGCCATCGATCCATGCCTCTTGCGCCGGAAGCTGCAGGCCGCGCAACGCGCGACTCATGCCGGTCATCGTCGCCTGGAAGATATTGATGCGGTCGATTTCCTCGACCTCGATCAGGACGACGCTCCAGGCCAGCGCGTGGGCCACGATTTGCGTGTACAGCGCTTCGCGGTGGGCGGCGCTGAGCTTTTTGGAATCGTCCAGGCCATCGATCGGATGCGCGGGATCGAGAATGACCGCAGCCACCGCCAGCGGGCCGGCCAGCGGCCCACGACCGGCCTCGTCGACACCGGCAACGCGCAAAACAGTTGCCCGCGTCTCATGTCCACTGCAGGCAGGGGATGGCGGTGCAAGGCAGGTGCTTGCCGGCAATTTACGCATCGGCTGGCTCGCCCTCGATCAACTCCGCAATCGCCATTGCCGCGCGATCTGCGGCGTTGCCCGCCAGATCACCGCGCAGGTCCCGGTGCAGCTGCTCGAATGCGGCCACGATCCGGCCACGCCGCGCGCTGTCGTGAAACAGGTCGAGGGTGGCCGCAGCGAGGTTTTCCGGGGTGCAGTTGTCCTGCATCAACTCGGACACCAGCGGCGTATCGCTGATGCCGCTGGCCCGCGCCAGAATGTTCGGCAGCGCATACACATCGGTCTTGAGCATGCGCAATGCGCGCGCGATGCGGTAGCTCAGCGGCGCGACGCGATAGCCGACCACCATCGGCCGTTTGGCCAGCATCGCCTCGAGGGTCGCCGTGCCAGAGGCAAGCAGCACCACATCGGCCGCGAGCATGGCCTGGTGGGCGTGGCCGTGCACCAGCAGCGGGGCGTGCTCCATGGCCGGTGCGCGCGCCAGCAACGTGGTGAGCCGGGCGTGCACCTGCGCGTTGGCGGCGGGTATCACGATGCGCAGACCCGGTATCGCAGCTCCCACCCTGGCTGCCGCAGCGATGAAGATTTTCCCGAGGCGGGCCAATTCGGACCCGCGGCTGCCGGGCAGCACGGCAAGCACGGGAGACTGTTGCGGCAGTTGCAGCGACTCACGCGCGCCCACGCGGTCAGCCACCAGCGGAAAGCGGTCGGCGAGCGGATGGCCGACGAAACGTGCGTCGATACCGTGCCTGGCGTAGATGGCCGGCTCCATGGGAAACAGGCACAACACGCGGTGCGCGCTGCGCCCGATGTTTTGCGCGCGTTTTTCGCGCCACGCCCAGATCGACGGACTGACGTAGTGCACCGTGCGCAGGCCGGCCGCTTTCAGCCGGCGCTCCACGGTCAGGTTGAAGTCCGGGGCGTCGATGCCGATGACGACCGCCGGCCGGGCAGCAAGCAGGCGCTTGAGCAACGCGCGGCGCAGGCGCAGCAGCCGCGGCAGGTGGCTGATCACCTCAGTGAAACCAAACAGCGACAGCTCGCGGATGTCGTACCAGGAAGCAAAGCCCTGTGCCTGCATGCGCGTACCACCGATGCCGACAAAGTGCGCATCGGGATAGCGCAGGCGCAAGGCGGCAATCAGGTCGGCGCCAAGCTGGTCACCGGAATCTTCGCCGGCGAGGATCGCGATGAGCGGAGCGCTGGTGGCCGCGACCCTGGTGGACATGTTGGTACCTCCGGTCGAAGTCGACGGCAACCGTGCCCTCAACGGGCGAGCGTGCGCTCGCTGTGGTCGAGAAACTCCAGCATGGTGCGGACGTCGTCGCTGTGTTCTGCCTGCGCCGCCAGTTGCTCGCGCGCCTCGGGCAGCGACAGGCCGGCCATGTACAACGTACGGTACGCGCGCTTGATTGCCGAGATACGGGTGCTGTCGAAGCCGCGACGTTTCAAACCTTCGCTGTTGATGCCGCGTGGCCGACCGTGCTGGTCATTGGCCATCATCACGAACGGCGGCACATCGGTGCCCACCAGGCAACCCATGCCGATGAAGGCATGTGCGCCCACGTGGCAAAACTGGTGCACGCCGGAATAGCCGGACAGGATCGTCCAATCGCCAATGTGCGCGTGCCCGGCCAGCGCGGAGTAGTTGGAAAACACCACTTCATTGCCGACCTGACAATCGTGCGCAATGTGCACGTAAGCCAGGATCCAGTTGTCATTGCCCACACGGGTCACGCCGCCGCCGCCGCCGGTGCCGCGGTTGATGGTGACAAACTCGCGGATCAGGTTGCGGTCGCCAATGACCAGCTCGGTACGCTCGCCGGCAAACTTCTTGTCCTGCGGCGCCCCGCCGAGCGAGGCGAATTGCGTGATGCGGTTGTCGCGGCCGATACGCGTTGGTCCTTCAATGACGACATGCGGGCCGATGGTGGTGCCGTCGCCAATCTCGACTTCGGCGCCGATGACACTGTAGGCGCCGACGCTGACGCCGTTGCCGATGATGGCAGCAGGGTCGACCAGCGCGGTAGGGTGAATCATTTATCGGTCCTCGCGGCGCACATCAATTCGCAGCTGGCCACTTCCTTGCCGTCCACCAGTGCGCGCGCAGCGAACAGACCCATGCCGCGCATGAGGCGCTTTTGCGTGACTTCCATGCGCAGCTGGTCGCCGGGAGTGACGACCGTGTTGAAGCGTGCGTTGTCGACCTTGGCCAGATAGAACAACGGACTGCCGGTGTTGCCCCTCATGCGATTGCTGAGCTGGGTAAGCAGACCCGCCGATTGCGCCATCGCCTCGATGATCAGCACCCCGGGCATCACCGAATGCCCGGGAAAGTGACCCTGGAAGAACGGTTCGTTGAACGTCACATTCTTGATTGTGACCACGCTGGTGTCCGGCACCAGCTCGATCACGCGATCCACCAGCAGGAATGGAAAGCGGTGGGGCAACAGTTGCTTGATCTGCTCCACCGTGACGGGCATGGGGATCTCTACGGTGTATTCATTCATTGTCGCGGTCCTTCTCTAGCGCCGACAGGCGGCGCGCAAACTCGTCCAGATGCTTGAAACGGGTGGCGTTCCTGCGCCATTGCCGGTTGTCCTGCAGTGGCACGCCCGACGAATATTCGCCTGGCTCGCGAATGGAATGCGTGACCAGACTCTTGGCGGTAATGGTAACGCGGTCGGCCAGTTGCAGATGCCCGAGCACACCGGCGTTGCCGCCGATCATGCAGTAGCGCCCGATCCTGGCACTGCCGGCCACGGCGGAACAGCCGGCCATGGCCGTGTGCGCGCCGATGTGCACGTTGTGGGCGATCTGGATCTGGTTGTCCAGGCGCACATCCTCTTCCAGCACCGTGTCTTCCAGTGCGCCGCGATCGATCGTGGTGTTGGCGCCAATCTCGCAATCGTCGCCGACGCGCACCCCTCCGAGTTGCGGCAGTTTGATCCAGTTGCCGTGATCAGATGCATTGCGGTCAAATGCCAAACCGAATCCGTCCGCGCCAAGCACCGCGCCGGGATGGATCAGCACGCGACACCCAAGCTGGACCCGCGTGACCAGCGTGACGCGCGCGACGAGGCGCGAGCCATCGCCGATGCTGCAGTCGTCACCGATGATGCACAGCGGGCCGAGCCTGACGCCGGCGCCGATGCTGACGCGTTCGCCGAGTACGCAGCCTGGACCGATGCTGGCGCTGGGACTGATCCGTGCGCTGGCGGCGACTACCGCGCTGGAGTGTATCCCCGGGGGTGCCAATGGCACGCGCTCGAACAGGGTGGCGATGCGCGCGTAGGCCACATACGGGTCGTCGGCCACCAGGGCCGCGGTCGGGCACGTGTCCAGATGCTCGGTAGTCAATATCACCACCGCCGCACGCGTGTTCACCAATTGCGCCGCGTATTTGCGATTGGAAAGGAATGCCAGCTGGCTGGCGCTGGCATCAGCCAGCGTGCCCACGCCGTCTATCCGTCGTTGCCCGTCGCCGTGGAGTTCCAGCTGGAACTGTTCAGCCAGTTCGAACAGTGAATATGACGTCCGCATCGCGGTGTGCTCCACATAGTGGCGTCAGGCCGGCCGCGCCGCACCTGACGCCATCACTAGAACTGGCTGCCGAAGGTAAACTGGATGCGCTCCTCGTAGCGACTGTCTTCTGGTTGCGAGCGGAACGGGAAGGCGAGGCTGATGATCAGTGGCCCGATGGGCGCCTGCCATTGCAGTGACAGCCCGGTTGACGCGCGCAAGGTGCTGGCGTCGAAGCTTTTATAGTCCTTGTACGCGTTGCCGGTGTCGACAAACCACGACAGGCGCGCGGTATTGACATCCTTCAGGAATGGCAGCGGCAAGAAGAGCTGTGCGGTACCCAATACCTTGAACGCGCCGCCGATGGGTTGCGCAAAGCCGCCGTCCGAGCACACCCCATTGGGCAACTGCACCGCGTTGCGGAAAGTGCACACGCGCGGCCCGAGCGTGTTGTCCTGGAAGCCACGCACGTCGCGTACGCCACCGGAGTAGTAGTTCTGCCAGAACGGGAAGTCCTGACGCATGTCGGTAACTACGCGGCTGGGGTCGGCTGCGATGGTTGCAGCCCGCAACGCATCAAACTGGGTGTCACTGATACCGTTTTCGCCATAAGTCTTGCCGTAGCCGACCTGACCGTCCAGATACAGGACGAAACCGCCACCGATGCGCCAGTAATGGTTGGCTTCGGTGCTCAGTTTCCAGTACTGCACGGTGGAGCCAGGCAGGGCGACGTCGGCGGACACCGACATCAGACCGCCACGGCTGGGCGCCCAGTACTGGTCACGCGTATCGTGGTTCCAACCCAGCGTGCCGGTCCACGAATGGATCGTCCGGTTGCCAATCTGGTCCTGGTAGTCAAGCAGCACTTGCGGGCTGAAACCGGGGATCAGGTTGACTTTGTTGCTGCTGAGGCCCAGGCCGACGCGCACGCCATCGGTCTCGCTGATGGGAATGCCGAGGTAGCTGGAGAAACTCTTGGTACTGGTGGCGTAATTGGCGAAATCCGTATTGCCGAAATCAGCCTTCGAGTAGGTCGCGTTGTAGCCGATGCCGATGCCGTTGTCGGTCAGATACGGGTTGTAGTAGTTCACGTTGAAGAGACTGTTGAAGCTGCTCCGCTGGCCACTGACGGAGAAGCTGTCACCGGTGCCGAACAAGTTGTTTTGCGACACCGAGGCGCTGAGGATGATGCCCGAGAATTGCGAGTAACCCACGCCGAATTGCAGGCTGCCGGCGGATTGCTCCTCGACCTTGACGCTGACGTCGACCTGGTCCTGCGTGCCAGGCACCAGCTTCTTGTCGATATCCACCTTCTTGAAGTAGCCCACGCGCATCAATCGCGTTTTGGACCGGTCGATGGCCGCCTGCGAGTACCAGGACCCCTCCAGCTGGCGCATCTCCCGGCGCAGAACCCCATCCTCGGTACGGGTGTTGCCGGCAAATACCACGCGCCGCACGTACACGCGCTGCCCGGGCTCCACATACAACGTCACGTCGACGGTGCGCTTGTCCTTGTCCAGCTTGGGGATAGGCGTGACTTTCGCATAGGCGTAGCCGATGTTGGCCAGGATCGCCTTGATCGCCTTGGTGCTGTTTTCGATTGCAGCGCGATTGAACGTGTCGCCGGTCTTGAGAAAAACCAGCTGGCGCAACGTGGTTTCGGGCAGGATCAACGTGCCCAGCAGCTTGACGTCGGCGACTTTGTAGATTTCGCCTTCCTTGATGCTGGCGTCGATGTACATGAATCGTTTGTCCGGCGCGATCGACACCTGGGTGGAGTCCACGCCGAAGTCCGCGTAGCCGCGATCCATGTAGTACGACTGCAGTTTCTCCAGATCGCCGGAAAGCTTCTCGCGCGAGTACTGGTCATCCTTGGAATACCACGACATCAGGTTTGTGGTGTCCGACTCGAAACCCTCGCGGATGTCCTTGTCGGTGAATGCCTGGTTGCCAATGATGTTGAATTCCTTGATCTTGGCGGCCTTGCCTTCGCGGATCTCGATGTCGATGGCGACGCGGTTGCGGTCCAGCTGAGTGACGTGCGGGTCCACCGTCACGTTGTACTTGCCGCGGTTGTAGTACTGGCGGATCAGTTCCTGCTGCACGTTGTCCAGGGCCAGCCGATCGAAGGTCTCGCCTTCGGTCAGGCCGATTCCCTTGAGTCCCTTCTTCAGCTCGTCGGACTTGATGTCCTTGTTGCCACGCAGCGTGAGCTTCGCAATGGACGGCCGCTCCGTGACCTTGATGACCAGGATGTTGCCTTCGCGATCAAGCTCCACATTGCTGAAGAATTTGGTCTGATACAGCGCGCGGATCGCCCGTTGCGCCGCACTGTCGGTCAGCTGGTCGCCCTTGTTCACCGGCAGATAGTTGTACACCGTGCCGGCCGAGATACGGCTGAGTCCGTCAATGCGGATATCCGACACGACGAACGGGTCGAAGGCGAAGGCATTGGCAGAGAGTGAGGCGAGCAGGATCAGCGCGGCGATACGCTTCATCGTCGATTCCGTGAGGTTATTTCGCCGGGGTGGCCAACGACGCGGCCATCCCGATCAATGAATGGGGCAAGGACGCGCCTTGTCCCGGAAATGACTCCGCGTCGCGAAGCGCCGCGGAGCCTGTTGTGCCAACGCACAGCGGCACCAGTGCGCGGGCACGCCGACGCACCATGGTTGCAACGAATGAACCGATCCGCCGCGTCACGACAACAACATTCGCTGGATGTCGTTGTAGAACGCCAAGCCCATCAGGCCAAACAACAACGCCATGCCGATGTACTGACCGACAATCATCGTCTGTTCGCTGACCGGGCTGCCTTTGATCAGCTCCACAAGATAATACAGCAGGTGCCCGCCGTCCAAGATCGGGATTGGCAAGATGTTGAGGATTGCCAGGCTCAGCGAGATCACGGCAAGGAACTGCAGGAACCACGACAAACCCATGTGTGCCGTCGCGTTGGCTACGGCAGCGATGCCGATGACACTGGACAGGTTACGCGTTGATGTTTCGCCGGTGACCATCTTGCCCAGCATGCTGAACGTCTGGGCGGTGTTGCGCCATGTCGCACTGAAGGCGGCACCGAGCGCACGGAGCGGACCGTAGCGCACGGTCGCTGTTTCGGCCGCCGGCGCACCCACGCCCATCACCCACTTCGACGGCTGACCGTCGAGTGATTCCCACTTCACGGTGACTTGCATGCGCAGTGTTTGCGTACCGCGTTGCACCACCAGCGCGAGTTGTGGCGACTTGGCAGCCTGTGCCTGCACCAGTTGGCCAAACGCGACGAAGTCCGCCGCCGGGCTGCCGTTGACGCTGACGATGCGATCACCGCTGCGCAGCCCCGCCAGTGCTGCTGGCTGGCCGGGCATGACCGTGGCGGCGACTGCCGGTGGTGCTGCCAGGTGCAGGCCTAGCTTGACCACGTACTGCTCGATTGCCCCGTCGGCCGGCAGCTGGTCCAGGGGCAAGACGACCTCGCGCGTATGGCCATCGGCGCTGCGCACCTCCACTGGCAACGGGTTACGCCCAAGCATGCCGTTGACGACGCCGTCCATCGCGTCGCTCCAGGTACTTACCGCACGCCCGTCGACATCGAGGATGCGATCGCCACTGCGAATTCCGGCGTCGGCCGCCAGGCTGTGCGGGGTTGCCGTCACCACCGGCGCGACATCAGGTCGGCCGAGCATGAACATGGCCCAGAACGCGAGCACGGTAAACAGCAGGTTGAACCCCGGGCCGGCAGCAACGATGGCAATGCGCTGCCAGATCGGCTTGCCGGTGAATTCCTGGTCGCGCAATGCCGGGTCCACCGGGCCTTCGCGGGCGTCGAGCATCTTGACGTAGCCGCCCAGCGGAATGGCGGCGATCCAGTATTCCGTGCCGTCGCGGCCGGTACGTTTCCACAGCGCGCGGCCGAAGCCCACGGAGAACCGCAGCACCTTGACCCCACAGCGGCGCGCGACCCAGAAGTGGCCAAACTCGTGAAACGTCACCAGCACGCCAAGCGTGACCAGCAACCAGAATACGGAGCCGAAAAACGGAGTCATCAAGTACCGCGATCAGGAGAGGAGATGCCGTGCAGAATATCAGCAAGCATGGCGCAGGATGCGCCGCGCCACCTCGCGCGCCGTGGCGTCCCGTTCACAAAGCGTCGGGACATCGACCACAACTTGCCCCGGCAGTTCCGCCAGTACCGATTCCACCACGTCGGCGATGGCCAGGAATGGCAGCGCGCCGGCCAGGAAGGCTGCCACTGCAATCTCGTTGGCGGCGTTGAGGATCGCCGGGCTGTCACCGCCGGCGCGCAGTGCGGCGGCAGCCAGATCCAGGCAGCGAAACGTTGCGCGGTCCGGCGCTTCGAACGCCAGTGGTGCGCAGGTGGTCAGGTCCAGTGATGCCACTCCGGATTCGACGCGCTGCGGCCACGCCAGCGCACAGGCGATCGCAGTGCGCATGTCCGGATGTCCGAGTTGTGCCAGCACCGAGCCATCGATGTACTCGACGAATGAATGCACCAGGCTTTGCGGGTGCACCACCACATCGATGGCGTCAATCGGCATCGCGAACAGATGGTGGGCCTCGATCACTTCCAGGCCCTTGTTCATCAGCGTGGCGGAGTCGACGGAAATCTTGCGCCCCATCACCCAGTTTGGATGCTTGCACGCTTGATCAGGCGTGACTGTGGCCAGTTGTTCGCGGGTCCAGCCCCGGAACGGGCCGCCGGAGGCGGTAAGGATCAGTCGGCGCACCCCGGCTTGAGCAGGGCTTGCTTGCGGTCGGCCGAGTGCGGTCTGACCGGGCGGCAAACACTGGAAGATGGCGTTGTGTTCGGAGTCCACCGGCAACAACGCGCCACCGCCGATGCGCACGGCATCCAGCAGCAGTGGCCCGGCCATGACAATGGCTTCCTTGTTGGCCAGCAGCAAACGTTTGCCGGCGCGCGCCGCAGCGAGTGTGGAGTCCAGTCCCGCCGCGCCGACAATGGCGGCCACCACGACATCACACAGCGCACCGGCCGCAGCCGTGGCGATGGCCGCGTGGCCGCTGGCAATGTCGCAGTGCACACCGGCGGCGGCCAGTCGTCGTGCCAGCTCCGGTTCCAGCGCCGGGTCGGCAATGATCGCCAGTTGCGGACGGTGCGTCACGCACAAGGCCGCGAGTGCCTCGACGCGGTGATACGCGGTCAGCACGGTGGCGCAAAATTGGTCGGGGTGCCGCGCGATGACGTCCAGCGTGCTGCTGCCGATCGATCCGGTGGCGCCGAGCACAGCAACTCTTTTCATGCCTGGTGCTTCATTCAGATGTCCAGCCACAACAAGCCGAGGGCAAACACCGGCAGTGCGGCAAAAACGCTGTCCAGACGATCCAGCAGCCCGCCGTGGCCGGGGAACAGCGTGCCGGAATCCTTTACCTTGGCGTGGCGTTTCATCAGGCTTTCCAGCAGGTCGCCGACAATCGACGTGGCCACGGTGATCAGCGCCAGCAGCAACAGGCCGAGCAGCCGTTCCCCCCGCACGTCGAGCAGCCATGCACCGACCAGCATCGCCAACGCGCCGGCCACCAGTGCGCCCCAGGCTCCGGCCCAGGTCTTGCCCGGGCTGATTTGCGGCGCCAGTTTGCGTTTGCCGAATGTGCGTCCGCTGAAGTATGCGCCGATATCGGCTGCCCACACGATCAACAGTGCCAGCAACGTCCACCAGTGGCCGTCCGGTTCCCGTGCGTGCACGCTCACCAGCGCCATCCACGCAGGCAGCATCACGCACCAGCCAGCCAAGAGTTTGCGGGCAATGTTTTCCCGTGTGGGCGCGGCACCAAACGCAAAGTGGCGCAGCCATACACACACCAGCAACCACCATGCCACACCAGCGGCCAGCACCCAGTTGCCCAGTGGCGAGGTGCGCAGCAACCACAAGGCAGCAAACGCCAGCGCCGTCAGCACCAGCAGCGCACTGCGCCACGCGTAGCTGTTCAGGCCGCTCAGCGTCGCCCATTCCCACAGTGCGGCAAGGAACGTGATCGTGACCACGGCCGCGAACAGCGCCGTCGGCGCGAACGCGATCAGCACGATCACCAACGGTGCCAGCAGCAGGGCAGTCAGAACACGCTGGAGCAGCATGAGGATCCTTTACGGTGACGGGGTGACTTGTTCGCTGGTGCGGCCATAGCGGCGCTCGCGCTGAACATAGTCTTCAATGGCTCGATGCAGGCAGGCTTGATCAAAGTCCGGCCACAGCGTATCGGTAAAGTACAGCTCGGCATATGCCACCTGCCACAACAGGAAGTTGCTCAGGCGCAGTTCCCCGCCGGTGCGGATCAGCAGATCCAGCGCTGGTCCCTCGGCCAGCGTCATCCAGTTGCCCACGCGCGTCTCGTCAATCTGCTCGGGATCCAGCTCGCCATTGGCCACCGCCCGGGCGGCCTGGCGGCAGGCCTGGGTGATGTCCCAACGCCCGCCATAGTTGACGGCAACGTTGACCTGCAACTGTGCGTTGCCGGCGGTGGACTGCATGGCGGCGTGCATGCGTTGGCGCAGTGGCGCGTCGAATGCATCCAGATCACCGACGAACCGCAGGCGAACGCCGTGCGCAGACAGCTCATCCACTTCCATGTCCAGCGCGCGCACGAACAAGCTCATCAGCGCGCCCACCTCTTCCTGTGGGCGTTGCCAGTTTTCGCTGGAGAACGCAAACAGGGTAAGCACCTGGACCCCTTCGTGCAGGCAGGCTTCCACGACCGCGCGCACCGCCTTGCGGCCGGCGTTGTGGCCGAAGTTGCGTGGCCGGTGGCGGGCCTTGGCCCACCGCCCGTTGCCATCCATGACGATGGCGATATGCCGTGGAATCTGGCGCGGTGCCGGGGTGTTCATGACCGGTGCCGGCCCCGCGCAGGTAGCGAAGCCGGAGCGCTTCGCCCGGAATGATTCGTCGCGGTCGCGAGCGCGCCCGGAACGCGGGATGTTTTTTTTGAAGTGCCCGCGCCCGCGCTGATCGGTGGTGGGGAAATCAACGTGGTGATGGCGGCGCCCACCTACAGGGCCATCAACTCGTCTTCTTTCGCCTTGACCACGGCGTCGATGTCCTTGATGGCGCGGTCGGTGAGCTTTTGCACCTCGTCATCGACGCGATGGTCGTCGTCTTCGGTGATGAGCTTTTCCTTGAGCAGATCCTTGATCTGTTGCAACGCATCGCGGCGGACGTTGCGCACGGCGATCTTCGCGTTTTCGCCCTCGTGGGCTACGTGCCGGGCCAGTTCCTTGCGCCGATCCTCGGTAAGTGCGGGCATGTTCAGGCGGATCACGGTACCCGCGGTGGTTGGCGTGATACCCAGGTCCGACGCCATCAGCGCTTTCTCGATCGGCGCCACCATGGATTTTTCCCATGGCGTGATGACGATCGTGCGGGCGTCGGCGAGCGTGACCGAGGCGACCTGGGTCAGCGGCATGTCGGCCCCGTAATACGGCACCTTGATACCGTCGACCAGCGCGGTGCTGGCGCGCCCGCTGCGTACACGGACCAGATCGTGCTTCAGCGATTCGATACTCTTGCCCATGCGGGTCTGGGCATCGGCCTTGATGTCGTTGAGCATGTGGCGTTTCCCGGAAGATCAAGCAAGCTGCGGATTATAGCAGCGCCGTTTCGCGCGGCGGCTGGCCGGCAGGGTACTCAGACGTCGCGCACGATGGTGCCGATGGCTTCGCCGTGCATGATGCGCATGAGGTTGCCGCTTACGGTCATGTCGTAGATGCGCAAGGGCATGCCATGGTCGCGGCACAGCGCGATCGCGGCGGTATCCATCACGGCGAGCTTGTGTTCGATCACTTCGTCGTAGCTCAGCGCGTCGTAACGGGTGGCATCGCTGTGGGTAGCCGGGTCGGCCGTGTAGACGCCGTCAACCTTGGTCGCCTTGAGCAGCAGGTCCGCGCCCAGCTCGACAGCGCGCAGGGCGGCGGCGGAGTCGGTGGTGAAGAAAGGATTGCCGATACCGGCAGCAAACAACACGATGCGGCCCTTTTCAATGTGGCGGATCGCGCGTCGGCGGATGTAGTCCTCGGCCACGTCGTGGATCGGGATGGCGCTCATCACGCGGGCGAATCCGCCGCGCTTTTCGATCGCGTCCTGCATGGCCAGCGCGTTCATGACCGTTGCCAGCATGCCCATGTGATCGGCGGTGACGCGATCCATGCCGGCAGCGGCCAGACCGGCGCCGCGAAAAATATTGCCGCCGCCAATGACCAGGCCAATCTCGACGCCGGCCCGCTGCACCTCGATGATCTCGTTGGCCAGCCGGCCGATGACGTTCGGATCGATGCCGTAGTCGGCGTCGCCCATCAGGGCCTCGCCGGAGAGTTTGAGCAGGATGCGGTGGAAGTTCAGCTGGGTGCTCATGCAATCTCCCGGTGGCGCGGCAAATGGACGGTATTGTACGGCGTGGGTGGCCTGCCGGCTGGAGCGATGGGGCAGGCGCGTGGTGGTAGCTGGGGCGTACGAAAAAGGCCGCGATGGGCTGCGGCCTTTTTCGGTGGGATCACGGCGAAACTCAGCCCAGACCGGCCTGTTTCATGACTTCGGCGTGGAAGTCCTCGGTGGGTTTCTCGATGCCCTCACCAACCGCCAGACGCACCACCGACTCGATGTGCGCGCCGGTCTTCTTCAGCGCATCGGCCACCGACATGCTGGTGTCCAATACGTAAGACTGGCCGAGCAGGGTGATCTCGGCGATGATCTTGTGCACCTTGCCGGTGATGATCTTTTCCAGGATGTCTGCCGGCTTGTGTTTTTCCTTGTCGGACATCTGGCTCAGGGCAATATCCTTTTCCTTGGCCAGGAAGGCGGCCGGAACATCGGCGGCGCTGACGTAGGCCGGGTTCATTGCCGCGACATGCATGGCGATACCCTTGGCCAGCTCGTCGTTGCCGCCGTCCAGCGCGACCAATACCCCGATACGGCCATTGTGGACATACGTGCCCACGGTACCGGTGGCGTGCACACGCGCCATGCGGCGTACCTCGATTTTCTCGCCAATCGTGGTGATCAGCACTTTCGCGGCTTCTGCAACGCTTGCGGCGCCGGGGTAAGCGGCAGCCTTCAGGGCATCGACGTCGGCAGCGCCGGACTTCAACGCGATGTCCGCCACGGTGTCGCTGAATTTCAGGAAACTGGCGTCCCGGGCGACAAAGTCCGTTTCGCAATTGATTTCCACCAGCACCGCGTCGTGGCCCTTGTGCGCGCTGACGATGCGACCCTCGGCGGCAATGCGACTGGCTTTCTTGTCTGCCTTGGCCAGGCCCGATTTGCGCAGCCATTCCATGGCCTTGTCGATATCGCCCTGATTCTCCACCAGCGCTTTCTTGCATTCCATCATGCCGGCGCCGGAACGCTCACGCAGCTCCTTCACCATCTGTGCGGAAATAGTGCTCATCGGTCTCTACCTCTTGCTGCTGTATGCCGCGACGGCAGACAGCTGCCGTCGCGTGATGACCATGTGCGAAAAGGTCAGCGGGTGCACCGCCGACGCCGCGCGGTGCTTACTTGGTTGCCGGCGTCGCGGCGCCGTCGTGGTGCGCACCGCGGGCACCATCGTGGCCGCCGTCGCGGCGTGGTGCACTCTTGCGCGGTGCCGCGTCACGGCGTGGTGACGGCTTGCGATCCATCTTCGCGATCGGGTTGCCTTCTTCGTCCAGTTCGACAAAATCGTTGGCGTCCCCGTGGGCGGCATCCGGTGCGGCGGCCTTGCCTTCCAGAATGGCGTCAGCGGCGGCGCGCGCATACAGCTGGATGGCGCGGATCGCATCATCGTTGCCCGGAATGGCATAGTCGACCAGCTCCGGGTTGTAATTGGTGTCGACCACGGCGATCACCGGGATGCCGAGCTTTTTCGCTTCCTGCACGGCGATGTCTTCGTGACCGATGTCGATCACGAACAAGGCGTCAGGCAGGCGATTCATGTCCTTGATGCCGCCGAGCGAGGCTTGCAGCTTGTCGCGCTCGCGCCGCCGTGACAGCACTTCGTGCTTGACCAGCTTGTCGAAGCTGCCGTCCGTCTCGGCTGCTTCCAGTTCCTTCAGGCGCGCCACGGACTGCTTGACCGTGCGGAAGTTGGTCAACATGCCGCCGAGCCAGCGGGCAGTGACGAACGGCATGCCGGCGCGGGCAGCTTCCTCGGCCAGCGACTCGCGCGCCGAGCGCTTGGTGCCGACGAACAGGATCGTGCCGCGCTTCTGGGCCAACGCCGACAGGTAGTTCATCGCGTCGGTGAACAGCGGCAGGGTCTTTTCCAGGTTGATGATGTGGATCTTGCCGCGGGCGCCGAAAATATACGGGGCCATCTTCGGGTTCCAGTAACGGGTCTGGTGACCGAAATGGACGCCGGCTTCGAGCATCTGGCGCATGGTGACTTGGGCCATGGGTGTGACTCCTTGCAGTGGCCTGAAAGGCCTGGGGGTTGGGACCTCCACGTGTCCCCGGCTTCGACCGCGACTCGCCCGATGTTGGTGGTGGGCAAGGCGCAGCACCCCGAAGACGGTGCCGACACGTGTGTGGCGTTGGTTTGGGTGTTGTACCGGTGCGAGCTACAATCCCGGTTCGCTTTGCACGGTGTCGGTGGTGGAAACAGCCCTATCGACCCAGCAAAGCCGGGAAATTGTAGCCGGTACGCCGGCGACGCGGCAAGTTGCGCGATCCTGCGCAGCGTTGCCTGCACAACCTGCAAGTGGAAACCATGGCCGTCGAGATAAAATCAGCGCAAGACCTGGAAGGCATGCGTGTCGCGGGCAAACTGGCCGCCGAGGTGCTGGCCATGCTCAAGGATTACGTCAAGCCCGGCGTCAATACCGAAGAACTGGACCGTCGCGCCTACGAGCACATCGTGAACGTGCAGAAGGCCATCCCGGCCAATGTGGGCTACCACGGTTTCCCGAAGACGCTGTGCACGTCGGTCAACCAGGTGATCTGCCACGGCATCCCGAACGAGGGCAAGGTACTCAAGGATGGCGACATCATCAATCTGGACGTCACCGTCATCAAGAATGGCTGGCACGGCGATACCAGTCGCATGTATATCGCAGGCACGCCATCGGTGCTGGCCAAGCGCCTGGTCGACACCACGTTCGAGGCCATGATGTGCGGTATCCGCGCGGTGCACCCGGGTGCCACGCTGGGCGATATCGGCCATGCCATCCAGCAACACGCGGAGGTTGCCGGCTTCAGCATCGTGCGTGAGTATTGCGGCCACGGCATTGGCAAGATCTACCATGACGAACCGCAGGTGCTGCATTACGGCAAGCCGGGCACCGGGCTGACCCTGAAAAAAGGCATGACCTTCACCATCGAGCCCATGGTCAACGCCGGCAAGGCGCAGACACGTCAGCTCCCTGACGGCTGGACCGTGGTCACCAAGGACCATTCGTTGTCGGCGCAGTGGGAGCACACCCTGGTCGTGACCGATGATGGCTATGAGATTCTCACGCCGTGGCCGGATGCCTGAGCGGTTTGGGCCGTGTGCTCGCAGCCTGGCCAGTAGTGGCCGGCTGCGGATGTCCGGCCGATTGCCGCGTTCGCTTGGGCCCAGCTGACGCCCAGGAGTCAGGGCGGTAGAACCCGGGCCGGCGTGACGAAGTCGTTTTGAAGCAGTTGCCGTGACGGTTGGCAGGCCCATAGTGGGTCCATGGGCCGAAAAGTGGCGCGGCAGTGCCCAAAACGACGAAGCTGCAGCCGCTTGTGTTTCCATTGTCCAGGCTCCCGGGAGTAACCCGCCAGGTCATGACCATGCCCAGCCCTGCCGTCCTGCCGGCATTGCCGCGACTTCCCGTCGCCGTGCCGCGCTCGGGCGTATCCAGTGCAGCCCGATTGGCACTGCGTCAACTGCTCGGCGATGTCGACCGGGCGCTGGCCACGGCCTTCCGTGATGGCATGGACGCCAGTGTGCTGGCGCGCCGGCGGGGCGAGTCGGTTTCGCGCATGGTCGCTCATGTGTGGACCGCGTGCCTGGGTGAGGTGACGGACGCGGCTTTGTTTGCCGTGGGCGGATTTGGTCGCGGCCTGCTGTTTCCGTATTCGGACGTGGACCTGCTGGCGCTGGTCGAGGCGCCCGAGCCCGCAAGGCTGCGCGCGCTGGGGCAATTTTTTGCCACCCTGTGGGATATCGGGCTGAAGGTTGGCCACGCCGTCCGCGATCCGGCGCAATGCCGTGCATTGGCGGCACAGGACGCCAGTGTCTTCACCAGTCTGCTGGATGCGCGCCGGCTCGCCGGCGATAGCGCGCTGGATGACCGGCTGCGCGCCATCGTCGACGATCCTGCGCTGTGGCCACCGGCTGCGTATCTGGCTGCGCGCCAGGGCGAGCGCAAGGCACGCCATGCGCGATTCGATGACACCGCGTACAACCTGGAGCCCAACCTGAAGGAAGGTCCGGGTGGCTTGCGCACGCTGGACTCGTTGCGCTGGATGGGATTGCGCCTTGCCGGCGCGGGTGACTTGGCGCACATGGTGCTGGAAGGCTTGCTCGACCCTGCGGAACAAACGCTGCTGGAGGACGCCGAACGTACGTTGCGCCGCTATCGCTATGCGCTGCACCTGGAAGCTGGTCGCGCCGAGGAACGGCTGTTGTTTGATTACCAGCGGGCATTGGCGGCGCGGCTGGGTTTCGAGGACGAGCACGAACGCAACCTGGGTGTCGAGCAATTCATGCAGGGCTATTACCGCGCCGCCAGCCAGGTGGAACGCCTCGGCGTGCAGGTTGCCGAACGGCTCGAGGAAATGCTGGAGACGCCGAGTGCGGGTATCCCGGTTGGCGCGGATTTCGTGCGCTATGGCACGCGCCTGGCCGCGCGCGATCCGCAATTGTTCATGCGCCGACCGGCCGCCTTGATCGAGATTTTTCTGGTGCGCATGGATCAACCCGGGGTGGTTGGTTTCAGCGCCGACAGCATGCGCCGTATCCATCGTGCCACGGCCCGGCAGGCGGACACGCTGGCGCGCGATCCCGAGGTGCTGGCCACGTTCCTGCATCTGCTGCGGCGTGGCGCACCGGCGGTCGAGGCACTGTGGCGGATGAACCGGCATGGTTTGCTGGCCGCGATCCTGCCGGCGTTCGGCAAGGTTTTCGGGCGCATGCAATATGACTTGTTCCACGTCTATACGGTGGACGAACACACGTTGCGCGTGCTGCGCAACCTGGCGAACTTTGCCGAGCCGGCGGCGCGCGATGACTTTCCCGTGGGCTGCGAGATCTGGCCGACCTTGCCCAAACCCGAGGTGCTGCTGCTGGCCGCGCTGTTCCACGACATCGCCAAGGGCCGCGGTGGCGATCATTCGGTGCTGGGCGCCGAAGATGCGCAGGCGTTTTGCACGCGGCTGGGCCTGCCCGCCGGTGACATCGAGCGCGTGGCGTGGCTGGTGCGCTGGCACTTGCTGATGAGCACCACGGCGCAACGCCAGGACATCACCGACCCCGAGGTCGTGCGCCGGTTTGCCGAGCATGTCGGTGATCGCGAGCACCTCGGCCAACTGTATCTGTTGACGGTGGCCGACATCATCGGCACCAGTCCGCGGTTGTGGAATGCCTGGAAGGACCGGTTGTTGTCGGATCTGTATACCGCCACGCGCTTCGCGCTGCGCAGCGATGTCGAGTTGCCGGGGGATGCCGAAGCACGCGTGCGCGAATGTCGTGAGCACGCGCTGGCCCTGCTGCGCGCGGCAGGGCATGTCGAGACCGAGGTGCTGCGCCTGTGGGAGGACTTTCCGCAGCCCAGCTTTCTGCGCCATCGCCCGGAGCAGATTGCGTGGCAGAGTGCGGCAATGTTGCAGGCTGCGGGCAGGTTGCCGCTGGTGGCGGTGCTGGCGCAGTCGGTGCGTGGCAGTACGGAGCTGTTCGTGCACGCGCGGGATCGGGACGGGTTGTTTGCCACCGTCACGGCAGTATTGGATCGCTTGCGTTTCTCGGTGATGGAGGCACGCATCCTCAGTTCGGCCACCGGCATGGCGCTGGATACGTTCCTGCTGCTGGAGGCCGACACCCAACAGCCGGCCAGCGAGGCGCGTGCACTGGAGTTGCAGGAGCGTCTGCAGCGCGCGCTGGAACAATCTGCCGGCGTGCAACCGGGCAAGCGCGGCATGTCACGCCATCAAAAACATTTTCAGGTGGTGCCGCGCATCGTGTTCCAGACCGCCGGCGATCGTACCCAGATGGCGTTGGTGGCGACGGATCGTCCGGGGCTGCTGGCGGCCGTGGCACAGGTCATGGTGCACGCCGAAGTCCGCGTGCACGATGCACGCATTGCCACGTTTGGGGAGCGTGTCGAGGACTTCTTCCAGCTTGCCGACCGGCACGATGCACCGCTCTCGCCGGCACATCAGGAACGCTTGCTGCAGGCATTGCTGTTGCGCATCGGGCCGACGCAAGGCTGAGGTGCACGCTGCGGCATCCGCCCACGTGATGGCGTGTGGTCGGGTTATCATCCCTGCCGCTGCGCGCCGCAGCGCCCGTCCCGTGCGGCCATGACCTATCTGCTGATCAAGACCCTGCATCTGTTGTTTGACATTGCGTGGATGGCGGCGGTGTTTTACCTGCCGCGCATTCTGGTGAACATGGCCGAGGCCGGCGATCAGCCGCCGGTACAGGCGCGCCTGCAGTTGATGGGACGGCGCCTGTACAAGTTCGGCCACAACATGTTCGGCTTCGCGTTCGTGTTTGGCCTGGTGTTGTGGGAAGGCTGGCGGGTGTTTCCCGGCACCTTGCCCAACGTCACCGGAACACTGCACTGGCTGGATGCGAAACTCCTGCTGGTAGCGCTGCTGCTGACGCATTTCATTTACTGCGGACGTCTGCTCAAGCGTGCTGCCGCGGGTGGGCAGTTGCCTTCATCACGCGCGCTGCGCTGGTTCAACGAGCTGCCGGTGCTGCTGTTGCTGGGCGTGGTGTTCCTGGTGATCGCCAAGCCGTTCTGAGGCAGCGTGCAGGCGCGCACCGATGCGCGTGCTTCTGCTTCGTAGGGCAGGCACGGCCCGCCGCTCTTGGTCGTGCCACATTGAGGGGCCGGCGGGCAGTGCCCGCCCTACAGAAGCAGAGGCATCGCGCACGGGGTGCGCTGCTGCGGGCGGGTCATTGGTAGTACCCGCGGTACCACGCC